>CAYQDC010000025.1:15077-23499 GCA_964416205.1 uncultured Acetobacter sp. | reverse complement strand
ATATTTATTTTTATAACTGAAATAATTTTTTGTCACGTAAAAAATTTTGTTTTTACATTCATTTTTTCGCCTAAAATATCAGTAATTCTGACGTTCCTTTTATATCATCTAACGCCTCTGAAAAAATAATTATGTTTATTTTCAGCAGGAAAAAAGATGAAAAATACCGAACAAAAGCTACAAGTTTCAGTTCTTATTCCGGTTTACAAATCGTCATTTAAGTTGCAAGGGGTAGGGAAATGATACCTAAAATTATTCACTACTGCTGGTTCGGTGGCGCTCCTAAAAACGAAAAAATACATTATTGCATGGAAAGCTGGAAAAATGTTCTGTCCGATTATGAAATATGTGAATGGTCAGAAAAAGATCTCCCCTGTCTTTCTGATAACCGCTATGTCCGACAGGCCTATGAGAGTGGAAAGTGGGCCTTCGTATCAGATGTATTCCGCCTTTTTGCGCTATATACTCGGGGCGGTATTTACTTGGACACGGATGTTGAAGTTCGTAAAAGTTTTACGCCACTGCTGGATAACGATTTTTTTATCGGCTCTGAAAAAAACGGGAATTTTGAAAGTATCGGAACGGGTACAATAGGTGCCGTTGCACAAAACCCAATTATAAAAAATATGTTGTCCGTGTATGACAATATTGATTTTATTCCCAAAAACAGAATTCCAGATTTGACGCCGAATACGGTTCGCTTGGTGCCGGTGCTGCAAAAATATGGCATAAGCAATGTTTATAGCCATGATAAAATTATTGAAATAAATGATAAATCCCGAATTTATCCAGACTGGTATTTTTGCGTAGACACGCCAGATAGTTTTTGCGTTCATCATTTTCTGGCTTCATGGATCGATTTTGAGTGTAAACTTAATCTACATATCCCGTTGGGACGCAACAACTGGCTAGGCATATATCGTTATAAAAGAAATAAAATAAAACCGTCGGCAAAGTTGTCTTATCCTGCGGAAATGAAAAAGAAAATTTTAGAATGGGATTATGCTGAGCGCAAGAAAATTCTGTTGACATATGAAGAAAAGATAAATGAGAGCTAAATGTAGCTTTCAGTTATTACCATCTGCTATACATGATAATCCGCAAACACGATATATCAAAGCATTATCTTTTGGAGTTTATCCTGTTTATGAAAATTTACAAAATAATTCCCTTCTCCATAAAACATCTCCTGAAAATAAAATCCTGCCGGATTGTCCGGCAGGCAACATTCTAAGCATAAACGCTAGGCCTTGTCTTATTTGTTGAAATAGCGCTTCAACAGGCCGTCAAAGCCTCTGCCATGACGGGCTTCGTCTTTGGCCATTTCATGAATGCTATCGTGCACGGCGTCATAACCAAGTTCTTTAGCAAGCGTGGCAATCTGCTTTTTGCCATCGCAGGCACCGAATTCGGCGGCAGCACGCATTTCAACGTTTTTCTCTGTAGAGTCGGTAACAACTTCGCCCAACATTTCGGCAATGCGCGCGGCATGGTCGGCTTCTTCAAAGGCATAGCGTTTAAAGGCGTCGGCAATTTCAGGATAACCCTCACGGTCAGCCTGACGACTCATCGCCAGATACATGCCAACTTCGCTACATTCACCGGTAAAGTGTTCGCGAAGCCCGGCAACAATGCGTTCGTCAAGCCCTTTAGCAACGCCAATTCTGTGTTCATCAGCATAGACCTTGTTTTTTTCATCCATAACCTTAAACGTTTTGGCACCACAAACCGGACAGACTTCCGGCATAGTGTCGCTTTCAATAATTTGTCCGCAGACTGTGCAAATATATTTCATTTATGTTAGTCCTTAATAAATTTTATCAAACCTCTATATACTTAGGGAGCGAAACGGCGAATATCAAATATTAAAATCTGTGTAAATAAAAAAGTTTTGTCTTGAGAGTAACATAAAATCCAATATAAAATCACACAAAAGCCCTGATTTGAAGTTGGGAATGCCACAGCATAAAGAAAAGGTTGCCCGTCTTTGAATAAAGGCGCGTCTTTTGTTTTTATTAAAGCCGCTGCCGGTGTGCCGGGGCAAACGGAAATGATAAGGAGATAAAAATGAGTGACAAGACGATGAAGATTATTCTTTCGGTTTTGACGGTCGTGCTGTTGGCGCTGATTGTCGGGCTGGTAGCTTTAAAAGGGAATTCCCCGAAAGCGGATTTAAATAAGTTGGCGTTGCGTATAGGCGAATTCCGTCAATATCGCACCATGGAACGGGCAGATGTCAATGCGGCGATGGAAAAAGCCTTTGCCCGTGTTGGATATAATATTGTTGTGGCAACTGAAGATAATTTATATCCGGATACCGCAGACAATGCCGGCGTAAACTTGTATATCCGTGGCTACGGGCCTTTTAATGAGGTCAAAGCCAATAAAAAAGCCGTTAACATCGTATACATTCGCAGCTATGATTCTTTATTTGAGGAAGAGCTAAAAGTTTTTGACGGCGTAGCCACATCGTCTCGTGATTTTTATAATTATTTGTTAGGTGCAGGGTATGCAACTGCGTATGTTCCCGAACCGACAGATCCTGCCGTATTTTATCCGGCACCAGATCCGAGGCTTGAACGTAATCTGCTGTATGTCGGCGATAATGAGCGTCCGAGCCCGACCATTGCCGCTGCGGTTGAAGCTAAGCTCCCAGTAGAAATTTATGGGCGTTTCTGGAAAGGTAACATAGATGACAACTTCATCAAGGGTGAATATATTCACGATAATGATTTGGGCGCATATTTCTCATCGGCTAAAATCAATTTGGTCAATATCAGTGAACAGGAATCCCAGTTCGGCATTATTCCCTCACGCGTATACGATATTGCGGCCAGCAAAGGCTTTATGATTGCACCGTATAACAAAGAGATTGAAGCTGTGTTCGGCGATGCAATCCCGATGTTTAAAAATGTCGACGAGCTGAAAGCCCTGTATGGGCAGTATATCAACGATGATAAAGCTCGCGCCGAAAAAGCCGAAAAGGCATACAAAATTGCCGTATCGGAATATAACGCGGATATATTCGTTCAACGAATGAACGGCCTGATAGAGTTCCTGATTAACGAAAAGAAACTCTGAAATGAAATTATCCACGGCTCATAAAACAGGGTGGGGGCTGGTGGCAATTATGGCGGCAGTGGTGCTTTGCACCCTGCCGTTTTGGGCTACCACAAAAGCTGTCATAAGTATTTATATCGATTCGCCCGTTTTAGGGTCGCGGGAAGAAGGTTTTATTCGTGAATTGAGAAAAAAAGGATACCGGGTGCAAATCAACCCCGGCAAAAAAGCTCATCCAGCACTGGCTGCCATCTGGTTTAAGCCACCGGAAGCCGTTTCTGGTTTGAACACCGGTAAAGCTGTTTACAATTTTATCTATAATGAAGCTTATTATCCGTTTGACTGGCGAGGTCTGCACAACATTCCAATTGTACTGACTCCATATCGTGATTTATACGAGCATTACACGCGTTCCAATATAAAAAGTGCCTGGTTTACTTTAGGCGTCAACACGGCTGAATTTGCATTTCCCGATGAGATAGCCAAAAAATATTCGTTGGTCTGGTATGGTGACAACAATAAAAACACGCCACTGGCCGATGCAATGCGTTCCCGTCCAGACATCCGTTTTTTAGGCAAATTCTGGCCGCAGGATGACAAAACCATAGCTGCCGTAGGAGATAAAGAAAAAGGACATGTACTGGCACAAACGGCAGTAGCTGTCGTTTATAGTCCCGCCGGTACTTCTGATACAAAAAAAATACCATCCGGCGTAGCCGAAGCCGCAGCCTCTGGTGCATTGGTTATCACTTCTGAAAACGCGGCTGTCCGGGAAATCTATGGGGACAATGTCATCATGGTGCAAAATGAAGAAGACATCCCGTTATTAGTTGATTACTATTTGGCACATCCGGAGATTATCGCTACCAAAACCATCGCCGCCCGCAGCATAACCGCCAAAAAGCTGAGTTCTGCTGCTACCGCCACCCGTTTTGCGGAAATCCTGAATTGGTTACAAAATAACGAAAACTAAAGGTAGTTTATTCCTGCAACGAATAAAATACTACTGCATAATTGAGCCTAAAAAAACACGCACACTATATTTGCCGACATTGCTCTAAACAGCTTTGCTCACAAACTCCATGCCCGGAGACACCGACTAACACTCATCAATTTCAATTTTTGTCAGCTGCTTCTGACTTCAGAAAAGATTACTGCTTTCTTCGCTGGATAATATCCGCAGCATCTTTCATCTCGTCTTCAATAAGTTTGTGCTCAATGCCGTCATATTCAATAGCTTCCCAGTCAATATTGTGCTTATCGAGCCACTCTTTGGTAAAATCAAGCGTTTTATATTGTACCGAACGATCGCTGGTTCCGTGAAACAGATAAATTTCCGGCCGTGATACCAACTCTTTTTCAAGCATGTCTTTGCCACAGACAATGCCGGCAAACGGAAAAATACCACCGAGTTCATATTTTCGTGTCAGTCCGGTATAAATAGCAAGCATCGCCCCCTGTGAAAATCCCATAATATAAGTATCTCTGTTTTTAACTCTGATTTCTTTTTGCAGCCGGCTGATAAAAGTGTTCATTTTATGAGAAACTTCGCTGATGCGACTTCCGGTTTTATTATAAATTTCTATGATTTCGGCAGTTGATGTTTCCGGATTGCGTCGCCTGCGATCCGGGTCAATATCCACCAGGGCATACCATTGTTTTTTTTGCGGATTACGTTCACTTTGCATATCTGCTTCAGGCACAACCACCAAAGCATCCGTCAAATAGGTGGACAACATTTCCGCAAAGGGCTCAACATCTTCAATACAGCCGTTATAACCATGTAGAAAAACAATAAGCTTGGTAACTTTTTGACCGGCCTGAAAAGCCTTATACTTATAGGTATGCATAAAAAACCTCCGTTCTATCTTCTCTACATAGTTGGCAAATGGTTAAAACAATATTAAAACATACCTGCCGGAAAATATTTCCCTGTTAAAATAACAGCACATCTTTACCAGATAAAAAAGCGCTTGACAATCCAAAAAACAAGAACTAAAGTAGAACGAAATAACAGGAAGACGGAGGGAATATGTTAACACCGAAACAACACAAACTATTAGTTTTTATTGACAGATTTATTAAAGAAACAGGGCATTCTCCATCATTTGAAGAGATGAAAGAGGCTGTCGGACTGAAGTCAAAATCAGGTATTCATGCATCGATAAATGCTCTTGAAGAACGCGGTTTTATCCGCAAATTGCCACACCGTGCCCGTGCATTAGAAGTGTTAAAAATGCCACAGTTCAGGCCGGCCGTATCGGAGGCTGAAAAGGAAGCTTTGTTTGCTAATGACAACGGCGAGAGCGAATTTTCATTGCAGATTCCTCTATATGGCAAAATTGCCGCAGGCACGCCGATAGAGGCGATAGCCAATCCGTCCGAATATATCTATATTCCCAAAAGTTTTTCAACCCATTCGGAATTGTATGCACTGACCATAGAGGGCGAGTCTATGATAGAGGCGGGGATTTTTGACGGCGATACGGCCATCATCCGTCGCGCCGACCGTGCAGATAACGGGCAGATAGTCGTAGCGCTTGTGGACAATGAAGAAGCCACCTTAAAAGTGTTGGAACACAAATCTGGCAATGAAGTTTGGCTGCTACCGTGTAACAAGGCTTATGAACCGATAAAACTAACGGCAGATCGCCTGAAAATCCAGGGCATATTATACGGTATCGTCCGCAAATATAATTAGACACAACCGGGGCAGATAAAAGAGATAAAAATGGTAGCATTGGCAATCATTACGGCAATGGACAGCGAATTTGCAGCGGTTCGCAGATTATATGCGTTTAATGAAAAAGGCGATTTTCCGTGTGCCAAAATTTACAATAAAGAAATCTTGTTGATAAAGTCAGGCATCGGCAAAGTCAACGCTGCAGTTGCGGCGCAAAAGGCCTGTGACGCAGGGGCGGAAATTATCATGTCAACAGGGCTCGCCGGCGGGATAGATGCCTCATTGCATCAGGGTGACATTGTTTTAGCGGATAATGTTTGTTATCATGATGTCTGGTGTGGCGAGCCGAATGCTCACGGGCAGGTGCAGGATATGCCACTTTATTTTGCTCCGCGCGTCAATATGGTGGAAAAAATTATATCGTCCATGCCTGCGGAATATATGAAAACCGGCCTGGTAGTAACCGGCGACCAGTTTTTAACGGATGCCAGTCGCCTGCGGGAGATAAAAAAAGAATTTCCCACTGCACTGGCCGTGGATATGGAAAGCGCCGCCATTGCCCAGGTCTGTTTCTTAAATGAACAGCGTCCATTTTTGTCGCTGCGGATAATCAGCGATGTCGTCGGCAAAAAAAATCAGGAAGAAGAATATAATTCTTTCTGGCAAAATGTCCCGAAAAAATCGGAGGTCATGGTAGATATTGTCCTGCGTGCGCTGGCAGGAAAACCGTAAATGCAGTATTAGAATAGTGCAAATATGCGCCAAGAACAACCAAGACCATCAAAAAAATCGCAACTGCTATAAAAACAACCACTGTTTCTTCGGGGTAAAACTTTTATACCACCCGCTTACGGATATTTTATCGGAGCCATTGAGATGTTTACAGAATAAGGTATGTTATAAAACAAAAGGAAGCCATAAAGGCTTCCTCCTTTTTGGTGCAGGATTTCCGTCAGAAATACATATTCCGCCCGCACCGGCACAACAATCAACCATCTTATGGTGCCACAATAAAATCTATAACTACAGGTAAAATCCAATCATATTACCGATAGAAATGATGGCCAAAACGACGTTTGAAACTATCACCAACAACATGTATAAAATGGAATATCTAAGCCCCCGTTGCTTATAAGCCTTGTTACAGTAGGCAGGCATGGCGCCATATTCATTGGTGCCGTTTTCTTCTTCATAAAAACCGGCTACAACGAAAATTTTAATGCAGTAGTAAAGATATATCAGGCCGAAAAGCAACGCAAAACCAATCAGCCATTCCAACCAATCCCGCAGATGTTGGTTAGCGATGCCACTGAAGAGAACAAAGAGAAGCATTAAAAACGGCAAGCCAGAAATAATCAACGGGCGGAAAAAACCTTTCCATGCTGTATAGCCACCGTCATGCAACCTGCGTGTACAAATTGACAGATGAATAACGACTTCCGGAATATAAAAAATCCAAAACACGATCTTCGCCACTTTTGGAAAATCCGGTTCCAGCAATTCCCTCACACCATAGATAAACAGTGAAGTGACAAACAGGTTAATAAGCATAAAACTCCAAAATTCAAAACGGGATGTCCGCCCCTTGAAGTTAAAGATGTTCTTATATGCTCGTATCCAGGAGCAAAACGCACCGCCCTTACCACAGGCGTTCCCGCAGCACACAGATTCACTGCTGTCAGGATTTTCTTTCATTTCCATAAATTTTTTTGCTTCGGCAATTTTAGCGTTTTCCAAAACCTCGGTATGCTTGTTGTTACTGGTTGCTTTTTTGCCTTTTTCATATACCTCATCGTCTGTCGGGCTGGACAACACTGTCGTTTTGGCAGTACTTCCAGCTACCTTGCGGGTTTTCTTCTTTTCGTTTTTTGCCTTGATATCAGCCACTTGCTTAATAACGTCGTAGTTCTCCGTCATCGGCAGTTGGGCGCTTTCTTTAACGGTATTGGCATCCGCAGCAGCTGTAGGTTTTGCTTTGACCATAGCAGCCTTTGTTTTAGAGACTGTCGTTTTGGTTGTGGTTTTGGCTTTTATTGCCGGTTTACTTTTGACCGTGGCGGTTTTAGCCGTCGAGGTTGGCTTTTTCGCTGTCTTTTGACTTGTTGTCTTGTCCTCGCTTATAGCCGTTTCCGTGGATGAAGTTTTTTGGCGAACCATCTTTCCCTCTCAGAAAATTAAAAAACAAATATATAAATAACTGATATTTGTATGAAAGGCAAGACAGACAACGCTTTAAATCACAGTTTTTTCGAAATTTACCTGAGTTTTTTGTTTCATCTGGAAAATAAAGAGCCTCTGCCACAAATGATCCGGAAAAATTTAGCACAAAAAGGTAAAAATAATGTAGAATTTCAAGGACGACAGGATTTAGGTCAGCTCCTCAGTTTACCGGAGATACCGATTGCGTAAAACCTCAAAAGCACCATCATGACGAAAATATAGGAACAAACGCCGTATCCAGCTAGCAACAAAAACTGTATAAAACTAAATATCTAAAACCCCGAGGCTTATAAACCAAAGCAGCCTGTTGATAAACCAAACTACGTATACAGTTAGAAACAAAAACATGTATAAAACGAAATATTTAAACCCCCGTTGCGTATAAGCCTTGTTGCAGTAGGCCGGCATGGCACCATATTCATTGGTGCCGTTTTCTTCTTCATAAAAACCGGTTGCAAC
>CAYQDC010000025.1:0-14977 GCA_964416205.1 uncultured Acetobacter sp. | reverse complement strand
CCGCCCCTTGAAGTTAAAGATGTTCTTATATGCTCGTATCCAGGAGCAAAACGCACCGCCCTTACCACAGGCGTTCCCGCAGCACACAGATTCACTGCTGTCAGGATTTTCTTTCATTTCCATAAATTTTTTTGCTTTAGCTGTCGAGGTTGGCTTTTTCGCTGCTTTTTGATTTTTTGTCTTGTCTTTGCTTATAGCCGTTTCCGTAGATGAAGTTTTTTGGCGAACCATCTTTCCCTCTCAGAAAATTAAAAAACAAATATATAAATAACTGATATTTGTATGAAAGGCAAGACAGACAACGCTTTAAATCACAGTTTTTTCGAAATTTACCTGAGTTTTTTGTTTCATCTGGAAAATAAAGAGCCTCTGCCACAAATGCTCCGAAAAAAATTTAGCACAAAAAAGTAAAAATAATGTAGAATTATAAAGATATAAAAAAAATCTCTGCACTAGTCAGGCTGATTTTCCTTTTTATCTGCCAATGCAAAAATCTTTCATGGCCTGTATCTTCCTTTTTGCAGGACATACAGTTAAAATAATACCTTGGCCGATTTGAATTTTTTGCTTTTTTCATCAAACATAACACGCAGTACCGAACCGTTATCCAGACTGATTGCCTTTTTCAGACAGATTTGCGCAAAAATTTTGATAAGCATGCCGTGCGTAACCAACAACACGCGCTGCCGTCTTTCTTTCAACAACTTGTTAATAAGTTTCATCAATCGTTGCTGCACAGCACCGATGGTTTCTCCTTCGGGATAACCTGTTTCATAACGATCCGGATTATGAATATCGTTAAAAGTCTGATAAATATGGGGAAAAACAGTCTGTACGTCAGTCTTTTTCATACCTTCCGCTTTGCCGAAATCCATTTCCCGCAGTCGTTTTGTGTAATGCACGGGCAAATCCAGTATATTACTGACTGCATCGGCGCTTTTTCTTGCACGTTTCAAATCACTGGCATAAATCGTTTCGATCTGTTCACCAACTAATTTCTCACCGGCCACGCGTACCTGTTCGATTCCTTTTTCGTTAAGGGGGATATCATTCAAGCCTTGCACACGTTGTGCCAGGTTCCAATCAGTTTGCCCGTGTCTCATCAGGTATAAAATCATCAAAGATACCTCGTATTGTCAATATTGTATGCCAATAAATGTTCATCATACCAGAACAAATAATCTAAAGATCGAATCAATTTAAAACAGGGTAAAAAAGATTAAGCCGAAAATCAAGCCACAAAAGCAACTTAATCACAGTCTTTCAATCTGTCGGCACGTTTTTGCATAATGCAAAGAAAAAAACCGTCGGTTTTAGTGTTAAGCGGCGAAAATTTAAGCCATTGTTTGCTGTCAAAAGGAAAAAGTTGCAGTTGCAGCGTATCTTGCCACAGTTCCTTATGGTCAATCGGGAAAAAATCCGGATGCGCAGCCAAAAAAGCTGTAATCTGTGCATCGTTTTCTTCTGGTAAAACCGAACAGGTGATATAGATAAGCCATCCATTTTCCGCAGTATGTTGTGCGCCTAATTCCAACAATTCAGCCTGTATCCGGCAAATCTCTGACAAACGTTCCGGAGTCAGGCGGAATTTAGCATCCGGCGACCGGCGCCAGGTACCGCTGCCGGAGCAGGGGGCATCAATAATAAAGCGGGTATAATCCTTATCAGTCACCATATCAATAGTTTTAACAGCGGTAATATCCAACCTTTCCGCCCGTTTTTTGATACGGGCAAGGCGTTCTTTATTAATATCGTGTGCCCAAATCGTTCCTTCGTTATGTAAAAGCGAGGCAATAGCAAGTGCTTTTCCGCCCGCACCGGCACAATAATCAACTGTCTTATGGTGCGGTTTCACGCGGCATAGCAGAGAGATAAGCTGCGAAGCTTCATCCATCACTTCAATTTCACCATCTTGGTAAGTCATACAGTTATTGAGGTTAACACGATCCTCCGAGCGTAACCCGATGGGAGAAAATGGAGTCGGCGAAAAGAAAAGACCTTCTTTACGCAGGCGTTCGCGCGCGCGATCACGGTCGGTGAGATTGGCGCGTACGTCAACAGGTGCCGTTGCATTAAGTGCCGACGTCAGCCGCTGGTTATTGATTTTGCAACGTAGCCATTCGGGACACTCATCACATGCCTCTTCTGAGTAATCCGTAAATTTCAGTGCCTGTTCCAAGTGCTCTTTTTCATCTTTGTCAAGCGGTTGCGGTGCATATTCCTCGCCGTCAAACAACAAGTCCAGATCTTCTGAGGCAAAAAGAAAGGCCACCGCCAAACGGGCTGAAAACTTCCCACCGAGAGCTTCCGTATATTTCAGTCGGTTGCGGATAATCTTCCAAACCGCATCGGCAATAAACCGTCGGTCTTTGGCACCGATATAGCGACGCTCTTTAAAGTATTTATCCAAAATGGTGTCAGCAGGCTTTTTATCCTGAAAAACGTCTTCCAATATCTCAATAACAGCCTGTATCCTGCCAGCTTTTTTCATTGTTTCCCTCATAATTTTAAGTCGTTACAAAACGTTGCGACGACATATTGAAGTATTAGTCAGATTTTTTACCGTTCCAGGCCGGAACGGTATCTCGGATACGGCAGGATAGTTTGTTTTTTTACTTTTGGCAAGGGAAGAAAAGATATTTGCCAGGAGAAATAAACTTTTTATTGTCAAAAAAATAATATTGTGTTATAAACACCGGCAGTGAAAATATCCGAAAGGAGATATATGGAAAAAATTTTAGTACTGAATTCTGGTTCAACTACTGTGAAATTTCAGTTGTTTAAGATGGATAAAAACCGCCATGAAGTTTTAACTGGAGGCGTGGTGGAGCGCATCGGACTGGCCGGAGCCAGGTTGATTGTCAAACCCAATGGCGGAAATGAATTTTCATGCGAATATCCGATAGAAAACCATAAAGCGGCAATAAAAGTGATATTGGATTATCTGTCGCACGGTTTTTTGAAAAATGTATCAGAATTGTCAGCGGTCGGCCACCGTATGGGGCATGGTGGCGAATATTTTAACCGCTCTGTCATAATTGATGAGAACATCATGGCAAAAATATATGATACATTACCGTTGCTTCCACTGCACGGACCAGCATTTGTCCATGGTGTAGAAGCCGCCTCCAGGCTGTTGCCAGGCATTCCGCAGGTGGCAACATTTGACAGCGCTTTTCATCAAAGTATGGATAAAGCTGCATTTATATATGCCATTCCGCGTAAATATTATGCCAAAGAGCGTATTCGCAGATATGGCTTTCACGGCACGTCGCACAACTACGCTGCCCACCAGGCGGCAAAGCTGTTAGGACATAAAGGGCGGATTATATGTTGCCATTTGGGTGGCGGTGCTTCCGTGGCCGCGATTAAGAATGGTAAAAGCATGGATACGACCATGGGCTATACGCCGGCCGCCGGTATTATGATGGCAACCCGGGCGGGTGATATAGATCCTTATATTCCACTGCATATTATGAAAACACAGAATAAAACCGCTGATGAAGTTAACCAGATTTTGAATAAGGAAAGTGGCCTTTACGGCCTGTCCGGTGGTCATTCCGATATGCGCGACATTATAGCGAACGCTGAAAAGGGGGATAAAGATTGCGCTTTTGCAATAGAAGCGTATGTGTACAATCTACTCAAAACCATAGGTGCCTATGTTGCGGTTCTGGGCGGGGTAGATGCCCTGGTCTTTACCGCTGGTATTGGTGAAAATGCGCCACTGATAAGGGAAAAACTCTGTACCCGTCTGTCTTATCTCGGTGTAGAGTTGGACAGGGAGAAAAACGAACAGCGTCCCGCACCGGCAGAAATAAGCACGCCGTCAAGCAGGGTTAAAGTGTTGGTCATACCGGCTAATGAAGAGTTGATGATAGCCAGCGAAACATACGAACTTCTGGAAGAGCTTGCCGCCGGTGAACAACTTGCAGTATAAAAAAAGGAAAACGGATGTTAAAAAGCTTGATGCCGTCACTCGGCCTTTTAATAAACAACGATTATAAAGCGGTTAAAACGCAAGAAAGTGAATTTTTGATAAAAAAGAGCTTGGCGGGGTTGGTGTCCTCTGTACATCCGGAATTATGGCAGATATCTGGCATACCTGGCGCCGGAAAAAGTACATTTTGTGCTGCACACCTGCCGCCGAATTTCCTGTTTTTAAGCTTTGACAAGATAATGGTAGCATTGTCGGGCTATCAGCATGATTTAGCGATATATGGCAGTGTGGCCGCTTATCATAAATATGAAATGCCAGCTCGGATAATCGGCTATGAACTTTTGCGTCGTGCCGTGAATTTGAAATTAAACATCATGTTTGAGCATAGTGGTACCAATCCGGCACATTTGGAATTGTTTAAAAATATCCGTAAAAAAGGCTATCGCACGGCCGTAAATTTTATTATGTGCGATACCGAACTGGCCATAACGCACGCCAAAGAGCGAGCCATAAAGACCAAACGTTATGTACCTGAGCAACTGATACGCGAGCGTGCTTCCAGTTTGCAGTCGTATATTTCCGCCTATCAGAAACTGACACCTGCAGTCAAATTACTTGACGGTGCAAATAATTTCAGCCTGTTAAAGAAACTTTAAGACAATTTGTGCGAACTTCACATCTACATATAAAGAACAATTTTGTAAGGTTTATGCGCATGAGAAAATATCTGTATCTACTGTCAGTATCGCTGATTGCTGCAACAACCGGTCGGGCGGAAGCCATAACGGCGGCGCAGCAACTGCGTGAAGTCAAAGCCATATTTGTAGCCGATTTCCATAAAATGGATGATAATAAAGACGGCAAATTGTCGCTGGAAGAATATCTTAATCACCAGTTTGAAAATTTTCGCACCACGATAATTGATGCGACGGATTTTGATACACCGTCGTCACAGCCAAAGGCAACATCAGTTGATAAAGACAAACCGGCAACTCCGGAAACATTGGTCGCTGAAAAGGATAAAGAGGGAAAAGGTGAGACCGATGAATTAAAATCTTTGAGCGATGTTAACAATACATTGCTGGAAATGGCAAATTTTGAATTGGAAGATGACGATGATTTGCCACCCATTGAAGACCTGTCTTTGGAAGGTTTTGTCGCGGATACGGATGGAAACACTGATAAGTCAGAACCGTCAGCCGGAACTGCACCGCAACCGGATACTATCAATGATATGGATGATCCAGAGGATTTAAGTCTGAATGCAGATGTCTTGCTTTCGACATCAGAAACAGATGTGCTTACTATGGATGATAAACCGGCTACGGCAGAAGAAACAGTGCTGGATGAAGCTTTTCTGAACTTAGACTTATCCGTTTCTGAAGAAGAGAATTTTCAAAAGATGATGGCGAAAATTAATATGACACCGGAAGAAAAGGCAGCCCGTGAGCAGGCAGCGAAAGAGGCAGAAGCTGCAACAGCCGCAATGGCAACACCATCTGCCCGCACTCCGGAAGAAAAAGCCACCCGTGAAAAGCAGATAACGTTTATGCTGGATACGATTAAGAGGACGTTGCCCAAGCCTGTTGACGACATTACCACCTGGACGGATGTTGAATATAAGGATAACGTCATTTCCTATGTCTACAAAGCTGGAATTGATGTAGCCGATTTCTCTGCTACGGAAAAAACAACCTTGCAAAACCGCATTAAAAACGAGGCTTGTTCCAAGGCACGTCTTGAAATGTGTCCCAAAATCAAGCCGATGTTCATTGATGAGGGCGTCAATATGCGGATACGATATGTTGATAAACGTGGCACCGAGCTGAGCTCATGCGAATTTAATCAGGAAACCTGCCAATAACGGCAAACTTTTTAAGAGAGGTACCATTATGAAAAAAAAGAATTTATTGTCGGCAACGTCTCTGGCCGTAATACTGGCATTTAGCGCCAACGTGGCGACCGCTACGGAAAAGTTTGACAACATTTCGGAAGAGGCACTGGTGCGTGCTGTTGTCAATGTGTTAAAGAAAGATCCTAAAATCGCCCATGATGCCTTGGTAAAATATAACAAAGATGCCAAAGAACAGCAGATGCGAAATGAAAAAGAGTTGAACGAATTGGAGAAAAAAGTTGCGGAAATCCTGATGGACAATCCGCCGATTATCGTCGGTGCATTGCAGATTTACCGGCAACAGGAAGAACAGAAAAAGCTGCTTGACGAGGCGGAAAATTATAAAAAATACGCCAAAGAAATCAACCGTGCCGAATTGTTTGCCGGCAATCCGAAAGGCAAATACACGCTGGTGGAGTTCTTTGACTTTTCTTGCGAATACTGTCGCCAGATGGCACCGCGCATAGCCAACATCATCAAAAAAAATCCGGACGTCAAAGTTGTGTTCAAGCCGGTATCTTTCCTGTCACCAAATTCTGAATTGGCCGCCAAAGCTGTAGTTGCCGCGCATAATCAGGGCAAGTTTTTGGAAATGTATTCCGGCTTGATGGCGGAACATGTTATAAACGAGCCGGTTATTGACAAGCTGGTACGCAATTTGAAGCTGGATATGGATAAGTTCAAAAAGGACTATGCTTCTGATGAAACCAGAAACATCTTAAAAAGTATTAAGGAAACTGCCGACAAAATCAGGATGAAGAGCGTACCAACCCTGGTACTGAACGGTATGCCTCTGTATGCGGTGGAAGAAATTCAGCTACAACGTGCAATAGACGTTCTGCGCAAAGCCTCGGGCAAGTAAGTTTAGTGCGGATAATTGTCCGCAACAGAAAAGAGGAGAAAATAATCCCGCCCACAAGGGCGGGATTTGCTGTCAGTTAAAGCATTACCAGGCATAAAAAAGGTTTTCTGTGTATAGCACAGAAAACCTTCATAATGTCAACCAGCGTTAATTACTTCCCGACAAGGCCGTCAAGAGAATCAAGGCTGATCATCGGTGTAGCCCCACCAACAACTTTGGGGTAGTTTTCCGCAAGCTTGTTTTTGATAAGCTCCGGATTTTGCTTCAGGGCTGTTCCTGTCATTTTCATACCCTCAGCTTCAGCCTCCTTTACCATTTTGATGTAAGCGGCGTCAGCTGCGGCCTGAATTTCCTTAACCTTAGCTTCGGCTTCGGCGTCAATCTCTTTGCGCTTTTTTTGCTCTTCAGAGATTTTCGTCTCCATTTCAGCTTTAGCCAGGCGAGATACTCCGTCTTCATAGTCCTTGTCAAACTTCACTTCCGTGATGTTTAACTGGACATTTTCAAACAGGTTATGATTATACCGAGGTTCAAAGGTCGCAGTAATTTCCTTGGACAGCTCGGCCAGTTTGCCGTTTATGTCTTCATAGGTTTTATTTGCTACGACTTCATTGAAAGACGCATCCAACTGCGGACATAGCGCCTTGCCGATATAATCATTTTCCCCGATGGTCGCGTGCAGAGTATGCACATTGTCAGCCTTCAGATTCCACGTCAGAACATATTCCAGCGTAATATCGCGCCGTTCTTTGTTCTTCATGAGGTTGGTATGCTTGTGGGTTTGTCTGGTGATATCCACTTCTGTCATAGATGATATGAAAGGAATCATCCAGCCGAACCCTGCCTGGAAACTTTTGTTTGTCATGTTACCAAGTACGATTTTGTAACCTGCATGTCCCGGCATGATGACATACATACCGTTAATAAAGATTACAAAAGACAACAAAAACAACGCAACTATCCAAAAGCCCCAGCCAAAGAAAATAGCCGCCAGCATGCACAATACTGTTGCAATAAGCAACGGCATCGTAACTTTACCCCTAAGGGCTAAGATCATACTTGTAAAATCTCTAGTTTGTGCCATAGTTTTACAAATTTTTAAGAAACAAAGCGCGTATTATGGTTGCAAAATTTATTTTAACTTATCCAGCCGGGTCATCTCTCCGCATAGGAGCATCAGCACACAAGCGACGTACCTTCTAAACCAGAACTAAATAGGTGAATTTGCAAAAACAGTCAAAAACCCGTTTCCGAACCCTTGCCAATCCTTGAAATTCTAAATTTCTTCGCCTTAACAGCTTTCTTTGCTTATATTTAACATAATTTTTAAATAATTAACCATACTAATATTTATAACACTTTCAATATACCATATTTTCCCTTTCAAGTCAACGGATTTATGGCTCTCCATCGGAATCTTCTCTCAAACGGACACCCCCGTGTTCTTATCCCAGATGGACAATATCTTTGCCGAATTTTGCTTCCAGTTCGTCCAAAACTCTGCCGAGCCGGTCGTCGCTCTTTGGCACCGTTTGGAACAAATCCTGCTGTTCGCTGGAATGATAAACCAGCCCCATGAGCGTAATACCGGTGCTGCGCCAGATAATCGCCGGCGTAAACAGAGCCGTCATCAGCCGCAATGCCACCGACGTGATTTCCATTTCTTCGCTACTGGGGCAGGGGAGCTTTTCCTTAAGCGTTATCACCTTAAAATCTTTGGTGCGCAGCATAACCTCAATGACCGTTGCCTTGGCACCTTTGCACCGTGCTTTGCGACAGACGGCGTGGATGTGTTGTCGCAAATCGGCCTTAAGCACCTCAATATCGCGGCTGAATTCTTTAAGCGCTGAAGTATGCTGGATAGAAAGTGGCGCCTTTTCTTCCGACGTAACCTTAAACAGGGAAATACCGGAAAGTTCGTTTTTCAAATCCGTTCCGTGCGTGCCGAATTGTGATTTGACCCAATAATCTGGCCGCATTACAAAATCTAATGCGGTAAAAATACATTCCTCGCGCATTTTAAGCAACAGCTTTTTACCCACGCCAGATACGTCACTGATAAGTGTTTGCGCCAGGATTTTACGCCTTTCCGCTGAGCCAATAGCAAACACCCCGGATGTATTTTTAGCCTTGTCGCTGGCGAGTTTGGCAAGTGTTTTGGTGGTAGAAAGCCCGATGGAAACAGGAATATGTAACCTTTCCCATACAATGCGGCGTATCATCTGTGCGGTTTTAATATAATTTTGTTTATAAAGCAATTTGGTGCCGGTCAAATCCAGAAATGCCTCGTCCACCGAACACACTTCTACATCCGGTGTAAAAGATTTAAACAGGTTCATCACTTTTTGCGATATGGTATGGTAGAGGTCGTGGTTGGCACGGACATATAAAATTTCCGGTAGTCGCTGCCTGGCCATAAAATAGGGCTCTCCCATCTTAAGTCCGAGCATTTTAGCCTCTTTTGAACGTGAAATAACGCAACCATCATTGTTGGACAACACTGCCACCGGGCGGTTTTCCAGCTTCGGATTAAATGACCGTTCCGCTGAAACGAAAAAACAGTCGCAGTCTGCCAATGCAATATAATGTTTCATTATCACCTCATTAATTCAAAAGATAGTTTAACTGGATGAAAAGCGGTAGTCAAGAATTTTGTTCTTAATATGTTCTTATACTGTGCATAAAATCATGTCCGGAAAATATTTGCTGTCCCTTGAGATTAAAACAAAGGCATTGCTAAATATTTTTATTGAAATAATCTCTCACTATATACTCTACAATTCGTAATTTACTTCCCAAATAATTCATCATTTGGTGGTGGTTGTAATGTAATGGATAAAATAAACACTTCTAATAATGAAAAATAAAAATTGACAATTATTATAATGATGGTGTAGTATGTGACCACAACGCCGAGATAATCATTCTATAAACAATGATTTAAGAGAAGCATTTAAGTTAAAATTTGGAAGTAGATTTTACTAATAACTTTTATGAAAGGATCATAATATGATTAAGAAAATATTGATGAGTTTTGTTATGGTAACGGCTTTGGTAAGCACCGCTTCTGCCGATACGGTTGTCGTAGTGGAAAAACCAGCTCCGGTTCAGACTGTGGTTGTTAAGGAATCTCAGCCTGCTGTAGACGCATCCGGTGCCATTATTGCTGGTGCAACGGCTGCTGTCGTCGGTGCTGCTCTCAACCATGGACATGATAAGCATGGTGGCAAACCTGCACCAGTGGCCTCTCCTGCTCCCGCACCGAAACCGAATCCTGCACCGGCTCCAAAACGCAGATAAAGCAGATAAATATGTATAGTACAATAATTCCCATTGGTATTGTGCTACTCATATAAAAATGGGGCAGTAAAACCAGAAAGATAAAACAGAACTTTTAACAAAGTTCTGTTTTTTTGTAAATACCACCGCATTTTGAGCGTCCAACTCAGGCCTTCCAGACGGAAAAAACCTCCTGGCAAGACGTCACATACTGGTCAAAAACGAATTGCAGATAGGCATCAAAAGTAACCGTTTTCAGCATTGGATAAAGGTTAACGGATTGTTGCCGTACGTTCAGTAAAGACATAATCGCCAATTTTACGTCCTAAAAGATAACCGTTTTCAAAGCCTTCACGGATAGCCAGCCATTCCGTCGGGCGCGGTTTTATCAGCATAATGCTGTAAAAGATAACTGTTTTCCTTGTCTTCGCATATAACCAGCCATTCCCTCGGGCGCGATTTTATCAGCAAAATGCCAGATCTGTACAGACTGTCGTCAAAACCGAAAATCATCTGTCCCGGCCATAACACCGTGATAGAACCATCGTCAGACTCTTCAATAATGCGGATAAAAGAAATTCTGCGCTGCATGTCATCTTTTTTGCGCCTTTTGAAATCGTTTTTGAAGATTTCTATCAAAAGCATTTTATCACCAGACTGTATAAGGAAGATTTGGTCAGGTGTTATCATGTCAAACATGAACAAGAAAAACGAAAATACAATCAAAACGACAGCACCGGGATACCATCCAGCCAGAAGCAAAACAATTATACCCACCACCGCTAATATAAAACGGCTTAAAATACATAACCAGCGTTGAGGCAACAACAATGCCTTAAAAGACAACAAAGAAAACAGCGTCTTGTTTTTTCTAAAACTACTCATACCAAAAGAATTTAAGTGAAACAATAATAAATCAAGTACCGTTTACTATAAAGAATAAATGAGGAAAAGGCAAGCAATTTTTTTGCAGTCATTGCTAAAAACAGCCATATATAAAAGGCTCAATTATGATTTAGAGCCAAAACAAAAAATGCCCCGCAATGGGGCATTAAAAAATCAGACCGGAAAACCTAATTTTTACGCGAGTTTAAAATCTCAGGTAACCGTTTGTACCAATGTAATAATGCTTAGATTGGCCATTCTTAGTCAGTACAATCTTGCCAGATATGACCAGATAAACAGCCGGTAAACCGTTGCACGCTTTGGCACATTTCAAAAGCTTCTGTCCGGTGCTGTCCTGGTAGAGGAGAAAACGGCCACCCATAGTAGCAGCATTTTGAGCATCCAACTCAGGCCTTCCAGACGGAAAAACCTCCCGGTAAGACACCGCACACTGGTCAAAAACGAGTTGCGGATAGGCATCAAAAGTAACCGTTTCCAGCGTTTGGAATTCCACTCCATGGATAAAGGTTAACGGATTGTTGCCGGGTGCCGTATGTGTAGCAAAGACATAATCGCCGATTTTGCGTCCCAAAAGATAACCGTTTTCCTTGCCTTCGCATATAACCAGCCATTCCGCCGGGCGCGGTTTTATCAGCAAAATGCCATATCTGCACAGCTTGTCGTCAAAACCGAAAATCACCTGTCCTGGCCATAACACTGTGGTAGAACCATCGTCAGACTCTTCAATAATGCGGATAAATGAAATTTTGCGCTGTATATCCTTTTTCTTGCGCCTTTTGAAATCGTTTTTGAAGATTTCTATCAAAAGCATTTTATCATCAAGCTGCATAAGGAAGACTTGGTCTGGTGTTATCATGTCAAACATGAACATGAAAAACGAAAAGACAATCAAAACGACAGCAAAGAGATACAATCCTGCCAGAAGCAAAACAATTACACCCACCCCCGCTAATATAAAACGGCTTAAAATACATAACCAACGTTGGGGCAACAACAGTGCCCTGAAACACGTTTTTTTTCTAAAATTATTCATACCAAAAGAATTTAAGTGAAACAATAATAAATCAAGTACCATTTACTATAAAGAATAAATGAGGAAAAGGCAAGCAATTTTCTTGCAGTTATTGCTAAAAACAACCATAATCAATTCGTCGCAATAAGGAAAGGGAACAAAATGCACCGGATAGCCGAGTTTGAAAAGGTCAGTTTTAACCATTTTGCTGCAGATTGGCAAAGCGTTTTTCCGACAACGGACGATACCAGGATAAAAGAAATATATGAGACATTTAAATTGCCGGCAAGGGCTACTTCCGGTTCGGCTGGATATGATTTTTTTACGCCGGTAGATATCTGTTTAAAGCCAGGGGAGACTATTTTATTACCAACAGGTGTTCGTGTCAGGATAGAGGATGGTTGGTTTTTGGGCATCGTGCCAAAGTCCGGGCTTGGTTTTAAGTATCGCCTGCAAATGGATAACACCATCGGCATTATAGACAGCGACTATTATTATTCGGATAACGAAGGGCATATATTTGTCAAGATGACCAATGACGGCACCGCCGGCAAGGTTATAGAACTGAAGGCCGGCGCATCAGTATGCCAGGGCATTTTTCTGCCATACGGCATCACTTTTGCGGATAATGCAACGGCTCGCCGCAATGGTGGTTTGGGATCTACATCAAAATAAAATAGCATAAAGGAGAAAAGAGATGAAAAGGATAGGAGTCATCGGAACCGGAATTTGGGGGACGGGATTAGCTGTTACTGCAGCTCGCGCCGGTAATAACGTATTATGCTGGGCACGTGAGCCCGAAGTGGTGGAAAATATTAATCAAAAGCACGTCAACAGAATGTATATGCCTGATGTGCCTCTGCCGGATACCATCAGGGCGACCGACAATATCGCAGACATATTTGAATTTGCAGAAGTCGTATTATTGACGGTTTCTGCACAGTGGACACGTGCGACTTTGGAACAGATGAAACCTTATGTCCGTTCACAAACAATAATAGTCCTTTGCGCCAAAGGTATTGAAGTCAAAACCGGGAAAATGCTGTCGGAAGTAACAAAGGAAGAAATCCCTGATGCCAGGATTGCCGTATTGTCAGGTCCTGGCTTTGCCGTAGATGTGGCGCAAAACAAGTTGACATCGGTAACCATAGCCTCAGCTGAGGAGGGTGTAGCGGCACGTCTGGCCGCCATGATTGGCACGCCGTATTTTCGTCCTTATCTGAGTACGGATATTATTTCGCCACAGGTAGGTGGGAGCGTAAAAAACGTTATAGCGCTTGCTTCCGGTGTGATTGAAGGGGCTGATTTGGGTATCGGTGCCCGAGCGGCATTGATTACCCGCGGTTTTGCCGAAATGACACGCCTCTCGGAAGCCTTGGGCGGTAAACCGCGTACCATGATGGGGATGAGTGGCATCGGTGATTTGGTATTAACATCATGCAGCGCACAGTCGCGCAATTTCAGTTTTGGATATGAAATCGGTGTCAACGGTCACGCAGCCAAACTGATAGAAGAAAACACCCGTACCGTGGAAGGGCTTTATACGGTTCGCGCCGTATTGAAACGGGCGCATGAGCTCGGAATAGAAATGCCGATTTGCGAAATGGTCAACCGGGTATTATTTGATGGTATATCTATCAGAGAAGCCATGCATGAACTAATGTCCCGCCCATATAAGGAAGAAGGTATTTGATTAGCTTAAAAGCAAAAAACAAAAAAGGCAGAGAAAGTAAAACTTTCCCTGCCTTTTAATTAATTACCGATAGATAAAAGCCTAATATCGCGGACGAAAAACAATGCATTTGCTTTGTCCTGCGGTGGCCTCATTTACTGTCGTCTGTTCACCGTTACCATCGGAATTGAGAGATAAATCTTTTGCCTTTGGTTTATCTGTCATTTCACTGTGAAAAAGCGCAGTGCGCGTCTCGGCAGTTTTTGACCTGCTGGCAGCAAATATCTGCCGTCCATCAATTTGTACACTATCTGTTTTTTGAAAACAGACATCGTCATTGTCATGGTTATATGTGAGCTTGTATGCATTCCCGTCAATGCATACCGTTTCGTCTAACTCAATCGGATAGGATACAAGATCGTCCTCAAATTGAGCTAATTTTCCGGCTTCATCATGACAAATCGGATACCAGAAACAAATTTCCCTCTGTTCGTCATAAATTTCCCAGCATGCGCCGATAAATTTTTGTTCGGATAAGGAATAAAGCTCCACCGGACAAACCATAACATCAGAGTGGCCATTTTCAAGCATATAGATATTTTCCATATCGCTGCTATTCAAAATCATTCTGACCGCACGGACGATAAAATGCCCTTGGGACGTAATTTCAGCTGCATAGATTTCATTATCTCGCAAGAAATAGATATCTTTGTCTACAATCTGGATATGTTGAATAAATTCATCACCAATGTCGCTCAGATTATCCGCTCGGAATACCGGGGCCAAGTCCAGAAAAACAGGAGACGAATTTTTCACAACAACATAAAGCCACAACGGCAGAGACGGAACATTTATATTAGCCAGCCTGGCAAACACAAGAAGTAATATTCCATCGGGGTAGTCCTCATGAAGACCACTGAGATAATTTAAAGCAGACAACGAATTGTCAAGAAAAAACTCCTCTCCGGGGGCATCAAATTGTTCGGGAGAAAACACAAAACCAAGATCTTCCATATCTAAATAATTTTTAAGTGAAACATAATCGTATTTAATGCACTGACAGGATACAATATAAAAATATTATGTCAATACTTTTGTCAAAAAATATAATCTATATGATAAAAGAACGCTCAATTAAAGAAAAGTGTTGTTTTTTAATATAAGCATCAACTCATATCATAGTGGTTTGAAGAAATTTATTAAAGGATTTAATGGTATAAGCACTTGGTATCTTGATAATTACCTGAATTGGTTTAAGTGGATTAAATCAGGCATGGATAATAATTTGTTGGTCAAAGACTGTTTGTTGGGATGTTGATAATACTGTGCTTAATTTCCAAAAATAGTTGATAAATAGTATTGATTTTTTTACTGTGATACGATAAAATCCAAAGCATAAAAAGATATTGAGG
>CAYQDC010000024.1:10146-24824 GCA_964416205.1 uncultured Acetobacter sp. | reverse complement strand
GCTTTTGTTAGACTTTTCCCTAACCGTCTAACTTACTTTAGCAAAGGAGTTTTTTATGTGTAAAGCTATAAGCTCTTTGGAGCTACCGGTCTAGACGGTAGTTTTCTTGTTACAAAAAACGACCGGACATTTTGCCCGGCCATCCGCGCTTCTTATTCATATTCTTCGGCAACACCGTCAAACTCATTGATTTCATCAGTCAGTCCGGCATCATTGTCATCATCATCAGCATCAAGCCAGGTTACAGAAACAACCTTTTCGTCATCGGCAGTCCGGAACAAAATTACCCCCTGCGTCTTGCGGCCGGCAATCCTGATATCCACAACCGGCATACGAATAACTTTGCCACCGTCAGTTACCATCATAATATGACTGTCATCTTTCACAGGGAAAGAACTGATAACCTCTTTATTGCGTTCTGACATTTCCATATTTGCCACACCCTGCCCGCCACGCGCCGTAATCCGATACTCATAGGCGGAAGTCCTCTTGCCATAGCCAGTCGTGGTTACTGTCAGAATAAACTGCTCATTATCACGCATAGCTTTGAAATCGTCATAACTTATTTGAGGCTCCAAACCATTAAACGTAGCCTCTTCATCAACGTCGCCTTCTTCCTGCATGTCAATCCGCTTCAATGCCGAAGACAGACGCAGATATTCATCACGCTGTTCAGTCGTTGCATCGCTGTGCTTTAAGATGGACATGGAAATAACTTCATCGCCATCCATAAGTTTAATCCCTCGCACACCGCTGGAATTACGCCCGACAAACACTCGACAATCCGCCACCGGAAAACGGTTGCATTTGCCTGATTTGGCCGCTAGCATCACATCACAATCGTCATCACACAGTGCCACGTTAACCAGCTTGTCGCCTTCATCAAGTTTCATGGCAATTTTACCGTTTGCCTGAACATTAACAAAATCCATTAATGAGTTACGACGAATATTACCTGCAGCTGTTGCAAACATAATGGATAAATCTTTGCAGGATGCCTCATCTTCGGGCAATTTCATAATCGCCGTAATATTTTCACCTTCGGTCAGCGGTAGCAGATTGACAAACGGCCTACCTTTGGATGTCGGCGACCCAAGCGGTAGCTTGTAAACCTTCATCTTATAAACAATACCCTTGGACGAGAAGAACAAAACCGGCGTATGAGTACTCGCCACAAATAACCTGGTAACGAAATCTTCTTCTTTTGTTGTCATGCCGGATTTTCCCTTACCGCCACGCTTTTGCGCTTTATAGGCATTAAGTGGCACACGTTTGATATAGCCAGCATCAGTAACCGTTACCACCATTTCCTCGCGCTGAATAAGCGATTCAATATCGGTATCAATTTCAATATCTTCAATCACCGTACGGCGCGGATTGGCATATTCCGCTTTAATCGCCGCAAACTCATCTTTCATTATGCCCATTAGTTTTTCACGACTGCCAAGAATTACTAGATATTCTTCAATCTCATGACCAATAGCACGCAATTCATCATGAATTTTATCGCGTTCCAGACCGGTCAGACGCTGTAGTCTCAAATCAAGGATAGCCTTAGCCTGTGCCTCACTCAGACGATAAGTACCGTTGACAACCTCGCGCCCCGGCTCCGCAATCAGCTTGACCAGCGGCTCAACGTCACCTGCCGGCCAGTCACGCGCCAATAGAGCATCTTTGGCCTCTACCGGATTCGCCGCAGTGCGGATAAGTTCAATCACGGGATCAAGATTTTCCACGGCAATAGCCAATCCAACCAACACATGCGCTCTATCACGGGCTTTATTGAGCTTAAACACTGTACGCCGGCGAATAACCTCTTCACGGAATTTGACAAACGCAGCAATAATATCTTTCAGATTCATCATCATCGGCCGACCGCCGTTAATCGCCAGCATATTCATACCGAAGCTTGTCTGCAACTGCGTATATTTATAAAGCTGATTCAAAACCACATCGGCCTGAAATTCTTTTTTCACCTCAACCACCACGCGCACGCCCTGCCGATCAGACTCATCGCGGATATCAGAAATACCCTCTATTTTCTTTTCTTTAACCAGCTCGGCGATTTTCTGTACCAGCATTGCCTTATTAACCTGATACGGGATTTCGTGCACCACAATTGCCTCTTTATCCTTACGGATTTCCTCAATCGTACACTTGGCGCGCATCATAATGGAACCACGTCCTGTCATATACGCATTTTTGGCACCACCGTAGCCGAGAATAAGACCGCCCGTCGGGAAATCAGGCCCCGGTACGATGCGAATTAAATCTTCAATGGAAATCTCGGGATTATCCACATAAGCGGTACAAGCATCTAAAACTTCGCCCAAATTATGCGGCGCAATATTGGTCGCCATGCCGACCGCAATACCGTTAGTGCCGTTGACCAAAAGATTCGGAAACCGTGCCGGCAAAACCGTCGGCTCCTGCAACGATTCGTCATAGTTGGGCATAAAATCAACCGTATCACATTCAATGTCTTCAATCAGCGCATGTGCCACTTTGGCAAGTCTGGCTTCGGTATAACGCATAGCCGCTGCCGAATCGCCATCCATAGAACCGAAATTACCCTGCCCATCAATCAGCGGCAATCTCATAGAAAAAGGCTGCGCCAGACGTACCATTGCCTCATAAATTGAGCTGTCACCGTGCGGATGATATTTACCCATCACTTCACCGACAATACGCGCCGATTTCTTAAACGGTTTGTTATAATCATAGCCGTTTTCATAAGCGGCATAAATAATACGGCGATGCACCGGCTTCAAGCCATCGCATACATCCGGCAACGCACGGGAAACGATAACGCTCATCGCATAGTCAAGGTAAGAGCGACGCATTTCCTCCACAATCATCGTCGGCGTAATATTTTCTTTCGGCAGATCAACCAAGGCCTTCGTCAGCGCCACATTCCCGTCAGTTGCCTCGGAAACGTCTGAATTGGCTGGCATATTAACGCTATCCCCCTCCATGCCCATACTTTTATTTTCTTCACTCATATCGTTATTATCGTCAGCCATAGCCTCTGCACCTCTCTTATTTTCAAAACCAAACGTTATCGCCAATATAACAAATACCTCAAAAATAAAAATACCAGCCAACATCTTATCCACACTTTTTAAATACAAAACAACATAAAAAGCGTTTTTTTGCCCTTGGCGCAAATTTAAAAACAAAAATTCCCACCTTGCACAAACCATCTTACAAAATAGCACCGTAAAACCTGTTTTTTTTACCTCTGAGGCAAGATCACGCAAAATTCAAAGGGACTGTCGGAGCTAAAACATACCCCTCCGTCATTTCCGCCCTGTTTTCTCCCTAACATTTGCTAAAAATAACAATAAATTGACATAGCTTCAAAATTATGGTATATGGCGTTATGACAAAAAAAATTTATATCCAACCTAAATACAATTATGGAACAAACGACATTTACACCAGCAGAAAAAACATGGAAAACATTAAAGCTTTTATCACAATGAATCCCTAAACCAATTCAATTTCGGCCCACAACAAATTTTATGATGATGACAAGCCATCGTTATTTCTCCATTCCGACCTTAATATCACCCCAGAAGACATTGACGAAGAAATCAAGCGCATTCCCATGAACGTGCTCTCACTTAAATTTACAGACTTCATCGCCTCCGTTTGGCAAAAAAACGAAGCCTAGCAGTCCAGATTCAAGTTTGATGCAGAGCCAATGCAGACAAAGCGACATAATACCAAAAACTTTAAGCTCTCCGGACTTCTTTGTAAAAAAAACTACTTTGCAGAGGCTTTTTATATTCTGCCTTAGTTCGCCAATATGGTTCCAATGCCATCAATAGCTTAAGCTTCACGTCCAGAACTGCCGTATCCGCCACTATATTCATCTGTGGCATCTGCTTCTCGCAAAACCGCCTCCCGTGCCGACTTATGCAAATTCATGGACGCGATGCTGTTCGGAACGTTATAACCTTTCAATTTTTTCCATGCACTAAAGCGCGGATTTTCCACCAAACGGACAACACCTTTTTCCTCTTGTCGCACATACGTCAGCTCCGCATGGTTTTTGCAAAACGTTTTAAAATCTTCTTCCGGTGTCACCCCTCGTAGCAAAGCGTCTTTATATGCATCTTTATACCGCTGGCGTTTGTAGTTTATTTCCAGCTTTTTTGCCGATTTCACAATTATTTTCTGTTCCAACGCATACGCATCTCCCGGATTGTCAAACACACAAAAATTCAAGTCGCCAGCAGCAATTTTACCACCCGGCACACCATAGCCGTCAGCATAGCCGCCATACCCAAAATTCCGCAGACAGACCTTGCTAATGGTATCGGCCAAGGCATCCCTGACGATTTCATCAAACATCAGTACCTCCGGCTTTTGCACCTTATAAACCCGGATAAAACTGCACACCTCCTCAAACCCTTTATTTTGCAAGTTGTTCCACTGGCTACGCAAAGGCTCCTCCCAATCCAACCGCCACTCTTTTTTCCTCATGGCCTGGCGAAAAGAAAAAGCAAAACTTTTGCGAACTACCCGACCATCATCCTGGATATCATTCACAGAGGTCCTTTCATCTTTAATAAAAGCGATAACCGACTTTCGTCCTTTCCCTGTCGTGTAAAAATCAATAAGCCGCCGCCCAGCCACCCGCACTTTTTGTTTATCTGCATCTGTCATCCCACCCGAACGTTCCAAAAATTCCTCAAGCCCACGCCGCAGATACTCCCGCCGCGTTTCATCACCGCGCCGCTCGTTCTGTGATCCCAGCGTATTGTGCAGGCTTTCCGGCGAAGCTTGTGCATAGCCGAAACTCGCCTCGCTCAAATCCGCCAGGCACAACACGCCACGTTTAAATGGCTGGGACAACCCTGCCTTCCGCAACACAGCATATTCATTCAAAAACTTTTCTTTTGAAATATCTAGTCCGTTTTGGCACACTTCATCAAAAAGGGCGCCATTAAAAGCATGCGTATAAAAATGCCCACAATGCCCTTGCGCATATACGGCTTCCAATGTACTCATCAAAGTCTCAACGTTGTCCTTTTCCTCAGCAGACCTGTTTTCCGCATGATAGGCCATAATTTCCGGCACGACATATTTAGCAAAATAAATCTCATCGCCCTCTTTTCCCAACCGGTTATCATACGACTTAAGCGCCTCGGTGCCGTGTTCGGTAAAAGTCTGTATCAGTGCCGCCTGCTTCTGCGCCGACAGGTCGCCCGTCGCCAATACATAGCCGAGCAGCATTTTTGCCGCTTTCCGGTATGAAGTTTCTGCTACGTAGATAGTAGGTGCGCCGTTAATGACTTTTTTCATCGTATCACTATTTAAAGCGTTCTGAAAATACGTCGCCAATTCCGCCGCCGATATGTCTTTATAGGCGTTTTTTTCTACATTTTCTGCCATAACATTCCCCCTCTTTCTGTTTTATTCAGAGCCACTGCAAAGCCCCATTATTTTCCGCACCCATAATTATCCTTGTCATCTGCAAAAGACATTAGCAGACATTCGTAAAAAAAACTTTACAAAATGCAAAAAGCCACTTAAAATCACGCTGAATTTGCGGAGAAAAGATGATGTTTTACCCGGATAAAAACTTTATCAACACGCTTTCCCCCGGAGAGCGCTTTATATTCTTAAAAATCATCTGCGGCACTGTTGCCGCCAACCGGCAAGTCAGTCGCGAAGAACTTATTTACCTGCGCGAAGCTGCGTTAAAGTATGAGGTCAGCGGCGAAAGCCTGGCAAACATGATAAAGTCGTCCGACCGCACTCTATTAATCAAACAGGCACGCATGATAACCGACCGAGCCAAAGCCCTGATGCTGATAAAAGATATGTGCATGGTCGCCAATATAGACAACTCTTTGGACGACAGCGAAATAGACTACATCTTGGACATTGCCGACGCCATGCATGTCGAGCCGCAGCGCGTGCAAGACATCAATCAGATTGTCAACGAGTATATGGCCGTTTCACAAAAAGCCTGCATTCTGCTAGAGCAGGAACATTGGACATAACCGCCCGCAACAAAATTTTGCAACCAAAAAATTAAAGGACAAACATAAATGCCCGAACGCATTGCCAAATATTTATCCCGTGCCGGTGTCTGCTCCCGCCGAGAAGCCGAAGAATTGATAAAACAGGGGCGAATTACCGTCAACGGAGAAACCGTTCCAACCCCCGCCTTTTTGGTAGACGGCAGCGAAACCATATTGTTTGACAGCGAAAAGATTAAAACCAGAGATAAACCGCGCCTGTGGCTGTATCATAAGCCTGCCGGCCTGGTAACCACGCATCGCGATGAACGTGGACGCGAAACCGTTTTTAACCACTTGCCTGCTGGTCTGCCACGCGTTATTTCCGTCGGACGACTGGATTTAAATTCAGAAGGCCTGCTACTGCTGACCAATGACGGCGAATTGTCGCGTGCTTTGGAACTGCCATCTAACGGTTGGAGTCGTCGCTATAAGGTAAAAGTACACGGCTTTCTGGACGAATATCGCCTGAAGCGGTTGGAAAAAGGCGTCACGATAGACGGTATCGCCTACGCGCCGTGCAAAATTACGATAGACAACCGCCCAGTCATCGATAAAGACAATAACAGCAAAGCAAATAAACAGTCGCTCAAAATATCCAAAGGCAAACAACTGACGAAACCCGACAAAAGCACCACAAATACTGCTGAAAAACACACGCGGACCAACGCCTGGCTGACCATTTCACTGATGGAAGGAAAAAACCGCGAGATTCGCCGCTTAATGGCTTCAATCGGGCTGGAGGTCGCCCGCCTGATACGTCTGTCGTACGGACCGTTTCAGCTAGGATCGCTCAAACGCGGCGAAGTACGTGAAGTCCCACAAAAAACATTAAAAGAGCAACTAGGCAGCCTTTACCCGCTTACTGTAGGCAACACCGCACTCGAAACAAACAAAAACCCCGCTTCAATCCCAAATAAAGGATAAAAAATGCGCATAATTTCCGGAATTCTACGCGGCAAAAAACTCTTCACCCCATCAGATAACCACATCCGCCCCACCACCGACCGCGCGCGCGAAGCCATATTCAATATTTTGAATTCGTGCTTAGAATTTCCTCTGGCCGAATGTGATGTACTGGATATTTTTTCTGGTACCGGCGCCTTTGGACTGGAGGCTACCTCCCGTGGCGCTAAATCGATAACTTTCATAGACATAGATCTGACCCTGACGCACAAAAACGTCACTATCTGCAAAACCACCAACGCACGGTTTATCCAATGCGATGCCCGCCGATTGCCACCAACCCACCAAACTTATCGCCTGATATTTTTAGATGCACCGTATAACCGAAAATTAACCACCCCGGTTTTGACGGCTCTAATTAACGGCGGTTGGTGTGATAAAGAAACACTAATAATTGCCGAAACCGCTCGTGACGAAGAACTACCGCTGCCACCACAGATGGAATTGAACGATGAGCGCATTTACGGCACCGCCCGTTTCTCATTTTTAAAATTAAAACAATCCCTTTAAAAACTCAAATAATCTCCAACCTTGCCCGCTGGCTCTGTTTTGTGCAGATATCAGCTCTATTACAAAAATAATGCTTGCTTTTCCCTTCATGACATTTTATAATAACTACAAAAAAATTATACAGTTATTATTACTCAGAATTATTTATCAAAAAAATTAAGCTCTATGGTAAAAAAAATTTTTAATAAGGAAATCTTTGACGGTTTAAGAAACGCTATTTGCAAAGTAATGACAAACATCGACGCTGATGACATAAATGAATGCTCCGACCTTAGAGACGACCTAGGAATGGACAGCATGGACATTTACGATGCGACCCTGATGTTTGAAAAAAACATCAAACGCTACTACCCGGCTGATTTGTATACAGACGACAAAATCCTGCAATGCCGTACCGTTGCCGACCTGGTTAACTTGTATGAAAGCATTGCCACGCAGCCGTCACAGACATCTCGCCGTAACGGCAAACAATAAGCATTAATAACAATCCACGACAAATGCTAAAAAGCCTCGATAAACAATCGGGCTTTTTTTCATATCCATCACTCGTGCAAAGCACCGAACTTCCATCCCTATCCAGATTTTTCAACACACCCGTTCATATAACGTTTACACCTCTTCATTTTTAGAAAGTTCCTCCGCCTGTCCGCTAGCCAGTTTTTCATTGGCAACCTTAACAACTTCCAGATTAATCTTGTTTTAACCATAATCAAAAAACTCGGAATGATATGCCAGCAACACGATTTTGCGCTGGATAATTTCATTGATTTTAACCGGAGCAGAAAACATTCCTCCGACATGAAACAACTGTATATCAAAACGCAACTTGTTCTTACTCTACAATCCTTACATCGATTTAAAGCAGATATTGCAGTATTTATCATAATCAAGCCCGCGGAATTTCACAATCGGCGCAGATTCCCTTTACCGACAAAAATCCTCCTTAAAAATACTCAAAATAAAGAAATACACCGGCAACAACCACACTCATCACCGTTACCGGCAAGGACCATAATAAAAATTTGCCAAAATCGATCGGTTGTCCGCTACGCATCGCCAATCCCGCCACAACAACATTGGCCGAAGCCCCAATAAGCGTCCCATTGCCGCCGAAGCATGCTCCCAGCGACAGCGCCCACCACACCGGCATCATCGCCTCGCGCCCACCCATCGCCGGTTCCATAGCCTGCAACGTTGGAATCATCGTCGCCACAAACGGAATATTGTCTACCATCGCAGAGAGCACTGCCGACACGATCAACACGATATAAACGCTATTAAAAACATCGCCACCACTGAGACTCACAAAATAATCACCAAGTTTTTGCAAAAAGCCGCTCTGTTCCACCGCACCGACCACCACAAATAACCCCACAAAAAAGAATACCGTCGTCCAGTCCACACCTTTGAGCACCATCGCCACCCTTGCATCTGCCTCGCAATGTTCAACCCCGCAAGTATACAGCAACAACATCAAAGCCGCTCCCGCCAGCGCGATAAAACCATTTTCAAACCCAATGCGGTGAGCTATCACAAATCCCACAATCACTAACATCAGCACAAGCAATGCTTGCTTCAGCAGCCGTTTGTCGATAATGGTAGCTTTCTCATCAATCTGCAATACTCGCACCCGGTTCAGCAGTGTTGTCCGCAACCGCCGACGCCAATAAAAAACAAACAGGGCAACCATTAATACCATGACCGTCACCACTGCCGGAACCAAATGTACGAAAAAATCCATAAAGGAAAGCCTCAGAGCCGATCCAATAAGAATATTCGGCGGATCACCGATAAGTGTGGCTGTCCCACCGATATTAGAGGCAAATATCGCCATCAGTAGATATGGATATGGCGAAACGTCAAGCTTTTCCGCAATCTGTAGCGTGACCGGCACAATCAGCAATACCGTCGTCACATTGTCCAGAAAAGCCGAAAATACCGCCGTTGCCACGCCAATAACAGCCAAAATTCCCGCCGGATGCGCTCGCACTTTTTTAGCACCCCAGACAGCAACATATTGGAACATACCTGATTTTTCCGCCACATTAACAATAATCATCATCCCGGTCAGTAGCGCAATGGTATTAAAGTCAATCGCCACCAAAGCTTGTTCCTGCGATATCACGCCGGCAAAGATCAACACCGCAGCCACCAACAGTGCCACCGCCGCCCGGTTCATTTTTTCGGTAAACAAAAAGAAATAGCAAAAAACCATTGCCACCAGAGCAACCGTCTGTCGGCTCATTCCTCCAAATGCCTCTTCCACCAACATCATCTATCCCTCACAACGGAACTTCTACATAAAATGCACCACATAAAAATACACGCTGGACACAACTATTGAAAGCAACATAACTGGCAGTCCACATAACAAAAACCTGACAAAATTCAACGGATGACCGTCACGTGTTGCCAGTCCTGCCACAATCACATTGGCTGACGCCGCAATCAACGAACCGTTGCCACCATAGCATGAACCGACCGATAACGCCCACCATACCGGCATCATCGCTTCGTGACCGCCCAAACCTTCCTCCATTATTTTCAACATCGGAATCATCGTCGCCACAAACGGAATATTATCAATAATTGTCGACAACAGCGCCGACGCCCATAAAATCAAAAATGTCGCTTTTTGCACGCTGCCATCCACCAATTGCAAAGCCTTTTCGCCCAAAAACGCCAGAACACCGGTAACCTCCAGCCCATGAACCAGCGCAAACAAACCCGTAAAGAAAAATATAGTCGTCCAATCTACATGCGCAAACGCCTCTTCAACCTGCCGATCGCGTTCAACATGCGTTTTGCCAAGAGTTGCCAACGTCATCAACAGCGCCGCCCCGGCCAGAGCAATCGTCCCATTGACAATATGCAGATGTTCCGCAGCCAAAAATCCAACAATAACCAGCCCCAGTACAACAGCGGATTTTTTCAGCAATCCTGCATCAGTAATCAGCTGCCTTTCGTCAATTTTCATAACCGCCTGCCTCGCTTTCTGCGTCGCTTTCATTTTTCGCCCAAAACAAAGGTCAAAACCAAGTAGAAGTAACAACAGCGTAACAAGCACCAACCCTGTCAATTCTTTCAAAAAATCCGCAAACGATAAACCGACCGCTCCGCCAATAAGAATATTTGGAGGGTCGCCAATAAGCGTTGCCGTCCCCCCGATATTGGAAGCAAAAATCTCCATTAAAAGAAAAGAATACGGCTCAAGTTTAAGCTTACGCGTTATTTCTATTGTCACCGGCACAATCAGCAGCACGGTCGTCACATTATCCAAAAACGCCGACAACACTGCCGTAACAATTCCCAGCACCGCCAGTAATCCGCGCGGATTCGCCCTGACCGCTTTTGCCGACTTAACCGCTGTATACTGAAAGGCACCCGATTGTTCAGCAATACCAACCATAATCATCATTCCGGTTAACAATGCGATGGTGTTAAAATCAATACCTTTAAGCACCTCATCAAAACTAAGTACCCCGAACAGCACCATAACCGATGCACCGAGCATCACAGCCACCGCCCTGTTAAGTTTTTCAGTAAATAGCACAGCGTAGCTTAACGCCAGAATCACGCTAGCAACTACAGCCGCCGGTATGCCGAAAATCATCTATTTCTCCCTGCTTCATATAACTACTGTGCCGGCAAACACATGCGGTACCGGCTTTAGAAATATAATCGCAATTTCTTAATAAATAAATACTGTCAAATAAAAATTATACAAAAAACGTATGTAACCGCCACCCGCCGTCTCTTTCGCCCTCATTCCTGTATAATCCCCGTCGCATCTCGACTCTCTCCTACTTCATTCTGTACCACGCCTTTCCCTTCCTCATCTTTCTTTTCACATACGCTGTGCCGGCTTCCTCTCTTTTATCTCTTCACCGCTTTCGCTTTATTCTTTTCCGTCTATAATCTCCCGCCATCCCTGTTTCTCTTACCTCTTCCCATTTTCATTGCGACCAACGGTACAGCTGGCACACTCGTTGCACAAACCCGTTTTCAAAGCCACAAAATCAGCATAATACCATACATATAGTCTCCCAGCACCTTTTTTCGATGAATAAATGTTACCAATGAAACTTAAACAAAATGACACCGTCTCAACACCGATGCTTTTTGCTTAAAGCCATTTAATACTCTCGGACTTTTTTTACTCTCCAATTTTTGGAGAACAGTTTAGTTTTGCCAGCGATTCTTTATTAACAGATATAATCTTTAACCTTGGCAGCCCCTAAACTTAGCTACAAGCATCTGACAAACGAAATCTGCTACTATTGGTCGTTTAAATCCAAAGTCAGCTTCTGATAACAAATCTTCTTGAGTTGTCGAGAAATATATTATTGTATCTTTTTCCCATTCTTTCCTACCGTATCCACACAATAACTTCCGACACCCAAATTCCTGGTTGCAATACTTGGTATTTACGGCAAAATTTTAACAAAAAAGAGTACAACTGTATACTTACCGCTTTAAACTTTACGAAACCACCGGCCTCGCTCATAATTTTCGGGATACAAAAGCCACGTTACCGGCGAATTTTATCCTTTCTCCCATATCTTTACCTGTTGAATTAACACAAGCCAAGTTTTCCATCAATCCACGTTTTTCTACCGCAACTACAAAAAAGTCATTTTTGCATTAAATTTCCTCTTGCTATTACTGAAAAAGAGAATTATAAATATTACTGCATATTTGATGCGGATAATCGGAACATCGATGGCCTAATGATAGCTTAGAGTTTTGCCGTCATATCTTTCGGTTTACCCCTGTCAGTATCTAAACCGACAGCAGACGCATTAAAAGCATTTGACGATAGCAGCGCTTGTCCGGTGGCATGTAATCAACAACAAAAAATCCCCATGGACACAGCAACTTACGCATCGCTCTAACCCTGAAGAATACACCGTATCGCCCGAACATAACGGGGCGATAATTATTAGTTAGGAAATAACAGTTATGAAAAGAATGTTGATAGACGACACTCAACCGGAAGAAACCCGTGTGGTTATCGTGGATGGCAATAAGGTTGAGGACGTAGAATTTGAATCAAGCCTCCGCAAACAAATCAAAGGAAACATTTTCACTGCCAAAATCGTACGGATAGAACCGTCATTGCAAGCCGCTTTTATAGACTACGGTGGCAACCGCCACGGTTTTTTAGCATTTGGAGAAATTCATCCAGATTATTACAACATTTCTGATGAAATCAAAGCCGAAGTTGAAAAAGAAGTTGATGAAATTATAGAAAAAAAACGTCAATATCTGGTCGAACGCAAAGCGGAACAGGAGCGCCGCCGTCTGGAACGCGAACAAAAACGTGCCGAATATGAAGCGCGACGCCAAACCGAAGCCACCACCAGAGAAACCTCGACGGAAGACGAAACGACTGCAGCTGAAACCGATGTAGATAATACCAGGGCAGAAAGTATTGCAAACGTCACTGTAGACACAACGGACATAAACACTGTCGCCGAAACCGAAATTGAAACCACCGTTGAAACTGAGACCTCAGTGACCTTCGACACGGAAAATAAAACTGAAGTTAACCCCTCCAACATCGAAACTACAGATGTGCTTTCAGAAGATCCTGATCCAGTCTCTGAGACAACCCATGATACTCCGATCACAAACAATAACGTGAAAGAGACCTTTGCCACCAAAGATGAAAGCATAACAGAAGAAGTTGACAACACCACTGACAATGCCGAAAATGCAGACACAAATGATGTCACTACGGATTCGGAAGAAAACGACGACAACGGCAAAAGCGCCAGACATCCGCGCCGTACCCGGTTTCTCGGTCGGCGTTCCAACAGTCGCAACACGACCAAAACCGCCGGAAAAAAAAGTTATAAAGTATCGACCGAAACCACTGGAATTCCATCCAGAGAAGCTATTGCCGAAGATTATGACCATACCGGTGATGACGACGATAATGACAATGAAAGCATATCCACCACCATGTCTGCCACCGATGAAGAATTTGATATTGGAAGCAAAGAATTTGATAACGATGACGACGATGATAATTCTGAACACTACCTGGAAATTCAGCGCAAATTGATTTATGCGCGCAAGCTTTACCACCGTTCCACCATTCAGGACGTCATCCGCGAAGGGCAAACCATGCTCATTCAGATAGTCAAAGAAGAACGTGGCAACAAAGGAGCCGCATGCACCACGTATTTATCGCTGGCTGGACGTTATTGCGTGTTAATGCCCAATCGTATCAAATCGGGTGGCGTTTCGCGCAAAATTACATCAGCCAATGACCGTAAACGTTTAAAGGAAATCATTCGCGAGCTACCACTAAACGACGATATGTCATTGATTATCCGCACCGCTGGTGAAGATAAGCAGAAAAGCGATATTGTTCGCGACTACAATTACCTAATTCGCACATGGAATCACATTCGCCACTCAGCTTTGAGTACGCCGGCACCGGCTTTGATATACGAAGAAGGCAATCTGATTAAACGTGCCATGCGGGATATGTATACCAAAGACATCGGCGAAGTCATCATAGACGGAGACACTGCGTATAAAACCGCTAAAGAATTCAGCAAAATTCTGGCACCAAACATGGGACGCAAAATCAAATGCCGCAAACCAGGAGACATTCCAGTGTTTCAGCAGTACCAGGTGGAAAAAGAGCTGGACAAACTGCATAATCCGGTCGTCCAGTTGGCCTCGGGAGGATATTTGGTCATCAATCCCACTGAAGCCCTGGTGTCCATAGATGTCAACTCCGGACGAGCGACCCGGGAAAAAGATATTGAAGAAACGGCACTGAAAACCAATCTGGAAGCCGCCGATGAAATCGCCAAACAGTTACGTATGCGCAACCTCGCCGGGCTGATTGTCGTTGACTTTATCGATATGGAAGACACCGCCAACAACCACGCAGTGGAAAAACGGATGAAAGAGGCAATGAAACCGGATCGTGCTCGTGTACAAATTGCCAAGATGAGTATTTTCGGACTGTTGGAAATTTCCCGCCAGCGAATGCATTCATCTTTTATAGAAAGTAATTATGTAACTTGTCCGTATTGTCGTGGCCAGGGAGTCCTGCGTTCAACCGGATCTGGAGCCATGTTGGTATTGCGCGCTCTGGAAGAGGAAGGTATCAAAGGCATCAACAATCATTTGGAAGCCCGCGTG
>CAYQDC010000024.1:0-10136 GCA_964416205.1 uncultured Acetobacter sp. | reverse complement strand
TGCTTAATCAAAAACGTCGCCTGTTAGCTGACATGGAAGAAAAATACGGGCTAGACATTATCATTTCCGCTGACAGTTCCATCAAAAACATCAGCGATTTCAGGATAGATAAAAACCGCATCCCAAAGAGCAAACCCGAAACAGTGGCTGCAGCTACAGCTTACCCACTGGAAACTAACGTGACCTATGCATCTTATGACGACAATACAGAAGAAAACCCAATTTCCAAAGCCGAAGAAAACACCGATAATACGGAAGAAACGAACACTCTGCACAACCAAGGCAAAACATACAGTAGTGACCATCGTCGCAGAGGCCGTAGAGGTGGACATGAGCGCAAACTTCGCAGCAGTAATGTCGGAAGAAACACCCCCACCAGCGAACCAGACACTACTTCACAGCAGCCAGCCCCTCCTGTCGAAGCGTCGAAACCAGAAAAGAAAGCCTGGTGGAAAAAGCTCTTGGGATGATAAATTCCGACACAGCATAATAATGGACATGGCTCTGCTAACCAAACAGAGCCATTTTATATATATCTTCATTTTGCCTTCACACCTTGTTTTATTCCGCCCCGTACCGCTTTCACACCATCACCGCTAACACCGACATACTACTTTGCCGTCAACTTTCTTTTTTTATTTTTCCCCTCTCTCACCCGTCCTGTCATTCTTCACACCCATTGCCTCTCATTTATTTAATCTTACAAACGATTGATTTACCCAACCACACGGCAATCCATAACCAATCCTTACCTTTTCCTTTTCAACTTCTCATCTACAAAAAAATCACTTTTCCAACACCCACCGCATATTGGACACAAAATTTTACGCTATTACCAGATACTCGTCCGGAAAAATTTCCGCACACACCGTCCTTTCCGTTTGACATACTGCAAACTATATATTAGCATATAACTAGATAGGGAGAAACCGATATGCGGCGCCTGTGCTTGATAATACTTTTGTTGTGCCTGGCACTGCCCGTGCACGCATTGAGCCTGATTTCTGACGAAGAAACGGAAAGCTGGATTTATGATTTACTGACCCCTATATTCCGCACAGCCGGCTTGCCTCTCAACAGTGATTATATACACATTGTCCGCGACGACAGTCTGAACGCGTTTGTCGGTGATCAAAACCGGATATTCATCCATACAGGCACATTGATAAAAGCCCAAAATACCAACGAGATAGAAGGAGTCCTCGCCCATGAAACCGGACACATTCTGGGAGGGCACATCCTGCGCCTGAAAATTCAGATACAGAATTTGCAAAAGGCAACGCTGGCCTCATTGATAGCCGCCGCCGGAGCTGCTGCAGCCAGCGGACGCGGCGATGCGGCAATCGCCGTAGTGCTCGGCTCTCAGAGTTCCGCCATCAACGCCATAACCGCCTACCAGATGAGCGAAGAGCGTGCCGCCGACGAAACCGCAGTAACTCTGCTTAACCAAAATAACAAATCGATACGCGGCTTGAAAGACTTTATGCAAAAAATCCAATCATCCAATCGTCTGCAGGGCATAGAGGAAACACCATATTTCCGTACACACCCGGTAACCGCCGAACGCGTAGCTTTTTTCAACGACAAGCTGAAAGACGAAAAGCCTTCTTCCCCCGAAACATCAATGGATAAGCGACTCAAACGCATTCAAGCCAAGCTGTTCGCTTATCTGGAACCTCTGGAACAGGTTATTCGTCGTTATCCGCTCACGGACAACAGCATACCTGCCAACATTGCTCACACCGTATACTACATACGTAAGCATAATCTTTCCGCCGCCTTACAATATGCCGATAACCTGCTCAAAACCGAACCGGACAACCCTTATTTTTGGGAGTTAAAAGGACAGGCTTTATTTGAAAACGGTAAACCACGCGCCGCCGCCAACGCCTATCACCGAATGCTTGATTTAAAACCATCTTCCGAACAGTTCAAACTGGCATACGCCGAAACCATCTTGGCCGCTTCGCCAACCCCGACAGAATTAAAAAGTCTGATACCGTTGTTGGAACAGGCCAACCACAACCATGCCTGGCCAAGTGCCTATCGCCTGTTGGGACAAATATACGCACTACAAGGACAAACTGGCATTGCCGATTATTTTGCAGCCGAATACAGTTATGCCGTCGGCGAAAAGATAATCGCGCGCCGTCAGTTAACCAAGGCTTTGAAACAAAAACTGCCAAAAAACATCCGCCTGCGTGCCGAAGATTTAGACGCCAAATTCATGCGTTCACTAAAGAAAAAATCACTCTTCTGATACTCTAATACAAGGAATACATGCTATGTCAGAACGCTGCCAACCCCCATCCCATATTGCCTATCACCCGGCTATCTGGCTATCACTGGTAGTCGCCATCATTCTTTTTGCGTCTGGCCTTATCCTTTTGTTTAGCTTTTTTACCACCACAGACCGCCCTGCGCAAAGAACTGCCACCATACATAATGTTCACACTCCGGCCGTCATTTCCTCGGTACCGCCACCTTCCACCACTACTCCATCCGACGGCTCAGTCATCATCAAATCCACCACCAATCGTGGGGAAACCGATATCGGCGACTACTGGATTGGCGAAGACTTCACCACCGGCTTCCGCGCCCTCGGTCTAAATGCCGATACGGATTACCGTGGCGAATACCAACAAACGCACACACCTCCTCCCAACCTCAACCTCTATATGCGCGGCTATACGGACTTCACGCCACCGTTTCCACCTGGCTGCAATATCCTTTATGTCTATTACCCGATGGCTTATACTTCGTCTTCCCCCCACAAAGCCACCAAAACGTCTCTTAACCGCCGTACCCCACCACCAGAAAACACTAACCTGGACGACGACTGGCAAAATTTTGATCTTATCGCCGTCGCCTCGTTAAGCTATACCGAAAAATTAAACCGCGCCGGTATTAATGCTGTATATGTGCCACAATTCACCAACCCGGAAAAATTTTACCCAGCGCCTGACCCAACTTTGACAACCGACATTTTGTTTGTCGGCTCCAACTGGCACGACCGTACTAGTCTGCGCTATGCTCTGGAAGCAGGATTTAATGTAGCGGTATACGGCTACAACTGGCAGGGCATTGTACCGGCAGAAATGTACAAAGCACCCTATATTACCAACACGGAATTAACCCATTACTATAGCTCCGCCAAAATCGTCTTAAACGATCACCGCCCGGATATGAAAGAATTTGGCTTTATCAACAACCGCATATATGATGCCACTGCATCTGGCGCGTTGGTCATTTCCGACTATATGCCAGAAATTGAGGCCACCTATGGCAACGCTGTGCCGATGTATAAAAATAAAGAAGAACTGACCACCTTATTAAACTACTACCTGTCACACGAAGACGAGCGCCGCGCTCACGCCGCAAAAGCCCGCAACATTACGCTTTCCAAGTTTACCAATATCGTTGTCGCACAAACCGTCTTAAACGCCGCCCACACCTTCTGCCGAGATTTGGCGCCTGCTGCCAAACTCCCGTAAAAAAGTACAAAAAAAGGCAGATTTCTCCCTTTGAAAAAATCCGCCTTTCACAAAATCAGCTTATTCCTCTAAATAGATGACACCACTGATATAAATGACATCGCGCGCACGCAACGGCCTGCCTGCTTTATTGCTCACAATACAAAGTAGTTCTGCCGGCACTTCGTGTTCAAACTCCGTACCGATTCTTTGCACAAATCCTTTAAAAGAGTTCAACAGTCTTGCAACTCTTTCATCAGGCTTTTCTTCCAGTTCTTTTTCAAACTCCACCACAATATTATTGCACACGGCAATAATACTCTCGCGATTTTCAGCATTCACAGCCCAGATTTCAATGGGTTCAAACATGGAGTCGTCCCTGCTTTTTCTCGTTAACACACAGACTTTTTTCATGTCTTTTCCTGCATATTCAGGCATAGGAACCAGCAAATCACTTGATAATCTAACTTTCATAACAATAATTTTAAATAATTAAACACAATTTCAAATTTCATATAAAAATATAACACATTTTCACACCTTTGCAACCCCAAAATACCACCGTCGCATCCCCGCCTGTAATTTTCTCTTGCAAAATAAATTCGCCACATTATAATTTTACACTATGAGAAAAAGAATTGACATGATGATGCGAATGACAAAACGTATTGAGCAACAATAGCGCTCCCGTCGGCGTTGTCATAAATAAATTTATAACAGACGGAGCTCCGTCTTTTTTTATTAACAAAAACAAAGGAAGCTACGATGCAGAAATATATCACTACTCCGATTTATTATATCAACGGCGCGCCACATATCGGTCACGCTTTCACTACCATTTTGGGTGATGTGTTGAAAAAGTTTGAACAAATGCGCGGCACCAATGTTTTTTATACTACCGGTACTGACGAGCACGGCCAAAAAAACCAGTCCAGTTGTCAGGAAAGTGGCCTTTCTCTGGAAGATTTTTTAAAAATGCGCAGCGATAACTTCCGCAATCTGTTTGATAAGATGGACATAGATTATGACCACTTCGTCCGCACATCTTCCGCCGAACACAAAGCTGTGGTGGCCGACGCCCTAAATTATATTTATAACAAAGGTCTGATTAAGAAAAAATCCTACGAAGGGCTGTATTGCGAAGGCTGTGAGCAATTCAAAAAACCGTCTGACCTGGACGAACGCGGCTTTTGCCCTGACCACCAGAAAGCACCGAAGCTGATTACCGAAGAAAACTACTTCTTCCCGCTAGAACAGAACCGCCAGTGGCTGATAGACTATATCAACACCCATCCAGACTGGATAAAGCCGAAGCGCTTTGCCAAAGAAGTTTTGGGCATGCTGTCCGAACCGCTGGACGACTTATGCATTTCTCGCCCAAAGAGCCGCGTCTGGCTCGGCGTGGAACTGCCGTTTGACAAAGATTACGTAACTTATATCTGGTTTGACGCCCTGATGAATTACGTTTCCAGCCTCGGCTGGAAAAGCAATGGCAACAACGGTACAAAGTTTGATTTATACTGGCCGCACTGCAACCACCTGCTTGCCAAAGACATTTTGAAAACGCACGCTGTTTATTGGCCGATTATGCTCAAAGCCCTAGGCATAGAACCACCGGAACATCTGATTGTGCACGGCTACTGGCTCGGAGAAGGCGGAATTAAAATGTCAAAATCCCTAGGCAACGTGGTTGATCCGTATGAAGTTATGGATCTAATGGGCGTAGAGCCATTGCGTTTTTACCTTTGCAACGCCATGTCTTTAACCGGAGATTCGCAGATCAGCCTTGAACTGTTAAAACAGGGGTATAAGCAGCTCGCTAACAACATCGGCAACCTGCAAATGCGCGTTTTGAAAATGATTGCCAAGAACATGGACGGTAAAGTCCCGTCCACCACCTCGTTAAACACTGAAGACAAGGCGCTTTTGGAAAACATTGCCAACACTTTCGCCCGCATTTATCAATGCGGTGAAATCTCGCTGGAATTGGTTTCTGAATTAAGTGCTGAAATCCTCAAGGCTGGCGACGCTGTCAACGCTTATTTCGCGTCCAACGAACCATGGGTTCTGGCCAAAGACGAGAGCAAAAAGAAACGCTATGCGGCAGTGATTTACACCACTCTTGACGCCTTGCGCCTGATTGCCACAGCGGTATATCCATTTATGCCGGTCATCTCACAAAAGATTTTATCCTCGCTGGGTATTAACAAAGAGCCGTCCATAGACGACTTCAAACCGCAGCTATTGACTTCAGACACCCAGACCACAGTCGGCGATCCGTTATTCCCATATATCGCAGACAAATCCGCCACATAACGGCAGCCACACTGTAAAACATATCATCGCCGGCGGCATCCTTGCCGCCAGTTTCTATTTACAAAAAACTCAGCAGCCACCATCAAAAACAAACTTAGCCACTCTTCAAGCAAAAGCCCACCACCACAGCATGTTTCCACATCCGCCTTGTGTAACATTTCGTAACATTTTATTATCGTAAAATCTAAACAAAACCTTTGTTTTTTTCTGCTCATATCGTATAAGATATAATTATATACGGAACTTTTTAGACAGCGATTTTAACGGTAACGGAGTTTTAAACAATGATTTTTTGTGATATGGACGGCGTTTTAACAGACTTTAACGGCGAATTTGAACGTCGTTTCGGCATGCCGCCCCACACTCTCCCCCGTCCCGAATTGTGGGAAAAAGTCCTTGCTGCCAAAGACTACTGGTATGACCTGCCAAAAACCGACGGCGCTGACAAGCTTATCGGCTACCTCAGCCGGTTTGACTATTGCATTTTGACCGGCCTGCCTGTATATGGCTACGACAAAGCGGAAAAAGAAAAGCGCCTCTGGCTCAAAAAATATTACAACAAAGAAGACGGTGTCATCTGCTGTTTAAGTAAAGACAAGCAAAACTTTGGCACCAAGCAAGACATCCTGATTGATGATTTGCCCGCCAACATTGCTCGCTGGAAACAAATGGGCGGTATCGGCATTCTGCACACCTCCGCCGACGAAACGATAAAAAAACTGCAGGAATTAGGTTATAAATAACAAATAAAGAACAGGTAAAAAATGAAAAACACCATCAAAAACAAACTTCTGACACAAACCGACAACCTTCTGAAATACCTCGACAGCCTGAATCTTGAACCAAGCACGCCATTTACCGAGACCGAAGTAAAGAACATCATCGCCACCGAAGCCGCGCAAGCTAAGGCAAACTATGACCGCGCCGTTTCCCAGTTTCAGGAAAGCAACACCGATTCCCGCTCACCACAAACGCGCCGTTTTGTCGTTTACTGGGGCTATCCTGGCGCCGGCAAATCGTTTATGGCACAAAAGCTGATCGACCGTTTCGGCCGCGAAGAAGATTGCCTACCTTTCAACATTATTGATAAAGACCAGCACCGCAACCTATTTCCAAACCTGTTCAGCCACCTCAAAAACGGACACCTTGACGAATGTGAAAAATTTGCTGGCATCACAATTGACTATGTGCGCCGAATTTTAGACCTGTCCCTACTCCGTGGCGAACGTTCCATCTTATCTATCGGTTCCATGGGCGCCGGTAGCGAATTTAAGGACAACGCCGCCAAAGCCATTGCAAGCGGCTACAAACCCTGCGCCGTATATATGTCAGTCAATCCAGACATCGCTTACCTTAGTAGTATCTACCGCAGTACCGCCCTTTATGACAAGATTATTTTTCAGAATAAAGAGCTTTACCCGCGGCTGGTATCGGATGAATATTTTTCCCGCGTCGTCAAAATGCTTCCCAATATGATTGGCCAGATTGACGCCTTCCAGCAACAAAACAGCCACGATGTTGACCTGATGGTCATCAACCGCGCCAACGAAGTACTATATGATTCACGTCGCCCACACGAGCCGAACGTCTATGCTACGATTGAACACGAAGAAACCCGCCCGCTAACTGATTTTGAATTGATTTCCGTCAACAAACAACTGACCCATATCTACCGAAACATCCAATACCGTTTCGATAACAGAATTTACCCCCCCTACAAAAATGAAATAGAAATGACATCAACCGCCGTTTCCCGTATTGCCGACCTTATAAAACAACAGCCGGAAGCCGAAAACAGATGCGAATTCGCCAATGATAACCTCTATTATATCAACAGCAAAACAGCACCCACCCGCGTCAACAACAGCATTTTTCTACTGTCTAGTTTCCCCCCCCATACAAAATAAAAAACCTCCCCCAAAGAGATCATTCCATCCACCTGCCATTTTTCCGCCACATTTCAATTTTGCCCATGGCGCACGCCCGGTTGCCCTGTTTCCCCAATTCACTCCATCACCACAAAACATCTTTTTACCTTAGACAAGACCATTCGCTTCTTATACTATATTCTTGCAAACATTAAATTATGAAAAATTATTACCTGTTTTATTGCATTTGATAGCTTTATCGAACTACTACGCCGATTTAAAATCCCAGATTCAATCACAAACATCCGTGAAAATAATGCCACAACATTTACCGTTAAAAACAAAATGGTTATCATCGGCAAATCATACAAAAACCATACCTTTATAACCTAATTTGCTACAGGAAAACAGCATCCTTATGATTTTCAGCCTCTACGGCCCCATACACTACTGACAAAGAACACAACAATGGCGATATCAATATGGAAATTTATCATTAGACCTTTTATTTCTAACTTACCCATTGACTATTTGCTATTGATAATTTGCAATACGAAGCTTTTTTATGCACATTCTCGTAATTGCCTTTTACAGACCTATCCATCCGCTGTTTTTTATTCGCACTTTCACTGCCAACTTTCCATTTACAAAAAAAGAACCGTCCAAATCGCAATCAACAAAATACTACGCCTTTTTCCACTACACACCTCAAACACAAAACCAGACACATTTTTCTCGCAAATGCAAAACCAACTACCTATCCCATGCCCGCCCTAAAGATCGCACACTTTTCTTCATTCGCATATCTGCAAAGCTACGAAACTTCTCCGGTAACTGGATCAATTTTCTCTTCCGGCATCTCATCATCACCTATCAGTTCCAGCGTCAGATGCCCCGCATCAGCCCGTATTTTGCGCTCAATTTCATCGGCCAAAGCCTGATTGTCGCGTAAAACCTGCTTGGCATTTTCACGCCCCTGCCCAAGCTTCTCTCCATTATAGGAGAACCACGATCCGGCTTTTTCCACAATACCTGCTTTCACGCCCAAGTCAATCAACTCACCGACTTTGGAAATACCCTCACCGTACATGATATCAAAATCTACCGTCTTAAACGGTGGCGCCACTTTATTTTTCACAATTTTAACCTTCGTCTGACTACCGATAACATCATCTTTATCTTTAATTGCACCAATACGGCGGATATCCATACGGATAGAGGCATAAAACTTTAAAGCATTACCGCCTGTCGTTGTTTCGGGATTGCCAAACATTACACCGATTTTCATACGAATTTGGTTAATAAAGATAATCAACGTATTGGAGCGAGAAACAGTCGCCGTCAGTTTACGCAACGCCTGACTCATCAAACGTGCCTGAAGCCCCATATGTGAGTCGCCCATTTCACCTTCCAGTTCGGCTTTGGGAACCAGCGCCGCAACCGAGTCCACCACCAACACATCAATCGCTCCGGAACGCACCAGCGTATCGGCAATCTCCAATGCCTGTTCGCCAGCATCCGGCTGTGAAATCAATAAATTATTGATATCTACACCGATTTTTTTGGCATAAGATGGATCCAGAGCATGTTCAGCATCAATAAAAGCACAGGTACCGCCCTTTTTTTGTGCCTGAGCAATAACGCTCAGTGCCAACGTCGTCTTACCTGAACTTTCTGGCCCGTATATCTCTACAATTCGACCTTTCGGCAATCCACCTATACCCAAAGCAATATCCAACCCGAGTGAACCAGTAGAAATCGCCTCAATGTCAATTTTTGTATTCTGCCCCAAACGCATAATAGAGCCTTTGCCGAACGCTCTTTCAATTTGGCCCAGCGCCGCTTCTAACGCCTTGTCCTTTTCCATTTTATACCTCTTAAATATAATCTTATAAACATTTCTGCGACAATCGTGTTCTGTTTTTATCCGTTTTGCAAGCCTTTTCCGCTTTTAAACAAACTATTAAAAAAACACAAATATATTCAATATATTATCAGAATATCTTTTACGGTTTATCGTAACGTTAAAAAAAGCGGTTTTGCAAGCACTTTTTGCACTTTGTTTACAAAAGTTTCACATTTCCCATACACATTTTTGCAAAAAAAGGTTTACAATTCTTTTTTTATTTTGTAAAAAACAGAATAGCTGGTTTCTGAAACCATACTATAACATTAAACTTAAATGAGGTAATTATATGACTGTAGAACCGCTGATGGCTGGTAAAAAAGGCTTAATTATGGGTCTTGCCAACGACAAATCCATCGCCTGGGGCATTGCTCAGGCGCTTGACGCACAGGGTGCGCAAATTGCCATTTCTTATCAAAACGATGCTCTGGAAAAAAGGGTTATCCCGCTGGCTGAAAAGCTCTCTTTCAAACCGACCCTGATTAAATGTGATGTCAGCGATTCTGCATCAGTTGAAGCTTGCTTTAAAGAGCTGGGCGACAAATGGGGAAAAATTGACTTTGTGGTTCATGC
>CAYQDC010000023.1:18367-25363 GCA_964416205.1 uncultured Acetobacter sp. | reverse complement strand
AACAGCCCCTTAAAATCGTCTTCGCTGGCTGTCCCCTGAGCTGAGGCCTCAATATTATGGAACGCTTTGCTCAAGGTTTCGTTCAGATTGGGGTTATTCTTGGCTTTTTTCTGCACATTTTGAAACAATGCGCTGGGCAAAATGAAAAAACCTTTGGTGGAAACGGCGTATTCTCTGGCTGTTTCGGCGTTTTCGTCCGTTTCCTTGGTGTAGTCATAGTCAGCTACGCCGCTTTCCCGCTGTAATTTATTGATATAAGCCGTAATGTTTTCAGAGATAAAACGATAGAACAGAATCCCCAACACGTAGGACTTGAAATCCCAGCCGTCCACGCTGCCCCGCAAATCATTGGCAATTTGCCAAATAACCCGGTGTAATTCCGCTCTTTCCTGCTCTTTGGTCATCTTTTATCACCTCTATAGTCAATATTTGGAGCAATTATAAGGTGTAAGAGTTAAAACAGGATTAAAGACATTCATATCCCTATCAGATAACCAGATATCCCAACAGACATTCAGACCCATGCCGCACGGATAAGCTGCTGTGCATACGGTGTTTGCGGATGCAAAAAAATATCGTCGACCGTTCCTTTTTCAACAATCCTACCACGACGCATAACCGCCACTTCATGCGCAATAGCACGCACCGCCCGCATATCATGAGAAATAAACAAATAGGCAATCCCTGTTATCTTTTGAATTTTTTTAAGCAAATCTAAAATTTCGGCCTGCACAGTTACATCAAGCGCCGATGTCGGCTCATCCAAAATCATAATTTTCGGTTCAATAATCAACGCTCTGGCAATAGCTATGCGCTGCCGCTGCCCACCGGAAAACTCATGCGGATACTTACCCAAAATATCCTTATCTTTCAGCCCGACATCCGCCAAAACATTTTTCACTCGTTCCTCTGCCTGTTTTTTGGTAAGTTGCGGAAAATGAACCAGCAATCCCTCTTCCACAATTCTTTTCACCGTCATCCGCGGATTAAGTGAATTATACGGATCCTGAAAAACAATCTGCACATTTTTGCGAAAATCCCTTTCATTGCGAACATGAACGGATTTAGCCATCAGAACTTCCCCCCGATAGTGGATAATATCCGCCATACACAGCCCAAGCGTTGTTTTTCCCGAACCGGATTCGCCAACTACTCCCAACGTTTTTCCCTCACACAAAGCCAGAGAAACATCCTGCACAGCCCGGATTTCTTTTATCGTCTTACCGAACAGATTTCTTTTCAGTGGAAAGCTGACTGACAAATGGCGTACTTCCATCAGCTTACGTGAAACAAAATTCTCACGCAGGCTCGTCCGGTAAAATGCCGCCAGAAGTTCTTTTGTATATGGATGCATCGGCGCATTAAAAATATTACCAACGCTACCCTGTTCCACAATAACACCATGTTGCATTACCAGCACACGATTGGCTATCTTTCGCACCAACATCAAATCATGCGAAATAAAGATAACAGCCATACCAAATTTTTCTTTTAACCGCAACAACAAATCCAAAATCTGTTTCTGCACCGTAACATCCAGAGCCGTTGTCGGTTCGTCGGCAATCAAAACCTTTGGCCGATTGGCAACAGCCATGGCAATCATCACCCGCTGCCGCTGCCCGCCGGAAAGTTCAAACGGATAAGCATTCATCCGTTCCCCGGCATTTTCAATCCCAACCAGTCGCAACAAATAGCGTGCCCGTGCCCAGGCCTTTTTTGCTGAAACTTTTTTATGAATCCGGATAACCTCTGCTACCTGTTCGCCAACTTTTAACAGTGGATTCAATGAACTCATCGGCTCCTGAAAAATCATACTGATGTCATTGCCCCGGATACACTGCCATTCAGCTTCCGATAATGCTGTTAATTCTTTTCCTTCAAATAATATGGAATTGGTACTCTTATACAACACCTTTTTCGGATCTATCAGCCCCATTAGCGATAATGCCGTTACCGATTTACCTGAACCGGATTCGCCAACAATAGCCAAAACCTCGCCAGGTTCTACCGCAAAACTACTGTTATAAACAGCCGAAAACAAACCACCTTCGGCTTTGATAAAGCGGACATTAAGGCTCTTAACTTCCAACACCGGTTTCATTATCTTTTCCTCTTATCCATAGCGTCGCGCACTCCTTCCCCGATAAAGATAAGCACCGTCAAAAGCATTGAAAGCACAAAAAAGATACTCAGCCCGATCCACGGTGCCTGCAAATTATCTTTTCCCTGGCGTACCAAATCACCGAGCGATGGATATTCATGTCCAAGCCCCAATCCCAAAAAATCCAGCGCCGTCAGAGCCACAATGGCCCCCGCCATAATAAACGGAACAAACGTAACTGTCGTAACCAATGCATTCGGCAGAATATGCCGCCATATAATCCGAAAATTTCCCACACCGATAGACTTAGCCGCCTTTACATATTCAAAATTGCGTACTCTCAAAAACTCCGCCCGCACCATACCGGTTAATTCCGTCCAGGAAAACAACAGCAAAATAAACAGCAACGTCCAAAAAGTCGGAACAAAAACACTGGCAACAATAATCAAAATAAACATCTGTGGCATCGAATCCCATATTTCAATTATCCGTTGCAACACAATATCGGTTTTCCCTCCGAAATATCCCTGCACAGCACCGACAAAAACACCTATAACCGACGACAGCAACGTTAAAAAAAATGCAAAAACAAAGGACAGGCGAATTCCATACAAAAGCCTAGCTACAATATCTCGCCCTTCTTCATCGGTACCAAGCCAATGCCTTTTAGACGGCGGCACCGGAAAAGGCTCATTCATCTCATAATCCACCGTATTATAGGAAAATGGAATAGGCGGCATAATCATATACCCATTAGTCTCTATATTTTTACGGATAAGCTCGTCCTTATAATCAGCCTCAGTCGGAAAATCACCTCCGAAACGCGCGTCTGTATACACTTTAAAAATTGGAAAAAAATACTCGCCATCATATTTCAAAACAATTGGCTTATCATTTGCAATAACTTCTGCCAGCAACGACAACAACAGCATAACCGACAACAAAACCAGTGCCGCTTTTCCCCGCTTATTTTTTATATACCTGCTTACCAGCATAGCCTCTTCACCAAAATACCTCCTCTCTTTGTATACCAATCTGCTGAATAATCAAGAATAAAAAACTTTATTGCCTCTTTTCTGTCCAACAACCAAATTATTGCATAGTACCTGTCATCGGCACTGTGTTAACGACTGGAGCCACCTCTGTCGGAACTGACACCACATTAACAACTGGAACCGTTTCTACCGAAGATGCTATATGTGCCAAAGGAGCTTTTTCTACCTCTTCATCCATATCATTAAAAGATCGTACCTCGTCATTATCATCCACCTCCAAAATCAAATCATCACTCGGTGCATAAACACGGTTATATTGCGCTTGTGGCGGCGTTTCTGCTTTCTTGGCACCATCCGCTTTTCTCTTATTACCCGTCGCCAAGACCTCATTTTTTTCTACCTGCATCTTTTTCTGATAAGATTGACTCCTTTGTTTATAGATTTCATACCAGTCACGATAATTAGCAGCAATATTAGATATTTTACTGCCATGCAAAACCGAATTGTTAATCAGATTCTGTTTCAGACTCACCACCTCATCTGTATGCATATTCATATTATCAACTGTATAACAATAATCCTGATAACGAATAAACGTTTTGGTAAAATCGCTTGCTAGACAAATATTAGCATTAATCAAAAACTTCGGCTGTTTGCCTTTGCGTATAGCCAGGCCAACTAACTGATCCTTTACAAAATTAGCATATCTGCCACCCATCATTCCGGCCAATTCGCGGATATTGCTCACTCCCTGAATAATCACATCGGTTTTATGATTTTTGGGATTAGCCTGTACTACATCCATATATTCTTGCAACTTACCAATAACACATTTAGCCTGATCGGCATAAGCTTTACGCTTTTCGTCAATACCGCCACTAGCCAGTGAATTATCTTTCATCGCCACCCATTCTTTGCGTGGCTTCAAATTGCAAAACTCATCATATATATAAACATCAGAAGGCAAATCCACATATACCATATACACCTGCCCCTGAGGATCTTTAATATAATCATCTGCCACTTCATCAATCAGGCTAGGAGAGCCTTCCTGCGAAACCCGGCGATTCTCCGCCGTTACTTTATACCCTTTAATAGTAGACATTCCTGCCAGCATCTTCGCAACTGATTTTAAATCTTTGCTCTTAAAACTTAACACCCACTCGGCCAACAGAGAATAAACATTTTGTTCCAACGGCCGGGTAGCATCATACAACGATACCGTCTTAAAGCTTTTAACCACGCACCGATCGGTATTCAGGTTATTGCCCGTAATACAAAGATTAAACCCTGGCATCGCATAAGTACTGAGGCCGTAACCGTTTTCACGCAAATACGCATACAGGCGATTTTCTTCTAGGCTGAAATAATCCAACCAACCGCGAATAAACTCCCATTTATTGATAAATTCCGAATAGGCTCTATTGCCACTGGTTGTGCTGGTATAATCTACCTGGTTAAATATATCAATAATATTGCTCGTCGTATCATTTTTCTTAACAAAGGCGTTCGGATAAACCTCAAAATTGTTAACAGCGAAAAAGCCTATCATCAAATCACGCAATTCACGCAAATTATGATCTTTCATATTACTTAAAAACTGATAGGACGGAAAAAGTGGCAACATAAAATAAACAATATTCCCTTCCCTGTTCTTGCCAGCCTGGGAACTTAGAGCCTTGATTTCCGTATATTCACCCTTGGGTTGCTTAATAAATTCATTATTTTTAATTCCCAATATGCCGGCAAACATTAAAACCATTGTCACAAAAAGCATGGCAAACGTTGAACGAAAAGCAAAAAAGATAACAATTCCCAACAACAAACCAACCAGCCATGTACTGGGAACAATACCGATAAATGTCAGCCAACTGGCCTTTTTCTCCAGCCATTTCTCAATAAAAGCATCAACTTCAAACAAAGCAAATTGATGAAAAAACACTATTGTCATCAAAAGCGTCACCACCGCACACACCACATTTTGCACATCTTTTGAAAAAGATAATATCAACATAAGCAAAAAAGCGATGGCGAAAACCCCTCCACAAATAACCAAAACCGCTTCATTAATCTTACCGCCTTCAATCAATTTTCCGTTAATGGAATAAATAAACATCACAAAATCTATCGTAAACAGCAAAAAGATATAAAAAGCACGCAAAAATTTATCATAAAAATGATTGGCTTTTCCCGTCCAGCTGGCAAACTTGCTGGAACGACTTTTTCTGCTTAACACTAACGGTTGATTATTAATTCCCTCGTTCATAATTCCCTCTGCAAAAATTGAACTTTTACCTACCATACGCCCTATTTATTAAATAAAAGCTTAACCTGTTTAAAAAGTTGAAAAATTTTCTAAAAAAATAATCACTATTATTCTTGAATTTAAAAAAAATTTCTTTATAATTCTACACAGTTTGTATTTTACACAAACTTTGATACGAAAAGCCGTATGAAATAGATATATTGGACCCGGGGGCAGTACCCGGCACCTCCACCATAGACGGGGGTGAAATAGGTTTGACAGTGTATAGTAAAGATATGTGAGCTGTATTCGGCAAGACACCACCGTTATCGGTTCAAATCAAATAAACGCAAATGATAATTTTGCACCAGTTGCCGTAGCTGCATAAGGCAAAGCAACAAATTAAATTCTCCTGGTTATGGTTAATCGGGAGTGGGGAAGGAGCCACCCAGCAACAGAACGGCTCATTTTATTTAATACTGCAGAAAGATTTTTAGGAATGACTGAATTTGTAACCGAAATAAATTATGACAAACTGATAGAAAAATCCTTAAAACAGGTTGTCGTTGAAGCACTAAAAATTGCTGAAGCTCAAGGGCTTCCCGGTGAAAATCATTTTTACATCACTTTCAAGACAAATTACCCGGGAACATCCGTTCCTCACGATTTACAAATTCAATATCCGGAAAGTATGACCATCGTTTTGCAACATCAATATGCCAATCTCCGGATTGACTCCGATTCTTTTTCTGTTGATTTGAGTTTTGGCGGCCGTTCGCAAACACTCATCATTCCATACGATGCCATCACTTATTTTGCTGACCCATACGCCAAATTCGGCTTAAGCTTCTCATTTTATGAAAACGGCGATGCACATACCCTTGATGAAATTGAACCAGAAAAGAAAGTTGCCGGCGAAACCGCACAAATTATATCATTTGACAGCTTTAGAAAGAAAAAATAATGCAAAAATATTCCGTTGTTATCGCCGGAAAACATTACACCAGTATTTCTTTAGAAAAAGAATTCTACCAACAACTAAATATACTAGCCTTAGAACAACACAAACACGTGAACCAGTTAATCACGGAAATTGATAAAATCAAAACCACTCCCAACTTATCTTCAGCACTACGCCTTTATATATTGAAAACTCTACAAGACAAACTGAACAATTTGGAAACACCCGTATCATAAGATATTGGAAATTACAGGCAACCCTTCTTTCCACTCTATTGCCAATTTCCGGAAAACTATAGCTTTTTTCTTACACTCTCCGAAAAATTCTAACAGCAATTCAAGTAATATCTATTCCCACACTACCTTGAAGTTGAGTAGCTTTTCTTCATTTGCCGAAGAAATTGTTTCCTATCGCACTTTCAACAGATCTGCCAATCCTCCTGCCGATACATTTTCCTGTATCAGAACTTCATCAATATCATCGCTTCCCGGCATAACCTCATCAGATCTCTTCACCGTATCCAGAACAGTCGCAACATCAGCCACAGGAACTGCCACGCTGTTGGACCGTATATCTTCCACACCAACCGTCATATCCGCATTGTTATCCTCTGCGACACCGGCAACTACATCCTCCTGTACCACTGTATCTATCGCCGTTTCTTGCATCTCTTTATCCGCTACAGGAACAGTCG
>CAYQDC010000023.1:0-18267 GCA_964416205.1 uncultured Acetobacter sp. | reverse complement strand
GGAACTGCCACGCTGTTTGGCTGTATATCTTCCACACCAACCGTCATATCCGCATCGTTATCCTCTGCAACACCGGCAACTACATCCTCCTGCACCACTGTATCTATCGCCGTTTCTTGCATCTCTTTATCCGCTACAGGAACAGTCGCAACATCAACCACAGGAACTGCCACGCTGTTTGGCTGTATATCTTCCACACCAACCGTCATATCCGCATTGTTATCCTCTGCAACACTGGCAACAGCATCCTCCTGTTCTACTACATCCCTCGCCGATTCCACATTATCCATCGTCTTTTTAAATCCACCTTTTCTCTTCTTAAAATCAACTTTATCCTGTTCCACCTTTTTATCTCTGGATAGCTTAGCGTTATAATTTTCACCTTTCGGACGAGCTGCCTCCGCAGCTTCTTCTTCCATTCTCCGTTTGGTTTCCTTAACTTCCTGAACAATAGATTCGGGAATAAACCCAGCATCTCCGCTCTCTACAGCTTTGGTAACCGCTTCCATTTTAAATGCTTCATATTTATTTTGATACCAGGTTAAAATTTCTTCCGATTTAACCCCTTGGCTCATTGGATAATATACCACCACGCCAGCGACCAGACACAATACAAACAATATCCATAACGGATGCCGAAAAATAAACAGCAAAACAAAAATCGGAAAAGTGACAATACTTAGCACTATATAAAAAAATCTGAATAAATTGCTCCGCTTCTTGGGTTCTGCCATTTTTTCCTCCCGGCTTTTTCGTTATCGATAACACCTTCACCAATATAAACTGCAGATATTTAAAACAAGCTTAACAGCAATTCATTAAATCCGCCTCAGTCTTCATAAGACCATTGCCCCGTCATCATATCCTGAACACACTTTTTCTGTTCATATTCCGGTTTCAGACGATAGACAGATCCAAACCGCGTCGGCTGATAATACTTTTCAATAACCGCCGGATCAATATAATGTACAACTTCCGGTTTTCGCAATTCATCTGAAAATTTATTAAAATAGCTCCGTCCGTAAATAAATTTTGGCTTTAATTGCAAAATCAGCTCCTGCACATCAGGTTTCGGATAAATTCCCGTTTCTTCACCAACAACATCAAGCTGCCCTATAAGCTGCCAATAATAGGCCGGGTCTTTGCCAAACAGATTATACATCATTCCGTCGCCGTTAAAAACATAATCACAACGGGTAATTGAACGGGCAATATAATCAGGCAAATATTCCCGCCCATTCTGCGACAAAATCAATCCACGTTGAAATAAAAACACTCTGTAAAAAGTAAAATACAGCCCAACAATCACCAGCCAGACAACCAGATGGCATCTCTCATAAAACCTGGCCAACAACGGTACAGCGCATAAAACCGCCAAATACAGTAAAAACCAATAATAATATGAATAAGGTGAAAAATAAAACTTCCGTTGCACAAATTCTACAACAAATAATAGAGCAATAATCCGCCAGTACCGATTTTTAACAAGCAACACTGCCACAACCCCTGCAAAAGCCACCACAACCCAGATAAACATATAAATAGGCAACTCAACCACACGCCCGAGGTCAAACCCACGCTCCAAATTAAGATTAAACGTATAGTTGGAATCATAATAAAGTCCAACCATGCCATAATGCACCAAATACAAAATAAAGCCAGCAACCATTAACAGCGGCAAAATCATAGCCCTCGCCATATCCGGCATTTTAATGTATTTTTTATACAAAAAATACAAACCCATAATTCCCAACACTACCAGCGGAAACAAAGCCTTTTGTGCGAAAAAGAACGATAGAGCAAACCAGACAAAAGCCACCACTAGATGTCGAAAATTTTGCTGTCTAAGATACAAAAAATAATAATAAAGCCCGCCCATCAGGCAAAAAATCATATAATTATCCGGCCGAAAATCAACGGCATAAAGCTTATAACTTGGCGTTGCAATCGCCGCAGCTGCAAGCACACCCCATAACTTGTTGCTCAAAAATTCGGCATTAATGCGATACACATACACCAATGATTTCAAAAAAAATAAAAACGAAATCAGACACACAACCTCCGTTATCGTCGCATTATATGCAAAAAAAGCTGTTAACGGCGCAAACAAATACCACATCAGCGGATTATGGTGCTGAAAAAAATCCCGATAAGGCACCAATCCTTGTGTAATTAAAAAGCTGGAATGGATATGCTCTATATTATCTCCGTTTTGTGTCGGTACATGCGCCGTCATCATCACATACATAATGGACACCGCAACCAAATAAACCCCTAATATGAAAAAGGCACCATATTTATCAAAAACAGCATAAACGGACAGGCACATTTGCTTAATTTTCTTCATAATGCCAAACTCCTGTCTTTTCATCTTTCACACAATTATGCCGAACATATTCTTGTTTTAAGCGGTATATCCCGTGCGGATATTCAAAATAAACCGTTTTCATAAGTTCAAAATCCCATACCCCCTTATTAACCATTTCTGTTGGCTCATAAAACTTATCCAGCACAGTTTTATCAAAAGTATAAATCGTTTGTTCCTTATCAAAAAAACTTTTCACATCTTCAACCCAGATAAACTTGGGAAGATATTTTTGAATAAGCGCATTATAATCATCATAACCATGCAATCCGATTTTTGCACCGACAACAGACAGACGCCACGGTGAAAACCAATAATATTCCGGAGTTTTATAAAACAAAAACAGTATCGAACCATTACCCACCAAAATATAATCACATCTGTTTGTATGCTCCCACAAATATTCATTGATTGTTTTGCGATATTTATAAACAATATCATTATAAAAACACATTCCCATATAAATAAGATAACACTGTATCTCCACAAACACAATAAATAGCAATATTTTCCACTTTTCTGCCAACTTCATTAACCCAGTTAATGTCAGCGGAACAGCAAAAATATAGGCTTCATAGTAATAATAAACATGTGGAGCAAAATAAAAGACCTTCCAACCGAAAACTGTCGCAAACATCCACACCCAGAAGCGAAAATACCCCCCCATATACTTATACAGGGCAATTCCCAAAAATATCGCCATGCAAAACATAACATTGGCAACATCCCAAGCACGACCAACTCTCTTTTCTCCAAATAAATCAACCATTTCCCGGTTAAAAACAAAATTCATCTGATAATACGCTTCCCATACACCGGAAGAGTATAAACACCAGACAATACTCACCGCACCGACCAGAGGAAAAATCAGAGCCGCACCGAAATCACGCCACTTCATCTCCCGTTTATAAAGAAGCCAGACCGACCATATCGCTACCAGAGGAAAGTAACACAAAGCCTTTTGGCAAAACAAAAAAGCAACCCAAAAACCGGCATACGAAAAAATCAAATCACGGCACTTGTTATCACGAATATAACAAAACAGATAATATACCCCCGCCAGAATACAGGTAAACATATAATTATCCGGCTTAAAATAAACATAATACAAAAATATTTCTGGCACCAGCAACATTAAAACCGAAAACAAAGCCGCTGTCCGCCCGCTTAAAAATTCCGTAACAATTTTATATAAAAAAACAAGACCGATAACAAAAAACAAAAAAGTGATATAATTAACAATCCCAAATACGTGAATATTCCGTTCCAACATTCCAACAATCGGAGCAAACAAATACCAGAGCAACGGATGATGATGCTCAAAAAAATCACGATACGGAACCATACCCTGATGGACTAAAAAGCTGGCCTGAATATGTTCAGCAATATCACCTTCTCCCCACCTAAAACAAACCGTGGCAATACTAACCAGCCCCAATATTACCAGTAAATTAATGAACAGAGCAAAATTCAAAAACAACCTCGCCGACTGCCATATATTTTTCAGTCCGTGTTTCATTCGCTCTGTCCCTTGCTAGCGCCACCTCTTTACTGCCACAATATTACGATGATACATCTCACTATCGGCAATATCTTCTATCGCAACCGGAAGTTTGCTACGCCAGTTCGGATACAACGACACATCTGTCCCCGGCAGATTCTGTATTTTCTCGGATTGAAAAATATCTTCTGGCTGCAACATAAACACATCACTGTTAGATTTTGCCATATAAGCATGAACAGCTTCCTCCATTCCTTCTGGATAACCATCTCCATAAAGATAATCGGATTTTCTCAACCGATCTGCCGGCCATACATCTTCGCTGTCTAAAGCCTGCAACAACAACCTACGCTCATGCTCACGCCAATGATAGCTATTCTGTGTTTCTTCATCGGTATATAATCCCAATTCATGCATCAGCCCTATTTCCCGGGCATACCACCAAGCTTTCAACGGCGGCATATCATGTGTTCCGACCGAAGCAAAATATGCATGCTCATACTCTCCCGGTTTCTTCATGGTACCGCTTTCATCTTTACGTTCAACCCACAACACACCAAGAGAATAAATATTACGGGTTTTGAGCATATCCTGAAAACCGTCTGCTACATTGCCGATACATTCGCCAACTACTACACATTTATTCAAATAACTCTCCAATGCCAGAATATTAAACATATCCTCGGCATTATACATCAGATATGTCCCTTCATCTCCTTTATCAGGGATCAAATACAAACGGGAAAGCCCCATTACATGATCAATGCGTATGGCGCCAGCATAACGCATATTAGCACGCAAAATACGGATAAAAGGCTTATAGGCCCGTTCTTTAAGTTCAAACGGATTAAAAGCCCCCAACATCCATTTTTGTCCGAGAGGAAAACTGTTGTCCGGCGGAGCACCGGCGCCACTACCCTGCATATACAAATACTTATCGCCCCACACTTCCGCACTGTCTTTGGAAACCCCGACCGGCAAATCTCGATAAAGACCAACCGCCATTCCATGTTCTTTAATTTTGGCAAAAACAGCTTGTAACTGCCTGTCTGCCTCAAATTGTAAAAACTTGAAAAACTCTATTTCTTCACTATGTTCGGCTACAAATTTTTCCATTTCGCTGCCCATAGATATTTTAATCTTTTTCTGACCGTTCTTCTGAATCCGGTGCCTCATTTCCTCATACACCTGAAACACAGCTAACCGCTGCAATTCCCCCGTATCATTTGTTATAAATTCTTCAAACTTTTTGTAATAATCAGATTTACGCTGTTTCGATATCCGGGCAAAAATACGTCGCAATGCTTTGATTTTCGCTGTATAAACAACCGTATAATCAATATTTTCACTTTTCCTGGCAGCCGCTACAATCTCTTCATCCTTATCCTGCGGCTCATAAAAAGGAACCTGCTCCACATCAATATATATTGGATTCAGAAATAAACGGCTGACCGACGCATACGGACTAGCACATTCAGGATAATCATGCTGCAACACATTAAGCGGATTTAAACCGATAATATCGCCACCACTTTGCGCCAGAATATCGATCATTCGACTCAAATCCGTAAAATCGCCCACCCCCCAATTCCGATGGCTTTTAAGCGAATACAACTGCAACGCAAAACCGAACAACCTGTCTTTACCTTTTTTATCCAAACCGTAACAGGCACATGGTGCCACTGCTAAGATAGTTTTATATGTCTCCCTGAATGTTCTAACCTCTATGTTATAATACCCAGGCTCTATATCCTTTTCAATATCATATTTCAGTTTAACATACGTAGAACACGCCTCCTGCCTTCTTTCAATTTCGAATAACCGCCCCTCCAACGGCTGAAAATCTCCGCTCTCTTCTGGTGCATAAAAAAACAACACTCCGCTTTCGGCTTCCTTTTCCGTCAAAACAATATCAATGTACTTATTATCAGTCCTTCGCACATAAACAACATCTAAGGCATACTGCCAACGTTTTTTTTCAATTCTCTCCAAAGATTTGCGGACATCCTCATCATTCCTGGCATGATAACCAAGGCTTTCAATCAAAAAACGCACCAGATCATCACTGACTTTATGGGTTTTAACTGAACCATACCTACTATATGTAAATCTGGTACAAACACCCAACTTCTCTGCCAAAACATCCAAATTTTCGCTCATATAAACTCTCCTTACTTCTTTATCTCAAAACACAATACAGTCCACGCCGGAACCCATATATCTGTCCCAGAATAACAATGCTCCGCATCAAATATCCCCGAACTGTCCAACAACAAATTCCACTTATAAGATTTTTTAAAACGCGGTAATTTCCATTTAAGACTATTAGCCTGTGCATTCAAAATAACCATAAACATTTTTTCCCCGGCAGCAACCACATACGATAACGACTTACGAGTAGTCTGATACCAGTCATTCCCAGAAAATTCCGTTCCTTTTTCAGTAAACCAAGCTAAATCTTTTGTTCCGTTCTTATCAATAACCGCTCCGGCAAAAAAGTTCTTACGATTAAACACTCCCATTCTACGCCGCAACCGTATCAGTTTTTTAACAAACCGTACATTGGCAATTTCTTCCGTACCGATGGCATCCCAGATCATATATGAAATAACATTATTCTGGCAATAGGCATTATTATTACCAAACTGCGTATTCATAAATTCATCACCAGCCCGCAACATCGGCGTACCGAAAGAAAGCAACAGTGTACTCATCATTGCCCGCTGACGACGTCTGCGGTTCTCAAGAATATCCTTATTACCGGTTACACCTTCAAAGCCAGAATTATAACTCCAGTTGGCATCGGTTCCGTCACAATTGTCCTCCCCATTAGCCTGATTGTGTTTATGATTATAGCTTACCAAATCATACAAAGTCATACCATCATGCACGGCCAGATAATTAACTGAACTCCAGATTGTCCGCTGACTCGATCCGAAAATATCACTGGAACCAGAAAGCCGGCTGGCTAATTCGCCGATTTGTCGGTCATCACCACGCCAAAAACGCCTGACGACATCACGATACCTATCATTCCATTCCATATTTCCCGGAGGAAAAGCACCAAGTTGATACCCCCCAATACCGACATCCCACGGTTCAGCCACCATTTTTACCAACTGCAAAACCTCATCTTGCCGTATGGACATCAAGAAACCGCTGTCCTGCCTGAATTCCTGCTTAACACGTGCCAACGAAGTCGCCAAATCCAGCCGAAATCCATCTACATGCATTTCTTCAACCAGATAGCGCATTGAATCCATTACCAGCATCAAAACATATGGATTCTGCAAATTAAACGACGCACCGCAACCCGTACTGTCATAATAGTATCGCCTGTTGGTACCATCAAGCGTATAATAACTCTCGTTATCTATCCCTCGATAACAGAGAGTCGGCCCCAGATGATTGCCTTCCAGAGTATGATTATACACCATATCCAGAATAACTTCCAACCCATTTTCATGAAAACGCTTAACCATCTTTCTAAAATTGTTAATATCAGCATTAACCATGTAACTCGGTTCCATAGCAAAGAAATTCAGTGTTTCATAACCCCAAAAATTTTCTTTTTGCCCGGAGTTACGTTCTGCCATAAACGCATTAACAGGCATCAACTCAACGGAAGTAACACCCAACCATTTCAGATATCCGCAAACACTGCGACTGGCCAATCCCGAAAAAGTCCCCCGCTTGGCATCCTGAACTTTCGGATGCATACGCGTATACCCTTTAACATGTAATTCATAAAAAACCGTCTTTGCTGCATCAACTTGCGGTGGCACATCTCCTTCCCAATCAAAATCACTACTATCCACCACAACCGACTTTGGAACATACGGTGCGCTATCTAACATAGAAAAAGACAGATCCTTATCCGGGCTATCAATATCATAACCAAATATAGCTTTATGCCATAGCAAACGTCCAACCAGTTTTTTTGCATAAGGATCCATTAAAAGTTTATTTGGATTAAAACGTTTTCCTTTTGCCGGATCATACGGCCCATATACACGATAACCGTAAACCTGCCCCGGCTGCACACCTTCAAGATAAACATGCCAGATATTATTTTCACGTACAGGAAGCTCATAACGAGCCAATTCCTTAACACCACTTTTATCAAACAAACACAGCTCAACCTTCGTCGCACCAGCCGAAAACAAAGCAAAATTAACACCCCACTCGTCAACGGTTGCACCCAGCGGATAAGCTCGTCCCTCCCATACTCTGATATCTGGCATATTTTCTCTCTCTACAATTCAGAACAGCTAATAACAACTTATCTGATGCGTTTGATAACAATGGTTGACAGTGGCGGCAAAACAACATTAATGGAGTGCGAACGCCCGTTAGCACTTTCATTGGAAGCATACAGCTCGCCTTCATTCTTGACACCACTTCCCCAATAGCTCTTATCATCACTATTAAAGATTTCCTGATAAACACCACCGTCAGGAACGCCAAGCTTAAAATCATGTCTGACTACTGGCGTAAAGTTACAAATAACAATCATATAATTATTATAATCATGCCCGCGCCGTATATAAGAAATAACACTGTCATCGGCATTGGCATGATCAACCCATTCAAATCCCTTGCTATCAAAATCTTCCTCATAAAAAGCCGAATTTCCTTTATACATCAAATTCAAATCGCGTACACAATTTTGCATACCTTTATACATCGGATACTGCAGCAAATGCCATCTCAGACTTTCATCGGAATTCCACTCCCAATCCTGCCCAAATTCACATCCCATAAACAATAACTTTTTACCCGGATGTGTCCACATAAACCCATAATAAGCACGTAGATTGGCAAACCTTTGCCATTCATCACCAGGCATTTTATACAACATAGACCCTTTGCCATGAACCACTTCATCATGAGAAATCGGCAAAATGAAGTTTTCATTAAAAGCATAAAGCAACCCGAACGTCAACTTGCCGTGTTCATATTTACGATATACAGGATCTTTGCTGATATAAGTCAACGTATCATTCATCCATCCCATATTCCATTTATAACCAAAACCAAGACCGCCCATGGAAGTCGGACGCGACACCATCGGCCAGGCCGTCGATTCTTCCGCACAGGTAATAATACCAGGACAGGTACCATAACACAATTCATTCATTTTACGGATAAAGGCTATGGCTTCCAGATTTTCATTGCCACCGTAAATATTCGGCACCCATTCACCGGATTTACGCGAATAATCAAGATACAACATAGACGCTACAGCATCAACACGCAATCCATCAATATGATATTCTTTCAGCCAATATAACGCACTGGCACACAAAACATTGTTAACTTCAGTTCTGCCATAGTTATAAATTTTTGTTCCCCAGTCTTTATGTTCGCCTTTACGCGGATCAGCATGCTCGTACAAATGCGTTCCGTCAAACTCAGACAAACCATGACCATCTTTTGGAAAATGCGCCGGAACCCAATCCATGATAACACCGATATTCGCCTGATGAAACTTATCAATCATATATCTGAAATCATCAGGATTACCGAAACGCGATGTCGGCGCAAACAACCCCGTAACTTGATATCCCCATGAAGCATCCAAAGGATGTTCACACACTGGCAAAAACTCAACATGGGTAAATCCCATATTCATAACATAAGGCACCAGCGTATCGGCCAATTCACGATATGTCAAAAATTCACAGCCATTATCACCTTTTCTGCGCCAAGAACCAAGATGAACTTCATATATGCTCATCGGGCGGTCAAAACTATTATACGATGCGCGATACTGCATCCAGTTATTATCATTCCATTTAAAATGATTCAAATCATAAACAATAGAAGCAGTTTTCGGACGTACCTCAGTATAAAAGGCCATCGGATCACTCTTAGTTAGGATATACCCATCCTGTGTTTTAATTTCATACTTATAAAGCTCCCCTTCGCCAATATTCGGAATAAAAATATCCCATACACCACAATTATAATGTTTACGCATAACATTAATTCGGCCATCCCAATTATTAAATGCACCGACTACCGAAACACGTTTTGCATTCGGAGCCCATACAGAAAAGGCCACACCCTTCACACCATTCATCTCCAACAGATGTGCCCCAAGTTTCTTATAGAGATCAAGATGATTTCCTTCGGCAAAAAGATATTCATCAATATCACCCAGTGTAGACGGAAAAGAATAAACATCTTCTTCCTCATACGTTTCATTTTTATCATTGGTAATTCTGAACTTATGTTTGAAATTTTCCGTATTCATAACACCGAGATTTATCTGATAAAATCCCCTGTCATCTAATTTCGTCATCATGCCCAGCGAATTGCCGTTATTATCCAAAAGTTCAATTGATTTTGTTTTCGGCTTATAAACACGAATAAAGACTTCCTTACTGCCTTTATCGCGATGAATGCCCAACACGGCCATCACATTCTCATAATCACCGTTAATAATGCATTCCATCTCTTTTTTTGAAAGCATGTTTTTCATATTCTCTCCATTACAGGAACTCAACACCGCAAAGCTTTGCGGCTGCCCATTGTTTTCAGATTTTACAGTTTGATTTTGAACTGCGCTGGCCATAACTATGTCTCCAATAGATAAACAAAAAATACATCACTGAATATGTCTAAACCAAAACAAAAAACTTGCAAGAAATTTGTCACTTATTTCCTCTGTTTACAAAACATTTTTTCTTTTAAAACAACAAGTTTATGTTTTAAAACATTTTTATTTTTCATCTGTCCAAAAGAAACAGCATCGTTTTTCCTCAACCAAACCGGCAGAACATTTTGCCACATCTGTCAACAGCATATATTGAACTTTTATATAATCAGACAATCATCTTTTCGACACATTTTTTGCACAAGAAACGAAAAAATTTTTTTCATTTTTTTTGCATTTTTTCTAAAAATAAACATATATACCAATTTCCCCTTCCTGCCATTTCCCCTCTATCGCAAAAACTAAAAAATACCTTGTAAAACAAGAACTTATCACGCATTAAAAATTATCCGCAGACATTTCCAGTATATTTTAACAACTTGAAAAAATTTTATTTTTCCTTTTTTTTTTAATCTTTTTTTAATCTATTTATGTATATACAATGACTAACAACAAAAAACGATGAAATTCGTATTTACAAAATAAAAATTATATTTATACTTAACCTTGTTTCATAACACAAATTATTTGGAGAATTGATATGACATTCAACGAAAACTTAATCAGAGAAGCTGCTTACTATAACTGGCAGAATGCAGGTTGCCCTTATGGCCAAGATGAAAAATTCTGGAACATGGCAATTGAACAGATTTACGGCTCAAAAACTACGAAATCTTGCTGTAGCTCTTCTTCTTCTTCCAAGAAGACAGCTTCTTCCAGCAAAAAAACATCTTCTTCTAAATCAAAATCAAAGAAGTAAGATGTGCTGAAAAGCAAAAAGCGACCCGCCGGCATAGCCGGCGGTTTTTCATTAACTGATATACCCCTTTAACACAGATATTCACCTGTGTTTGATAGATGTAATCTGTTACTACTTACACGTAAACGGAACGTTTAAGACTAAAGCAAGGCGTTATGATAACTGATCTTCCTTGAATTGTTGAGAAATATATTCTTATATCTTTTTCCCATTCTTCCATACCGTATCCACATAATAACTACGATACCAAAATTACCGATTGCAATACTGGTATTTTATGTCGCCACATTTCTCATATATCACTAAACCACTCTTGCCCTTAAGAAATTCCATAAAGCTTGATAAATCAATCTTCGGCGGTATTTCTACAAGGATATATATATGATTGAAACAAGACTTTCCTTTTACTATATTTACCCTTTTCCATTTACATAACTCCTTTAATATTTTTACTATTTCGTTGCGCTTATCTCCGTAAAACACTTTACGGCGATACTTTGGCACAAATACAAATTGCCTTTCTTTCCCAAATGTCTTTCTTGATATTTCCAACACCCTGCCCTGATATTTACTTAATCTTAAAACATCAGAATTACACTATACCACATAATACGCTATAACTAAATGGAAAAACGTAGGATGAAAAATTCAAACCCTTTAAAAAGGCTGGACATAGCCTGTTTTTTACGTTCACAGTTATATCTGGCACCAATTTTATTACTTTTCTATCAACAAAACGGCCTTAGCATCGCTGATTTCGTTCTTTTTCAGGGTATTTTCCAACTGACTGGTATTACGTTTGAAATTCCCTGTGGCTACATTGCCGACGTCATCTCTAAGAAGAAAGTCCTTATTTTAGCCTTTTTTTGTTTTTTCATGCGCGCCATTTTATGGTTAAGCTTTTCTGGTTTATACATTGTCCTTTTAGGTGAATTGTTCAATGCCCTCTCCCGTGCATTCCTTTCCGGCGTATATGATAGTTACATATACGATTATCTGAAAAACAAAAATCAGACAAAGCGAATGTTGAAAGAATGTGGCAAAACCAATTTTGCAATGTCTTCCGGTGCAATGTTTGCCGCCGCTTTCAGCGCCGTTTTATATGATAATTTCGGCACCGTCATTCTGCTCTCGCTGGAATTGATTTTGACACTAATCAGCATCTTACTCTTAACAACACTGCCTAACCCACCTTCAGCACGGCCGTATGCTCAAACTCTAAAAGAAAAATTTATTGAAATCAAAGATACCACCATTGCCACCATCAAAAATCAAAACATCAACATTTACATTTTATACTCAGCACTTTTATTCTCCACCACCTCACTCTTCTGCTGGTGTTTTCAACCTCTGTTGACACTCTCTGCTGCACCAGTTTTAATGTTCAGCGCCATTTATGTCATCAACCACGCATTGCGTGCCGGATTCTCATACTACGTCAACAAACTGCAAAAATTTTTCGGATTTAATCGCCTGTTGGTCATAACCACTTTTTTATGTTTATACTCCTTTGCCTGCATGATTCTGGGTTTTTATTTCAAAATGCCAAACATTGCATTCATCTGTCTGATATTTGTATGCATCGGCATCGGTTTCCAGCTGGCTTTCGCCATCGCCAATATCGGACACATTCACCAATATGCCAATGAAGAAACACGGGCAACAATATCATCGGTAAACAACATGCTCCAGCAAACCCTATCAGGTATCTCGTTGATCGGATTTAAATTCGTTATTGAACCAGGTGAAGGACTTTACGGCCTAGATTTCCCTGCAGCTTTTTTGCTGTTCGGACTTTTTTATATGAGTCTGTTTACCGTACTCTCTTACATGATTTTTCATCGTCACCAAGAAAAAAATTAACTCATATAAATCATCAGAAAAGCATCATAATTTCCGCTCGTCTTTAACGAAATATAAAGTAATGTCTGTTTTAATAAACTTAAACATTTAACCAGCTTAAGGAATATCGGATGTCTGCTTGGATTATTTTTCTCATCATTGCGTTAATATGTTTCATCGCTGAAATATATACGCCGACAATGTTTTTCATGAATTTTGCCATCGCCGGAATTGTTTGTGCGATATTAGGTTTGATAACGGATAACTATAATATTTTGATACCTATTTTCACCATCTTATCCATTATCTTCATTCTTTTCCTGCGCCCCATGCTCAACATCAATCCCAAACGCGACAAAGAGCACAGTTTTGAATCCCAATACATCGGCAAAATCGCCACTGCCATCACAGATATCAATGCCTTTTCCGGTCGTTTAAGCATCTACGACGAGCAATGGGAAGCACGTACGACTGATGAAAATGTGCCAGAAATCAAAAAAGGAAACAAAATAAAAATCATCCGCCATGATGATTTGACCATGTACGTAGAAAAGAAAGGAAAAAAATAATGGAAATCATATTATCCCTACTTCTCGTGTTCGGCATTTTGTTTACCATCAAAGGATGCATCATTGTTGAACAACAGGAAGTTATCATTGTTCAACGCTTGGGAAAATACAAAGAAACCCTGACCGCCGGTCTAAACTTCATCATACCTTTTATCGATTCGCCAAAAGCTTTCTACCAAAAAATAAACACAGGCGTTGAACGTGACGGCAGAAATTACAGCTACATTCACAAAACCTACCGGCTGGATCTGCGCGAAACAGTATATGACTTTCCACGTCAAAACGTCATAACAAAAGACAACGTTTCTATCGCCATCAATGCCGTTCTTTATTATCAGATCATCAACCCCGAAAAAGCTGTTTACGGCGTTGAAAACTTGTCAGAAGCAATTGAAAAACTGACTCAAACCACCCTACGCCAGCTCATAGGAAAAATGGAATTGCAAGAAACTCTCGTTTCGCGAGATAAAATCAATGACGAACTGCGGAGCATATTGGACACTGCTTCCGATAAATGGGGCGTAAAAGTCAACCGTATTGAATTACAGGATATTATGCCACCAAGCGACATCCAAGCCGCCATGGATAAACAGATGAAAGCTGAACGCGAAAAAAGAGCCATGATATATGAAGCCGAAGGTCGAAAAGAATCGGCCATTCGCATTGCCGAAGGTGAAAAAGAAGCAGTCATTCGCCAGGCAGAAGGCGCCAAAGAAGCAGAAATTCTGCGCGCAGAAGGTATTGCTCAGGCTCGTAAAATAGAGGCCGATGCCGAAAAAGAGGCCATCCGCCGTATAATAGACGTTTTATCTTCCACAGAACAAGCTGACAAATACCTGATCGCGATGAAATATCTCGAAACCTTAAAAGACATCACATCAGGCAAAGATAATAAAATTGTCTATATGCCTTACGAAGCCAGTGCGATTTTAAGCTCTGTTGACGGCATTAAAGAACTACTATCCGCACATAAAAACATTTAAAAGTTGTTTTAAACACAGCATACAACAATGCACAACAACTGAAAGGCTTAAAATGTTTATATTGTTAACCATAGGAATTTTTGTTTTAAAATTTCTGGCCGTCGGTGTTGTCGGATTATTTTTCGCTGAAGATTTGGAATTAACAAAAGATGTCGGCGGCACAATATATTCTGTCTATTTTGCCGTCGGAGCCTGCACATTTATCTCATTGTTTCTTTTTGCCCTGGGAAAACGACTGTTTTGGCTGATAGTTTTTATCATACTCGGTTTTTCATACCTTGGAATGTATCACAAAGCACCCGAAATTGCGGAAATTCACAAGAAAAATGATATAAAAAGCCGCTATTTCCAAAATACAAACACTTTTTTTGCACGCATGGAAGACGTCTTTGCCTCTATGAATAAAAAAATAAAATGACAACGTTCTGAGATCAAGATGAATAACAAAAAACTCTTACCAATGTCAGATCAGACAAAACCTGCACCAACAAAGGGTACTTCTTGCAAAATTTTTTTCTACGGCTCAATTATGATTTGTATATGATTTATTGATAGATCATTTCAACAAAATTGTTAAAAATCCTTGCTAAATTATTTGATAAGAATTTATATCTCATTTCTGCTTTAATATCACAAAAGGATTTATGTTGTCATACACTAATCATAATTGAGCGTTTTCTAATTTTCCGCACCCAAAGCATTTGCCTTATTCACAAAAATATGTTATTTATATGGTAATATCATCTTAACTGGAGAAAATAAAAAATGAAAACTTATACCATGGATCAACTTGTATCTTTTAATTCTGAACAAATTGACCAAATTCAAAAATCCATTGATAACGATGCACTCTCCTTTTTGGAAGAACAAAAAGCAAACCTTTCATTTTTAAACACACGTGAATACAATCACCTGAAAGAATACTACACCGATACAATGGAAAAATATCGCCTGATATACGAAGCCATCGTGTCCAGTTTTTCCAGCCCATATAACACCGGTTTTCCAGAAAACATCTATAACATCAACCTAAAAGACGGCAGCATAGAAACAGATCGCAATGGTCGCCGCATCAGCTACTCAACCGAAATTTTGGCACCTTGTACCACTGCCATGCTCCATTACATCAACAGCGAATGTAACACTGTTTATGTTGTTATCCCACCGATTAAAGACATTGAACGCACGGTCGAAAAATTAGTATCCGAATGCCGTCGCGAATATGAGGAAAAACGTAACCAGCACCTGCAAAAATTCAACACTGTAACAGCTGATCTGCCCTATGAAAACGAAAAGAAACAACCTTTTACGTTGCTGAAAAATAAAGTTTCCTGCGATACCAATCCCACATTGGAAGAAATACAAGCTCAAACCGATGCTTTCGACATATTGCTGAATATCGCCAAAGAAGAAGTTCTGCCCAAAGATATTTACCGTCTTTCCATCACCTCAAAATACCCCGGAGATCTTGAAGAACTGATTCGGAAATTAGAAAAAAATTTTCCACAATACATTAAATTTACAAAAGGAGAACGCAACCTCTACAAAAAGAATTTAAGCGAAAACGCCCGTAATTATTTTGACATCAAAAAGATTGCCAACATTACGATCCCAGGTAGCAAACGTTCATTTAACATTGAGTTTCAATTCAAACAGACCAATATGTTCTTTGCTCATATCCGCTCTCACAGCGCTTATGAAAAATTTCGCATTCTGGAAGCTAAATATCTGACATTAAAAGAAACAGAACCCAAACGCAAAACCCCGTCAACCCAAGCCACCAAACAAAAATTGCAACAACTAAGAAAACAATGCGAAGAAAAAAAGGAACTCTGCCTTAAAATACATCGCAACGCCATTCACCAGAGCAACCTGTATCTAATGCACAAGTTACTGAGGTTGGATGATAACGCCCATGGATTGCACCGCAAACCTGAATTGCAAGATGGCAGATACAAGTGCTCAGTGGAAACACTCAAAAAGAACTACATTCTGGAAAGTTATGAACCTTTTGACGGCGCCACGGCTTTTTCCACCACACCGGACGAACATTTAAACAAATCATACTACCTGAAACTTATCGGTATCTTGCCCGAAAGCTTTGACGAACTCGGCAAAAACGCTAAAGAACATATCAATAAAGCCTGGAGCACCCTAACCGCCGCAGATATCAAAGACTTTACCCGCATTACCAGCACCGCAGTCAAATATCAAGATATTATTCGCAACATCCAAAAACAGCGCCAATTGATGGATCCCGCCGCACTGCTGACCGTATTCGCCCAAAGCGAACGCTAAACTCCAGAACTTTATCCCCGCTGTTTTTTGTTGACTATCGCAAAATATACAGTATATACTAGCAACGATATAACTATTTTTATGAATCATTAAATTTATGTATTATGGAAGAAAAAACTTCTGCGAACCAATGCAATGCAGCTTTTCCGCTAAAAATCTTAATCCGAAAAGCAGATGGAACATTTGTCCTGTCCGAAACACCAATCAGAAATAGCATCTATCTTGGTTTCTGTATCAAAGACCGGGCATGGCTGTTAGTAAAAATGCCGACAGAATCGTTTCCACCTGATATGTTTATTCAGATGCTTAAAAATTTGACAGGGTTGCCGTTATGTTACCCTGATGAAAAAGATTTTGATAATCTTGCTGCCGTATCTAGCGATGTTAACAAAACATTTGATATGTTGCAAAAAATGCACAATTCTGCATCTACTTGGCACATCGACAGCTACAATGCTACTGAAAAAGAAACCATGCAGCATTATTTGCAAAAAAAACAACATGGTTTCATTCGTTTAGCCATTAACCTGGATAAAATGTTCTAACTGCAACTTTCTGCTTTGCAAATAATTTAAACGTTTTCCTTTTTAAGGAAAACGTTTTCTTGTTACAAAAAGTGGTTGTTCCGGATAGGGAACAACCACTTTGGATTAGAATTACTTTTGCGCAAGTTCATCGGGTGAGATCATATCTCAATCTAACATACTCTCACAAAATTCGTCTAAACCTCGTCTAGCCTGTCGATGATTTCGCGCAGAACTCTCGGGAATTCATGGCTTTTTCGAACATACTTCAGAATGCTTCTGAGTTTTGCCAGTCAGCAATGAGCTGAACGTCATCGGCGAGATAATGACCCTTTAGAACATACTTCCACAAAATCTCGAATGCTTCTGAGTTTTGCCAGTCAGCAATTTTGAGCTGAACGTCATCGGCGAGATAATGACCCTTTCGAACATACTCCAGCAAAATCTCGAATGCTTCTGAGCTTTGCCAGTCAGCAATTTTGAGCTGAACGTCATCGTCGAAATAATGACCCTTTCGAACACACTCCAGCAAAATTTTGAATGCTTCTGAGCTTTGCCAGCCAGCAATTTTGCACAGAACGTCAGAATAGAGCAAATGACCCTTTCGAACATACTTCAGCAAAATCTTGAATGCTTCTGAGTTTTGCCAGTCAGCAATTTTAAGCTGAACGTCACCGTCGAAATAATGACCCTTTCGAACACACTCCAGCAAAATCTCGAATGCTTCTGAGTTTTGCCAGTCAGCAATTTTGAGCTGAACGTCA
>CAYQDC010000022.1:0-26713 GCA_964416205.1 uncultured Acetobacter sp. | reverse complement strand
GGCTTCTGGCAAGTCAAAAATTTTGTGCAGAACTTTATAGGAGAGCCTGCCGTTATTTTTAACAAATTTCAGCATAAACTCTGCTACGTTTGGCATGTCAAAAATTTTGTGTTGAACTTTATAGGAGAGCCACCAGTGCCTTTTAACATACTCCAGCAAATAACATATTTTTTGATAAAGGCAAATGTTTTTGTCTTTTTTTTTGTAGATGAGAAAACAAGTATTTATAGAGGTAAAAAAAGGCAGAAAAGAGATGGGGACGAGAATGGGGAGAATGGAGGTCGTGTGTGGAGGTGGAATGGATTAGTAAGCAAGGGAGCGAACAATGTGGCAATAAGATTTGAAGAGGGTTGTAGATAGGGCTGAAGGCTTGTATGGCAAAATGGAGTAGTGTGTGCTAGCGGCGGAAATGTGGGAAAAATGGAGTGTGAGCTTGACATGTGGATGGTGGTGGCGTATATTTCTGCTACTGGTATAATGTCTGGTGGTGAGAGTGTCCTGTCAACGTAGAGGATTGCCTTGGTGATACGTAGCAAGTATGCTGTCAACAGGGGGATGGCTGAAAAGGTGGGTTGCTTTGGGTGCGTTTGGGATATTGCAGAACCGGGCATTTGAAATAATGATTTTTAGGAGATGATATTATGGCCGTATCTAACGCCGTGGCGGCGTTGCTTTCGGAATACCAGCGTTTTGCTGGAACCGAAATGAAAAACCTGTTTGCCCAGGATGATGAGAGGGCGGAGAAATATACTCTGGCTCTGGAAGGGCTCACTTTTGATTATTCTAAAAACCGCTTTGATGATGGAGTGCTCAAAGCTCTGTTTGATTTAGCGCGCGAACATCGTCTTCAAGAACGTATTGAAGATATGTTTACCGGTAAAAAAATCAATGTGACCGAAAACCGTGCTGTGCTGCACACTGCGTTGCGCAGTTTTTCCGGGCAGCCAGTATTGGTTGACGGCGAAGATGTGATGCCTGAAATTATCCGCGTTCGTGCCAAGATGAAAGAATTTTCCACAGCGGTGCGCAATGGCACTTTTCGTGGTGCGACTGGCAAAAAGCTCATCAACATCGTCAATATCGGTATAGGCGGTTCCGACCTAGGACCATATATGGCGACGACAGCGCTTAAAAAATATTGGGCGGAGGATATTCGCTGTTACTTTATTTCCAATATAGACGGTACAGCGTGTGCGGAAGTGCTACGTGATGTCGATCCCGAAGAGACGCTGTTTATTGTGGCATCCAAAACCTTTACCACGATTGAAACTCTGACCAACGCTCATACTTGCCGTGACTGGCTGGTCAAGATGCTGGGCGAGGCGGCGGTTGCAAATCATTTTGTTGCGCTTTCCACTAATGCCAAGGCGGTGGCAGAGTTCGGCATTGATACCAATAATATGTTTGAGTTTTGGGATTTTGTCGGCGGGCGCTATTCGGTGTGGTCGGCTATTGGGTTGTCGGTAGCGATTGCCGTTGGCTATGACAATTTTGAAGCGTTTCTTAAAGGTGCCGAAGTAGCAGACAAGCACTTTCGCTTCGCACCACCAGAGAAGAATATTCCGGTTATTATGGCGTTGCTTGGCATTTGGTATAACGATTTTTACAATATTCACCGTTATGCTGTTATTCCGTATGATCAGTATCTGAAATTTTTGCCATCGTATTTGCAGCAGTTGGATATGGAAAGCAACGGCAAATCTGTGCGCTTGGATAACCGCAAGATTACCGATTATGCTACGGGGCCGGCGTTGTTTGGTGGGGCTGGAACCGATGTGCAGCACTCGTTTTTTCAGCTTTTGCACCAGGGGACAGAACCGGTTCCGGTAGACTTTATTGTCCCGGCTGTTTCACATAACGAGTGTGGCAAGCACCACGAAATTCTTCTTGCCAACGTTTTGGCGCAGGCGGAAGCGTTGATGAGAGGCAAAACGTTTGATGAAGCGGCGGCGGAATTGCGGGCGGCGGGCAAAGATGAAGCTACGGTTGAAAAATTGAAACTTAACAAGAGTTTTGATGGCAATCGCCCGTCCAATATTTTCCTGTTTGACAAGATGACGCCGTTTGCACTTGGCATGCTGATTGCGCTTTATGAGCACAAAGTCTTTACACAGAGCGTTATTTGGGAGATAAATTCGTTTGACCAATGGGGTGTGGAACTTGGCAAGCAGCTGGCGCTCAAAATTCTGCCAGAACTGGAAGGAGGAGCACCTGGTGCACATGACGTGTCTACGAAGGCGCTGATTGCGCGAGTTTGTGCTTTAAGAGGGAAAATTTGAGAGTCTGATTGTAAAAGGGGCTCTACTTCAGTTTGAGGTATATACCTTATTTGTATATTCTCATCTTGCTACGTAAGGGTGTGTTTGGTGGCACATCCTTACTTTGGGCAAATCTACGGTAACTTTGTTCTGCTGTCCTTTATCGGGGTGGAAAAATAGCGGTTGTTATAGCTTTCGATAAAAAATGTTCGTCAGATGCTTTTGCCTTGCAAGCTCTTGGGATGTTTCTGCTTCTATTTATCTTAAATTTTCCGCTATTAAATATCTAAATGGAGTGTGAATGGTCGAAAGTCCGCATCCAGGTGTATGTGTGTTTATGTGGCATCTGTTGTAGTCCACTGGTGGCCGCTATCTCTTATACAGAATACAAACAGAATGCAAAAACCAAGAATGCTCCGGGTTTTTGCATTCTGTATTGTTGAGTTTTCTGTTTTTAACGTGATTTTTTCATATATTCTTTTGCTACCATTATGCGCGCTGTAGCCATCTCCTTTCTCATTGTCTCCTCGTCCACCGTTCCTTTTCTTACCTGAAAATAGCGCTTCTTTAGAACCCTGTTGGAAGCACTATCCAGCTTACTCTCTTTTTCAGCAAGTTTGTCCGTGCCTTGGGCGTTTCTTTTCTGCTGGCGTTTGCTGGCTATTTTGTCGCGTTGCTCTTGCATTTTCTCTATTATTTCTACTCTCCTAAACTCTTGTTCGCTGATGTTATCTTCATAGATAAAAGGGGTACGGAATTCATCATCATAATCGTCAAAATAATGTTTCATTTTCTGCGATAATTCTGTGGCGTCTTTTCCGACCATTTCATAAGGCGGGTTGTTCAGATCCCAAGCGTAATTGGTATTATGTGTGGACACATCTATGATTTTTGCCACTTTGCCATCTTCTATTTTAGCATAAAATCCTGTTGAGGCGCCAAACTCTGGTTCTCTAACATGGAAACTTTTGTACTCTGTAGACATTTTCTTTCTCCTTCAATGTTATACATGAACAGTATACCATATTTACCCCCCCCCTTTGTCAATATTTTTTTATTCCTTTGCGAGTGGCCTCCGGGGCGCTTTTCTGGCAGTACAAAGGCAAGGGCTTACGGAAAATGCATAATAACACTTGCAAATTGCGGAAAAAAGAGTCATATTCTCTCTATCTTAAAGTAAACCGAACGCTCTGGCGCGGGCGAATGCTGAAAGTTGCTGTGTGCCATCGGGAGCTGATGATGTAGAAGAAAGGATTTGTATTATGCCAAAAATTGCGGTTGCGGGAGTTAAAGGTGGTGTCGGTCGGGAATTACTGAACCTTTTGTGTGAAAGTGGCGTGCCGGTTGAAGATGTGTTAGCGTTGGAGGCACGGGCGCCGCTTGGGACATTGGTTTCTTACGGTGAAGATGACGAAGTTGACGTTTGGGCGCTGGAAAATTTTGATTTTTCCAAGGCTGATGTTGCGGTTTTTTCTACCTCCCAAGAGCAGGGCAAACGATATTTCAAAAAGGCCGTGGCTGCTGGTTGCCGGGTGATTGATTTGTCGGGAGCTACTTTTACCGACAGTTCAGTACCGATGGTGTTTCCGGAAATCAACGGTGAACTGCTCTCTGGCAAAGAAGTTCCGCAGGTGGTCAGTGTACCGTCGTCAGCTGTGTATCAGATTTTGCTACCGCTGGTGGGGGTGATGAAAACGCACAAGCTTAAGCGTCTGGTGGTGACAATGTTCAATTCTACCTCTTACTATGGGCGTGAGGCGATGGACGAATTGTTTACGCAGTCGCGCAAAATATTCTTAAACGAAACATTGGTAGACAATGAGCAGATTTTCAAAAAGCAAATTGCGTTTAATGTGTTGCCGCAGGTTGGTGAATTTATCGGTGAGGAAACGTCGCTGGAATGGGCGATTAACGCCGAAATTAAAAAGGTGCTTAATACGGATATCAAAGTTCATGCCAACTGTGCGTTTGTGCCGACTTTTATCGGCGATGCAGCGTTTGTCAATGCCGAATTTGAAGATGAGATTGATGCAACGGAAATCCGTAGCCAGATGAAGAGTTCGCGTGTGGTGGTATTTGATAAAAATGTGGATGGAGGCTATGTCAGTGTGGATGATGTGCAGGGCGAAGATTATGTCTATGTGTCGCGCGTGCGTCAAGATGTTTCCGTGGAAAACGGCATCAGTTTCTGGACGGTGGCAGATAATCTCCGTGCCGGAAGGGCTAAGGTGGCATTTGCAGTTCTTAAAGAGGGTAAATTTTGCGATTGAGTTTGCGGGAAGAGGTCGCTCTTTAAGACACAGCTACAAACCTTTTTTCGCTTTTCCTTTTGGTGGTCTCCTGTGGTTTACTCACAAAATTTTCTGTCTGATGTGAGGGATAAAAAAGTGGTTGTTTCCTATCAGGAACAACCACTTTGGGTTAGATTACTTTTACATGATTTTTTTTACGCGATTTTTGCTATCCGCAAATTTGGCAAAAGTTTTGCGGATCTTGAGCAGATCTTCAAAGTTGTACTCGTACATTTCGAGATACAAACACGTAATCTCGGATTCAGAGGGGAGTAAATTGTCCCTTTTTGCATCATATTGCAGCATAATCTTGACTGCATTTTGTAAATCCAAGATGACTTTGAGCAAAATTTCATCGGAGAGCACATTGCTACTTTGGGCATATTGCAGCATAATTTCGTCTGCGTTTGACAACTTGAAGATTCTGAGCAGAACTTCATCGGGGATAAGCCAATCCTTTTTAACACACTTCTTAACATACTTCAGCAAAATCTTTTCTGCATTTGGCAAGTCAAAGATGTATGGCCAGTAGTTTCGGGGGAACCTTTCTCCTTTTTCCAGAGCCAAAATGATTTTACTTTCATCAATGATTTGTATCATTTTTTCATAATAATAAATTTTTAATAATTCGCTCAATTAAACATAATTTTTATTTCACTAAGGAACGTGTAATATATTTTTTTGACAAATGTAAGTATTTTTTTGTCTTTTTTGTGGGCGAGAAAACAAGTATTTATAGAGGAAGAGGCGGAAACGATAATTGGGAGTGGGAGGAGTAACAACGCTTTGTAATGGGGGTATGATATTTGTAGCGGGTGAGAGTGTATTATGGCGGAAAAGTTGGATAAAATGCTTGCAATGCGTTATATATGGTGCCATAGTGGCGGTTGAACGCGGGGCGTGTTGTTTAGCGTGCATGATGGCATTGGCTGAAAGCGTGTAGCCGGCGTAGGATAATCGGCATTGACAGGTGAGACGTAAGATAATGAAGAAAATTTTCAGGCTTTTCACGGTGAGCTGCATTTGGACGGCGGTGTTGTGGGGTGGTATTTTAATAACGACCGGTGTTGCCGTGGCGGTGTCTGAAATGGAGGCTGGCAGAATTGTGGTGTTGCAATCGGGGCAAGACAAAAATATGTCCGACGAAGAGAAATCGGCAACGAATGATGGCAGCGGGGCATCTTTTGACTATAAAACTGTATCAGCACAGCTGGCGGCAATAGAAGATGATATTCGCCAAAATCGGTTTACGCGTCAGAGCCTGGATGATGCTGTAGTCTTTTTGTCTGAGCAGGAAATTGTGCTGGAAACGGTTTTCCGCGATATAGAAAAAAATTCCAAATTTGTTGAAGAAGCGTTGGAGGTACTTGGTGAGGCGCCAGCGGAAGGCGAAAGCGAAGCTCCTGCCATTGCTGAAATGCGTGCCAAATATACCACGATTATGAACAACTATAAAAGCCGTAAAATTGAGACGAATCTGCTTAAAACCAAAATCTCCCATATGAATTCCATTATTTCCGAGGCGCGCAGTCGCATTATAATTGGCAATCTGGTAGCAGAACAAAATGTGTTGGTGTCTCCGCAAAACTTTGTGACCGCGATTAGCGATGCGGCGGTATTCTTTTGGCAAATTGTCTCGTTACCGGTAGAGTGGTATAAGGGGCTTTCGGATAAAGAACGCTCCAATGTGGCGGAGAGCTGGTGGCATGTATTGTTGGTATTGGCGACGATGCTGTTTGTTGGGATTTATGTTCGCCAATACATCATCCGTCGCTGGGGTTACGGACATACTGAAGACAATCCGCATTATGGGCAGAAAATCGTGGTGGCAGTTATTACTGCCATTGCCTATGGTCTCATACCATCGCTGTTAATCGGTGGTTGCCTTTTTTGGCAGCTGACCAATGCCAGCCTGATGCATAGCAAATTCGGTGTTGTTTTGACTCATGTGCTTTATTATTTGCTTTTCATAACATTGTTGCGGGCGTTGGCACGGGTGGCGCTAGCGCCGTGGAACGGGCGTTGGCGTTTGTTTAATATTTCTGATGAGCGTGCGGAAAGAGTGTTTGCTGCGATGACTCTGTCTATCATTTTGCTTGGCGCAATGGCCTGCATTCGTCATATTGCTGTTTATTTTGTCGTCAGTGAGGTTTTGGAACTGCTGTTGGAAGTGATGGACGATGCGATTAAGGCGTTTGTTATCGTGCTGATGACCTGGCAAATTCTGGGACAGATTAAAATCCGCCCGATGGAAGAACCTGTTGAAGGGGAGGAAACAGAAAGACGGCTTTTAGATGGTGGTGTGGATGAGGCGACGATTGACATCGAAACTGACCAGCGGGCGACGGCGCAGGTGGTTAAAAAAGATGGCAATACTGAGATTGTGATTATAGATAAGGCTAAGAGCAGTGACAAAATGCTGGCGAAAAAAGCCAAGGATGCGATGTCTGGTGTGGCAAAAAATGCAGGAAATGACATGCTTGGTATGCTTGGCGATGATGAGCCTGAAAAAATGTTACAGTCATCAAAAATCATTATATCTGCCACGTTGTTTGCGGTTGTCACTTTTGGCATTTCGCTGTTTGGTTATCCAGGGGTGGCGACTTTTATCTTTAACCGTTTTATCGTTTCTGTGCTGTTTATCGGCGCGTTTGTCATAGTGAGACGCTTTATTTCCGATTTGCTCAGGCGTAGTATCGTGTTTTGGACTAAGGATTTCAAAATGCGCAAACGTCTGCTGTCCAAGGCTGATTTTTTTATGTCGCTGTTTATGACGCCGTTGTTGCTGTTGTTTTTGCTCTATTCACTGCTGATTTTGTGGGGAGTGCCAGGGACTTTTCTGCTGATGTTGGGCAAAAGACTGATGTTTGGTTTTCAGGTTGGCGGTATCAATATTTCACTGACTTCCATTATCACTGGTCTGGTGGTTTTTCTGATTTCGCTGGCGTTAGTCAGGATTATGCGGCGACGGCTTTCCAATAACCTGTTGAATCGCATTAATATGGACGATGGAATCCGCTATTCACTGGTGTCGGGCTTTAGCTTTATCGGTATTATCATTTCTTCCATCTTGGCGATTGTGGCGATGGGAATTGATCTTTCAAATCTTGCAGTTATTGCTGGGGCCCTGTCAGTTGGTATCGGTTTTGGGCTCCAGGATGTCATCAAAAATATGGTCAGTGGCATTATTCTTTTGTTTGAGCGTCCTTTTAAAGTTGGCGATTGGGTGCTTATCGGTGGAGAGGAAGGAAAAATCAAACAAATCAACATTCGTTCCACCGAGGTGGAAACTTTTAACAAAGCAAGCGTGATTATTCCAAATGCGACTTTGATTTCTTCTTCGCTTACCAACCTTACCCACGGTAACAACTGGCAGCGCCAGAGTGTGATGGTGGGCGTTTCATACGATTCCGATGCCGACCAAGTAACCCGCCTGTTGTTGGAATGTGCTCTTGATTGCAAAAAGGTAATGAAAGTGCCTGCACCCAGTGTTCTTTTCAGAAATTTTGGCGTTTCATCCCTTGACTTTGAGCTGCGCTTTTATGTTTCTGATATCTGGGCAGGCTGGCAGGCGAACAGCGATATCCGCTATGAAATTCTCCGTCGTTTCCGCGATGAGGGTATCAGCATTGCCTATCCGCAGATTGTTGTTCATCATGGGCGTGAGGATACCAGTGTTAAAGGGTGGCAGACGAACGTTTAATGGGAAAGATTGTTGTGAACCTAATCGCAAATTGTTATTTTTATTTCATAAGGAAAGTATAACATATTTTTTTGACAAAATAAAGTGTTTTTTGGTAGATAGAAAACCAACCTTTTCAACAGTTTGGGGCAAAGTTATAGTCAATAACGATAAAGCTTTTCCGCAACGCTTACAAATAATCCAATATTTAAAATGTTAAGTATTATGTCAGGGTACAGGAGGTTAAAATGCCACAAGATAATATACCGTTTGATAACTGGGTAGAGAAAAAATTAAACTGGGTTAAAGAATCGAATCTAATTAGCGAAGATTGGGAGACCGCACCAGATATTAAGTATAAGAAAAGAATGAATGTTGAAGATATGTGGGGCGCACCATATTTTAAAAAAATGATGCAGGTTATAGAAAATAACGGCGATATTGAAGAGTTCATAAAAAACAAAAATCAAGATTTGCATGACCAGTATTTTAATGCGACAGAAAACAATGTAGAGGCAATTACTTCCGAATTTAAGAGACAGACAGGAGTTTTGACTGCGTCACGCAATGTAAACAAACTCCTTGATGAATTCGAAAAAGATATAGATATGTTAAGGCAGAAATATCCCGAAGACGCATATAGTATTCGCAAATTACTTTCTTCTTATGAAAAAAATGGCAAGTTTGAAAAAGGTGCAGATTATGAAGAAATGACAAAACCAAAGTCTTTTCTTGATAAAATTCTATCAAGAAAAAAGAGAAAAGAAGCCAACCAGTTTTTAGACACCTTTATAGATAAATACGAGAATCTTAATATTGGTGCGGCATTAAAGGAGTATAAAGAGAAATACGGAGGGGATATTTCTGATACTTTCAATTCTCGATTTGAAGCAATGATTCACCGCGGGGGGAGCTATAAAAATATAGAAGCTCCCGAACTTTCGGAAAAATATTCAAAAGAAATAGCAGCGGTAAATAATAAAATTTCAAATTTATCTGAAGATTTGAAACGACTCTCTGGAAAAGAAAATTCATTTGCAAACAGCACCGTAATTTCCAAAGAAGACAAATTAATACGGTCTTTTGCCGCAGAAATCAGAGAAGAAATTCAGAATCCGAAAACGCTTGCATCCAAAGATTATGTTGAGAATTTGGATAAATTACCAGATGATGAAATTATTATGTTTAACATCGGATTACGTGAAAATTGTTATGAACATACTAAAAATATCCTTGAGCATAACGGATTGAAGACAGGAACAGAAACCGACCAATGGCTTCTGCGTGAAGAAAAAAGAAAAAATTCTGATGAAGGAAGATATGAGCTTTTTTCACCTTTGATGACTGTTAAAGAGGCGAAAGAAATTATGCCAAAGTTAATGTCAGAACTTGATAGGGCTCATGTCAGCAGTGGTTTGGCTGTACCGATGAAAGCTGCAGACATGTTTAAAAATTCAGATTTGGCGCAGACAGAGATTTCACAAGATGGTTTGCAAAAATTCATTGCAGGAATCGAAATTAGTGAAAGGATACAAGTAAACCCATACTATACCGTCAGCGAACAGAATGAAGACATGCAGAAGTATGGTTTTTCATCTAAAGAAGAATTGCCGAAAGTTTTTAGCTCTTTAGATGAAATAAAAAAGCAATATCCCAAAGAGCAATTCTTATTTTCCGGTTCCACAGCATCAGATGATTGTTGTTCTCTAAGTGGACGTGTCGGCAGAAACGGTATTTGTTATGCTACACCAGATATTGGATATGCTTCAAAATATGATGGAGTTACTAACGTTGGTTATGGAGAAGATGTGAAAGCTACGGGGGATAAATATGTATCTTCTGTTATTGGAAAGGATGGATTCAGTGGAGAAGACATTAAGATTGGCTTTATAAATATTTATGCACAAAGTCCTGATGACAAATATTTTCCAAATTTTGGTATGGAAGATTATCGTCAAAAGGCACATTCAGATGAAAAACCAAAAACTTATGATATGTTTGAGCCGAGTTATGATGGTGCTAGGATCCTTCACAGGCAAGGACAAACAGCAGCAAACGGACGTTTAACAAGAGAGCAAGCCATTAATGGTTATGTTGGTGGAACAGTCCCTAGTAAGATAAATGGAAAGGAGTATATGCCTTTTCGTTATGATTCCGAAACTTATGTTACGCCGGATAAAAATCCGATAAAGGAAAAACTAATGCATGTTAAGATGGGCGAAAAAGAATGGTATATTCCCGTATCTGGTGCTCAGAACAAAGAGGTGATACAGGCAATTCTGAATAAACGCCAGGCTAAAATGGAAGATACTTTTGAACATAGTGGCAGAGTAGACCTGATATCAAGATTTAGAAAACAGGAAGAAGAATTTAAGCGAGGTATCATTCCTCAAATAAGGCAGCATGATGTTGATAAACAACAGACAAATTTGTCTGCAAAATCTGAAAATGTACAGACGTCCATGATAATTAAAGAAAAAATTGCAGCTCTTAAAGACAAAGTTGGAGCAAGTCAAAATCATACCGAGACGAAAAAAGAAAATTCGGCTGTTCAATCTGCCTCTATGATAATTAAGATGAAAGAGGGTGGCAGGTAAAAGTAGATTATTTTATGATTAATCAAAAAAATCATAAAATATTTGTCCTTGGTTATATGGGTTAGGTTGTTGGTGGCGCGGGTTTAAATTCCCGTTAGCGGGAGGCATAAAAAAGGCAGGAAGGAAGTGCCTGCTTTTTAATATGTTTAGAATGGAACGCCTGGTGTCGCCGTATCAGAATAGGGCACAGGGGCGTTATTTGTGGCGTGTGCTACGACGGTTAAGGCCTAATTGCTGGCGTTTTGTTTTAATGTGTGCTGTTTTTCCCGTTTTTGATAAACTTTTCGTTTAAAACTGTATGTCGGTGGTGCAACATGTTTATCGGTTTTATTAAACGCAGGCAATCTGTGATATACGCAAGTCTTAGCAAAATAATTTTTTTTATAAAATAAAATTTTTGTTCAGAGGTCGGAGTTGTCGGTAGCATTTCTGTGATAGTAATCGGCGAAATGTGCATTGTTATTCGTGGTGCGCTTTTTTTGCTTTTTTTCAGAAAAGGGGTAGGGCGATGATGATGTGGCTACCGTGGAAATGCTTCGGTGGGGTGGTGACAGGCTATTTTGTGGAGTTTTTACGATTGCGGTGTTTTTTTCCTTTGGAACGGATACGTTTTGGCTTTTTTGTGATGTGCAGAGATGAAAAAAGGCTATAAGGCTGAGTAGACTTCTGGGTCTTTGAAATATCGTTCAACAGCTTTTGCTATTGCCTGAGCCAGGGTTTTGCGGTAAGATGGCTGGCGCAGGTTTTTTTCTTCCGTATAGTTGGACAAGTAGCCGAGTTCAATCAGTACTGATGGAATGTCTGGTGCTTTTAATACAGCGAAACCGGCAAAACGATGTGCATTGCTGACCAGTTTTACCTTTTGCCGTGCTTCATTGACGATGTAACTGGCAAATTTTGATGATTTGTTGCGACTGTCATTTTGCGACAGTGATATCAGAACATCGTTGATTTCAGGTGAGTTGTCGGAAAAATCCATGCCGTCAATGATGTCGGCTTTGTTTTCGCGTTCGGCAAGTGCTTCAGCTTCTTTGTCAGATGCTGTTTCTGACAAGGCGTATACCGAAAAGCCACTGGCGTTGCGGTTGGCGGCACTGTCGGCGTGAATGCTGATAAAAAGATCCGCATGGTAGCTGCGGGCAATTGCCACGCGTTTACGCAACGGAATGAAAATATCGGTGGAACGCGTCATGTAAACCTTAAAACCTTTGGCTTCTAACTGGCGCTTCAATTCGTTACCCATAGACAGTGTAATGTTTTTTTCATAAGTGCGGAATGAACGCCCGATGGCGCCGGGATCTTTGCCGCCGTGTCCTGGATCCAGTACCACAATCTTTTTCTGTTTAGCTGATTCCTTTGGGGTGTAGGTTGTTTTGGATGAGGGGTCGGACAGCCCAAGTGTGCTCAAATCTATAACCAGGCGCCAGTTTTTCTGACCGGTTTGTGGTTTTAAGGTAAATTTTTTTTTGATGTTGACGTTGTCTTTTATTTCAAAAACCAGTCGTTTACCATTGATGTCTGGTTTGTCACCGATGCGGAAGTTGCTTATCAGCTTGTTTTGGGCAATGTCTGGCGAACCTTTGATTATCGTGTTTTTCAAATCTATGACCAAGCGATTTGGCGAATCGAGCAAAAAAGTGTCACAATCAAAATCCTCTGTGCCGTCCAGTACTATGCGGATGCCGTCGTTTTGATTGCCGGTACGAATCTCTTCAATTGTGTTACGTGCTTCGGCTATACCGCAGGTGAAAAGTAACGCTACCATGCACAAAAAAGTCGCGATATTCCTTTTTATGTTCATCAAATTCCTCATCATGGTGCCAGACTACAGGCTTTGATTTCAGGTTACAAGCGTTATTTTGATTATGCACAGTGTGTGCTGGTGGCGTGTCACCAACGATGATGCTATTTGTAAAGAAAAATTCGACGTTAAGCTTTTTTTTAGCTTTTAGGCATAATATATTTATGCAGGTATGGTGCATTTGCGCTGTTATCGCAAGCCAATAGGACGAAAATAATAAAAGGAGCTGAACTTAAGATGTCAATCGGAAAAACTGTCGGCATTATGGCTGACAAAATGTTGAAATTAACCGGAAAGGCGGTTAAAAAACTTGAAGATTACGGTAATCGGTCGGCAGAAGAAAATGATAATGAAAATGCCCGCAAACTTGCGGCGGCCATGAGTAAATTCGGCAAAAAGCTGGAGGATAAGCATGATCAATATGTTGCTAATGTGGAGCAAAATGCCGATGATTTGGCTGAAAGGGGTAAAGAGGCTTTCGGCAAACTCAAGCATGTGTATGAGGAGATGAAAGTCCGTGCTGATATGGCAAAAGAAAAGGCGGAAAATGATGCTAAAAAAGATGCTGGAATGACAGATGAGGTCGATTCAGGCAAAGGCACTGCCGGTGATGACGATTCTGGCAAGGATAAGGCGTAACGCGGTTTATGCTATCTAGCTGTCGGTGTTGGATTGGCAGGCGCATGAGTAGTGTTTGGATAGCATGGTGGTAACAAAAACAGCAGTAGATGAAAAAAAAGCTTTTTCCTCAAAGGGAAAAAGCTTTTTGTTGTTGTTTGATATGGTAGCGCGCCTTGTTCCAGCAAATCCTTCGATGGTTTGACTGCAGGCTTTGCGGGCAGATGTTGCACTACTGACGGCGGTGCATCATTATGCCGATGGCGATAATGAAAAAGCGCAAAATCATCAACGCAGTGCAGAAGGCGATAAACATCGGGATATCCCAGCCCAAAATGCGGAAAATGACGGCGCCGAGCAATAGGTTTATGCAGCGGATGAACCATATTTCAAACTTCGAATGTTTCAGGTTTTCCTTCCGCCACCATAAAACTTCGGCCACGATGTAACATAACAGGCCGTAAGTGGCGAGCGTCCAGGCAGCGTAGGTGCAACTGGTGGCTTCCCGGTCAAACAGCCCAACATAAGTAAAAAATGCATACGCCAGTATGGCACAGACCACGCTGGACATGACAACGGTGTCGAAATGCAATGTTTGTTTCATAAAAAATAATTTTTAAGTTGTATGGCAATAATATTTTTATGTCTGCATCATAAGGGATGAGCCTGCTGATGTCAAGCGAATTGTGGCGCGATGCGTAGTGGCTACTGAGAAAAAACAACCGTTTTTTTTCAATAACTTTCCTCTAAATATCCCCTAGATTTTTTTAGCAAAATAAACAGGTTGTACACATCGACAGTTTGCCTCTGTCGCTAAAAAAAACGGTTGTTTTTTTATATTCTACCGTATGTTCTTTTGGTGGTGCGGGACAGAAACTGATGTCTGACGGGCATATTGTTATGTCGCGGGTATGCAGGCTTGGGTGGAACCGGACGGAAGGGACTGAATGTTTTGGTTTGGGGATGTCATGTTGTGGAAAAAAATTAAACAGAGGTTGCATTTCGGGAAGAAAAATAAGCGCAGAATTAGGGCAGATTTGAGTGCGAATACTGTTGATTTGCCGCCGTATGGCAGCATTTTGCTGGATATTTGTGGTAAAAACAACACTGTGCACTTTCCTGAAAATATGGCGGCGGGGAGCAAAATCAAAATTAAAATATGTGGCGAAAACAATGTTATAGATATTAAATCGGCAGAGGCGCTTAATCTGGATATTAAGTTTGGCGATGTCGAAAATCCGATTGTCGGCGGGGTGCTTTCCATCGGTGAACGGACGCAAATCGGTGGACTTGAAATTTATATGTTTGAAGATGATTCCAAAGTCAGCATCGGCGCGGATTGCCTGTTTTCATGGAATATCAGCTTGTGGTGTACTGATACGCATACAGTAACCGATTTGGACGGACGTCCGCAAAACCGCGGGCGCTCAGTGGTTATTGGCGACCATGTTTGGGTCGGGCGCGATGTGCATATTGCCAAAAATACGGCTATTGCACCGCATAGTATTGTCGGCTGGTGTAGCAACGTCGTTTCCGAATTTGCCGAGCCGCATACGGTGGTGGCGGGCAATCCGGCAAAGGTGGTCAAGCGTAACGTGGATTGGTCACATTTGCGGTTTAATGAAGCTATGCGCCGGTTTAGCGCGAAAAATCCTAGCGCCTAACCGCATACTGGTGGTGCGCAGTGTAGTATCTGTGGCACCTGCAACGATTATCCATTGTAACAAGAGAGATGGGTGTGCGCGATGGTTTGCTGTGACATTAGCTGTACCATGCCTCACAATGACTAACAAGAATGAGAAATGAGACGGCGGTTTGTGAATGGGGAAGCCGGTGTGTGAATAAGCAGAAAAACGGACGGATAATCTATAAAAAAAATCTTGCCTTTTGGGGCGATTGTGTTATCTATTTTGCGTCAAAAATAATAAGAATCGGGCAGCTGGTATGCCGGCGGTTTCTTATTTTGTGTGGGGCTATGCTGTTATGGTGGTGACTCAGGCTTTAAGCGTCGGGGTTGATGCTTGGCACAAAGTAGGGCGGGTAGCACGGTCAGCCGTGCGGAGCTGTCTGTGAAACTTACTAAACTCTAATTTAAGGATATTTAAATGTCAGATGTGAAAATGAAAATGATGGACGGCAACGAAGCGGCCGCTTCGGTTGCTCACCGCATGAATGAGGTCTGCGTTATCTACCCGATTACCCCGTCATCTCCGATGGGCGAATGGGCTGATGCGTGGTCCGCCGCCAAGCAGAAAAACCTGTGGGGCGTTATTCCTGATGTGCAGGAAATGCAATCTGAGGCTGGTGCTGCTGGTGCTTGTCACGGGTCGTTGCAGGCCGGTTCCCTAACCACGACCTTTACGGCATCGCAAGGTTTGCTATTGATGATCCCGAATATGTATAAAATTGCCGGAGAGCTGTCACCGTTTGTTATGCATGTTGCGGCGCGTTCGCTTGCTTATCACGCGCTTTCTATTTTCGGTGACCACTCTGACGTGATGAGTTGTCGCCAGACTGGTTTTGCGATGCTTTGCTCCAATTCGGTGCAGGAAGCCCATGACATGGCGGCGATTGCCCAGACTTCTACGTTGCGTTCGCGTGTGCCGTTCATGCATTTCTTTGATGGTTTCCGCACGTCACATGAAATCAAAAAAATTAAAGTGCTTTCTGACGATGATTTGCGTGAAATGCTCAAAGGCGTGGATTATCATTTTAACGCCAAGCATGCGTTGCGTCCGGAAGCTCCTGTTATCCGCGGTACGGCGCAGAACCCCGATGTGTTTTTCCAGGGACGCGAGGCTTCCAACAAATATTATGAAGCAGTTCCAGGAATCGTTCAGGAAGAAATGGATAAGTTTGCGAAAATTTCCGGTCGCCAGTATCACATTGTGGAATATTATGGCGCAGCTGATGCGGAGCAGGTTATCGTTATTATGGGCTCCGGCGCTGAAACCGTTCAGGAAACGATTGACTATCTGAATGCGCAGGGGCAGAAGCTCGGTGTTATCAAAATCCACCTGTATCGTCCATTTCCGGCGGAGGCTTTCGTTACTGCGTTGCCGAAGAACGTTAAGGTCATTTCCGTTCTTGACAGAACCAAGGAATCTGGCGCCACTGGCGAACCGTTGTATCTTGATGTTGTTGCGACCTTGTCACAGGCAGTTGCGGCAGGCAAAATTACTATGCCGAAAATCGTCGGCGGACGCTATGGTCTGTCTTCTAAAGAATTTACGCCAGGTATGGTTAAGGCTGTTTATGATAATGGGTTTGCCGCAAAGCCTGTTAACGGCTTCTCGGTTGGTGTTAACGATGATGTTACTCACAAGTCGCTGGCTTATGATGACAGTATTGACACTGAAGGTAAAGATGTTGTCCGTGCCGTGTTCTTCGGTCTGGGTGCGGATGGTACCGTTGGGGCCAATAAAAACTCCATTAAGATTATTGCTGAAGATGCTGGTAAGTACGGTCAGGGCTACTTCGTTTATGACAGCCGCAAGTCTGGTTCCATGACAACGTCGCACCTGCGTTTTTCTGACAACCCGATTAAATCAGCATATCTTATTAACAAGGCGGATTTTGTGGCGTGTCATCAGTTTCAGTTTATGAATAAAGTGGATATTTTGGGTATTGCTAAACCGGGGGCAACTTTTCTGCTGAATGCACCGTACAGTGCCGATGAGGTTTGGCATCATCTGACATACGAAGTGCAGAAGCAGATTATTGATAAAAAACTGAAGTTCTATACCATCAACGCAGTGGAAGTGGCACGCGAAACTGGTATGGGACAACGCATCAATACCATCATGCAGGCATGCTTCTTTGCGATTTCCAATATCTTGCCACGTGAGCAGGCGATTGCTGAAATTAAAAATGCGATTAAGAAGACTTATTCAAAGAAGGGTGATGCGATTGTTCAGAAGAACTTTGCTGCGGTTGACGCTTCTTTGGCACATATGCATGAAGTTAATGTGCCTGTCGAGGCAACTTCTCAGCAGCATACTGCATTGCCGGTGCCGGCTAATGCTCCGGAATTTATTAAGAAAGTGACGGGTGAAATTATTGCCGGACGTGGTGAAGAGCTGCCTGTTTCCGCTTTTGCCGATGTTGCCGACGGTACATGGCCGACCGGAACGACGCAATATGAAAAGCGCCGTATTGCAACTGAAATTCCTGTTTGGGATCCGGAAACCTGCATCCAGTGTGGTAAGTGTTCTATTGTTTGCCCGCATGGTGTTATTCGTATGAAAGTTGCTTCTGATGACGAGCTCAAGAATGCTCCGGCGACTTTGAAATGTACTGATTACAAGGGTAAGGAATTTGCTGGCAAGAAATTTATTTTGCAATTGTCGGCAGAAGACTGCACCGGCTGTGGCATTTGTGTTTCTGCGTGTCCGGCAAAGAACAAGGCCAATACGGAACTCAAGGCTATCAATATGGAACATATAGAAAAGCACATTGACGCCGAAGTGGCTAATTGGAATTTCTTTGAAACACTGCCGTATGTAAAGCGTACGGAAGTGATGAAGAATCTTCCGAAAACAACGCAGATGATTCAACCGTTGTTTGAATTTTCTGGTGCGTGCGCCGGTTGTGGTGAAACGCCTTATATCAAGCTGTTGACACAGTTGTTCGGCGATCGTATGGTTGTGGCTAATGCAACCGGATGTTCTTCCATTTATTCCGGTAACCTACCAACTACGCCATATGCAAAAGATGAAAAAGGACACGGCCCGGCGTGGGCGAACTCCCTGTTTGAAGACAATGCCGAATTTGGTTTGGGTATGCGGTTTTCCATTGACCAGCAGACTGCGACCGCCAAGGCTTTATTGGAAAGCATGAAGGGTGAGCTCGGCGATTTGGCGGAGAAAATTCTTACGAATCCGCAAAGTACTGATGCCGAAATTGATATGCAACGCGACAATGTCAAAGCTTTGCGCGCCAAACTGGCAAACATGAGTACCAAGGAAGCCAAAGATTTGGACAATCTCGCCGATTACCTGATTAAAAAATCGGTGTGGATTATCGGTGGCGACGGTTGGGCGTACGATATAGGCTTTGGTGGTTTGGATCATGCAATTGCATCGGGTAAGAATATCAATATTCTGGTTATTGATACCGGAGTGTACTCCAATACGGGCGGACAACAGTCCAAGGCGACCCCGATGGGTGCTTCGGCTAAGTTTGCTACTGCGGGTAAGTCGCTGCCGAAGAAAGATCTGGCAATGATTGCCATGTCTTATGGCAGTGTTTATGTGGCGCAGGTTTCAATGGGAGCCAATGATGCTCAGGTAATCAAGGCAATGAATGAAGCTGAAGCTTATGATGGTCCGTCAATCATTATTGCATATTCGCACTGTATTGCACAGGGCTTTAACCTGGCAGATGGTCTGATGCATCAGAAGGAAGCAGTTGATACTGGTTCCTGGCCGTTGTATCGCTATAATCCTGAGAACATCAGAGAAGGCAAGGCGCCGCTGATGCTTGATTCTAAAGCGCCGAGTAAGCCTTTGAGCGACTATATGTCCAGCGAAACGCGCTTCCAGGTGGTCAAAAAGGCTAATCCGGAGCGCTACGATATGCTTCTCAATAAGGCGCAGGAAAATGTGAAAGAGAAGAGGGCGTTGTTGGAGCATATGTCCGAATATAAATAATTAAATGAACTGACTTGCAAGAGGTCTCCTCTTTGTTACATCGTGTATTTCTATGTACACTCGTGCTTTTGGGGAGACCTCTGCGGTTATTTCACAAAATTTATGCCCGTGACATCGGCAACGGTTTTTTCTTTGGGGAGGAATAAGCGTGAGGCAGAGAAAGTGCGTGCATATATGGTGGCTGGTTATACCAGCTTATTTTTTTTGCGGATGGCCGGCTTTTTGCGCATGGCGCAAAGACGTGGTTATATCAGCGCCAGAGCCAGATATAGTGCACCGATGGTTGTGATAAACAAGAAATAAATGCAGCTTAGATTTAGAGCCGGTTCCTCGTATTCGTCGCTTTTGTATTTCGGGCTGCCGTATAAATTGTGCCCGATATTACCGCGATAAAACAACACCATAATCAGGAATTTTGACATGTGAAAACATATACCGTAAAATATTGCCACCATGCAGATACCCAGCAGCAAAATGGTATAGGCGTATGCTGTATTGCTGAGTAATATTATCGCGAAGTTTAATGCGCTGAATACGACGGCGCCGGTAAATACTGGTTCAAGATAGTTTTTCCAGGCCAGGCGGTTCAAGTCATGCATGCGGCGAATTAACAGCGAGCCCAACGGAAATAATGAGACTATCATGACCAAATAAAATATAATCTGAGCGGTAGTGATAAAGCTTTCTATCAGCTCTATCGTGTAGCCCAACTGGTTGGCTGTACGCAAAAAACGTGGCGACAGGATATAGGCGCAGAAGAGCTGTATTATTGTGCATAAAATGGTGTTTGGCAGTAGCCAGCACCAGAGTTCGAAACGCGATGAACGACCACGTAAAACGAGAGTTTTTTTCCAGCCATCCAGCCAAAGATTCCATAAAATTCCGGCCGATAAAACTGGGGTGCCGTGGGTATTTTTGTGGGTGTTGTTTGCAGTCGATGAGGGGACGGCGTCTTCTATTGTACCGGGGGTGGTGTTTCCGGTTTTGTCTGTTGGGGCTGTGGTTACGGCCCTGTTTAGCGTATTTGGCACAATAGGTTTTGTTGCTGAGGCTTTTTTACGGGTGTTTTCGGCAATGACGTTTTTGGTACTGGTGCGCTTTTTTGCTGCCTGTGTTTTGCTGTTTGTCTGTCTGGCAGTGTTTGCTACTGTTGTCTTTTTCTCAGCCATGTGTTTTCTCCGATGTTGATTTTCTTTTAAAATAGCTGGTGGAAGTTAATGAGGGGTTAATGCGGCAAAGTAAATAAAAAAATGCTTGCAAAAAGAACAAAAGTGGTATAATAAATTTCTTTGGGCAGGTGCACGCGGGGTGTATATGGCTGAGCCGTTGCAGGTTTCTACCCAAGACGATGGTTTAGATGAAGAGAAGGAAAATGGCAGAAAGCAAGTTTATTGATATCAAAGGTGCACGGGAGCATAATCTTAAAAACGTCAATATTTCTATTCCGAAAAATGCGCTGACGGTGATTACCGGGCTGTCCGGTTCTGGTAAGTCATCGCTTGCGTTTGACACGATTTATGCCGAAGGGCAACGTCGCTATGTAGAGAGCCTGTCCGCGTATGCGCGCCAATTTCTTGATTTGATGAAAAAGCCTGATGTTGACTCTATTGAGGGATTGGCACCAGCCATTTCTATTGAACAGAAGACCACCTCGCACAACCCTCGTTCAACCGTTGGTACAATTACCGAAATTTATGATTATATGCGCCTGTTGTGGGCGCGTGCAGGGACGCCGTATTCACCAGTAACTGGTTTACCGATTGAAGCGCAGACTGTGAGCCAGATGGTGGATAAAATCTTGGCGTTGCCCCCGGGTACCAAAACAATGCTGGTGGCACCGATGGTGCGCCAGCGCAAGGGCGAATTTAAAAAAGAGCTGGAAGGACTGCTTAAACAAGGTTTCCAACGTGTCAAAATTGATGGCGAAGTTTATGATCTGGAAGAAACGCCGTCTTTAGATAAAAACATCAAACATGATATTGAAGTGGTGATTGACCGTCTGGTCATCAAGGGCGCAGACATGGCAGATCGGGTGGCGCAGTCGGTGGAAACGGCACTTAAAATTGGCAACGGTATCCTCTATGTGGATAATCTTACCATAGGCGATCGCTTTATCTGCTCAGCGAAATATGCGTGTCCAGTGTCTGGTTTTACGATTGAGGAAATTGAGCCGCGGCTGTTTTCGTTTAACAATCCGCAAGGCGCGTGCCCGCATTGCGACGGTCTGGGCGTGCGCTTGTATATGGATGAAAAACTTGTGGTGCCGAACGTCAACCGCACTATTGCGCAGGGGGCGATTGCGCCGTGGTATGGTTTTAAATCTGCGTTTTACAAACAAACACTGGTGGCGCTGTGCGATTTTTTGCATATTTCACAGGATACACCGTGGAAAGATCTGCCCGAAAAAGCGCGGCATGTCATTCTTTACGGTTCGGGCGATGACTGCGTGCCGCTATATTATTCCACAAAGCGGTTACCATCGAGAAAACGCCCGAAATGTAAGCCGTTTGAAGGCGTTATTCCCAATATGGAACGTCGCTTTCTGGAGACTGACTCGGTGGCGACGCGCGAGGAGCTGTCGCATTATCAGTCAGTGGCACCGTGCACTTTTTGCCATGGCAAGCGCTTAAAACTTGAGGCACTGGCAGTTAAAATCTGCGGTAAGGATATTATGGAAGTGTCTGATATCTCCATAAAAGAGGCGCTTAAGTGGTTTGCCGGGGTGGAAGAACAGCTGAGCTTGCAAAAGCAGCAAATTGCGCATAGAATTTTAAAAGAGATTATTGAGCGGTTGCAGTTTTTGAACAATGTCGGTTTGAGCTATCTGACTTTGTCGCGGCAGTCGGGGGGGCTTTCCGGTGGCGAATCGCAGCGCATACGTTTGGCGTCGCAAATTGGTTCTGGGCTGACAGGGGTGCTTTATGTTTTGGATGAGCCGTCTATCGGTCTGCATCAACGTGACAACGACCGCCTGATTGAAACGTTGCTCCGTCTACGTGACATTGGTAACACTGTGATTGTGGTTGAGCATGACGAAGATGCTATCCGTGCGGCGGACTTTTTGGTTGATATGGGCCCTGGAGCGGGTGAGTGTGGTGGTAACGCGGTGGCGGTGGGAACGGTCAGTGAGGTTTTGGCAAATCCGCAGAGCCTGACCGCGCAATATCTTAATAAACAAAAGGAAATTTCGGTGCCGCGTAAACGTCGCAAAGGTAATGGCAAATTTTTGGAACTGACTGGGGCAAAGACCCATAACCTCAAGAACGTGTCGATTAAAATTCCGCTTGGGACGCTAACAGTGGTGACAGGCGTTTCCGGTAGTGGCAAATCGTCTCTGGTGCTGGAGACACTCTATAAAGCTCTCAACAAAGAGCTTAACAATTCGCGAGAACCAACTGGTATTTATGACAAGCTTATCGGGCTGGAAAATGTAGACAAGGTTATAGACATTGATCAGTCACCAATTGGGCGTACGCCACGTTCCAATCCCGCGACCTATACCGGACTGTTTATCCATATTCGCCACTGGTTTGCCGAATTACCACTTTCCAAGGCGCGAGGCTATCATGTGGGACGGTTTTCATTTAACGTTACGGGTGGACGTTGTGAGGCGTGCAAAGGTGATGGGGTGACTAAGATTGAAATGAATTTTCTGCCCGATGTTTATGTGGAATGTGAACACTGCCACGGTAAGCGTTTTAACCGTGAAACGCTGGAAGTTGCGTATAAAGGTAAATCCATTGCCGATGTTTTGGATATGACGGTAGATGAAGCGTATGTGTTTTTTGAGAGCATTCCCGTCATCAAGTCACGACTGGAGCTGTTGCAAAAAGTAGGACTGGGCTATATCCATTTAGGTCAGGCGGCGACGACGCTTTCCGGTGGTGAGGCGCAGCGTATCAAACTTTCCAAAGAGCTTTCCAAACGTGCGACTGGCAAGACCGTCTATATTCTGGATGAGCCGACGACCGGGTTGCATTTTGAGGATATCAACAAATTGTTGAAAGTTTTGCAGGAACTGGTGGATCAGGGCAATACTGTGATTGTGATTGAGCATAATCTTGATGTTATCAAAGTTGCTGACTACATTATAGATATGGGGCCTGAGGGTGGCGATGGCGGCGGGCGCGTTGTGGCGACTGGTACGCCTGAGGATATAGTGAAAAAAGCCAAGGGGTATACATATAAATATCTCCGTTCAAAGTTGAATGAATAGGGGACTTGCAAAAGCATCGTTATGGTTGCGGATTTTTTCTGCTATGTTAAGCTTGTGCTTTGTGCGTGCAATTCTGTTTTGGGCAATCAAGTCGTAATGTTTGCTTGGCGACTCTTTATAGGAGCGGACAAACTAACGATGGCTATAGCTCTTGACAAAAACAATTCATTGGGTTGTTTTTGCTCTGAGGTCTTTTGTGTACTTCTTTTTGTACACCCGGAAATCTGCTTACATTATGGCACTTTATTTGCCTATGGCTAGGTTGTTTTGTATCTGTGGTATTGGTTGTCGGTTTTTATTTGGGGTGAGGGTAGGAGTGTATAGCTCTCTTTGGGGCTTGTCTGGCACTGGTTTTAAATTGTTGGAAATTTATGAACTACGTATGGGGCTATCTCTGACGGTATGTTCGGGGGAGATTCTGGTTTATGTTTAGGAGCGGTGTCTAAAAATTGTGAGAGCTTTCGCCAGATATGTTTTCGAACTCTTCGGACGCTTTTTTCGGGTGTTTTTTCTTTTGAGATGGTGGTGTTATTTTTCTGTTGGTATACCACGCGACCTTAGTTGTTGCGGGCAAACCAGCAGATTTTTTTGCGCTCGTGTTCGAATACGCCGGCAGTATCGCGTAGCTTCAGAATGTATCTGTTCCAATCTTTGGGTTTAAAATCTTCTGGATAAGGGTGTTCCAGAAGTTTTTGTATGTCTGGTTCTACTGGGACTTCTCGAGGAATAAAATGGCGGCAGAATGCGCACCGCGCCGCTGTCAGATTTGACACGTTATAACCGATGGAGGCCAGAAGCTTTGCTTCATCGGTTTCTTTGCTGCGGAAGTGTCCGTTTGGCCATGTTCCAAGATTATATTCATACATCCGGCGCCATGGAAAGGCTATTCCCGGATCCGGCTTATGTGTCGGGGCGATGTCAGAATGTCCCAGAATGCAAATCCGTTTCAGCCCGTAACGGTAAGTCAGCCGTTGTAATATCTGGTACAGGCAGTCCAGTTGTCGCGGTGAGTAGTCTCCGCGTTTTTGCCCCAGTCCCGGTGCTTCCAGCTCAATCCCAATGGAACATCCGTTTAGTGACTTTTCTGTGCTGCCGAGCCATTGGCTTTCTCCTGCATGGTAGGCGACTTTTTCAGGAGGACAGTTTTCATAAACGACACCGCCGTGTCCGATAACATAATGTACGCTTAGACCGTTTTGTGCCATAATTGCCAGTTGTTTTTCTGGCGAATAGGCAAAACAATGCAGAATGATGTAGCGGATTTCTTCGGTACGTTCACGGCAGTGTTCCGTGTGAGCTGGAATGATGATGTGGTCTCTATACAAGGGCATCTCCTTAGTGTTTGGTTTCATTGTTTCTTTCAGATTAACTGTAGAAATTAAAAAAATGCTTTACAAAATACGGAAACTTGCGTATTTTGTTGAACAAAGGTTGCACATTGGATGATGCGGTGAGTGTTTTTTTATTCTATCAGCAAAGGAAAACAAACGATGAAAGCCGAGTTTTATAATCTGCTTAATGATATCAAGGTTAGTGCTGAGCTTTTGCGGAGGTCTCTTTGACTACGATAATGCCAAACAACGCCAGGAAGAGCTTGCCGTTTTAACTGCCGATCCGGCGTTATGGGACAATCAGGAAAAAGCGCTTAAACTTACCGGTGAAAAGAATGTGTTGGATGAACGTGTCGCTTATTATGAAGATTTGTGCGATAATATCCGCAATTCGGAAGAAATGGTAGAGATGGCCGAGGCTGAAAACGATGAATCTATGTTGGCGGATTTATATCTGTATCTGGAAAACTTAAAAGAAGAAGCCAAATGTCATGAGCTGGAGGCACTTCTTTCCGGCGAAATGGACGCCAAAGACGCGTATTTGGAAGTGCATGCCGGTTCAGGTGGTACGGAGGCGCAGGACTGGGTTTCCATGTTGCTCAGGATGTATTCACGCTGGGCGGAAAAACATAAGTATAAGCTTACCTATGTGGAAGAAACCGAAGGCGAAGTGGCGGGATTGAAGTCGGTGACCGTTAAAATCTCCGGGCATAATGCTTACGGCTGGCTCAAGGGTGAAAGTGGGGTACACCGTCTGGTGCGCATTTCTCCGTTTGACAGCAATGCACGGCGGCATACAAGCTTTGCCTCTGTTTCCGTTTATCCGGTGGTGGATGACAGCATTCATATAGATATCAATCCTGCCGACATCAAAATGGATACTTACCGTTCTTCCGGTGCGGGTGGGCAGCATATTAATAAAACCGAGTCAGCGGTGCGCTTGACTCACATTCCGACGGGAGTTGTCGTCTCGTGCCAGACTGAGCGTTCGCAGTTTGCCAATCGCGATCAGGCAATGAATATGCTGAAGGCGAAACTCTATGAAATTGAGTTGCGTAAAAAAGAGGCTGTAGCTGAGCAAAAGCGCGAGGAACAGGGGGATAATGGCTGGGGCTATCAGATACGATCCTATGTTTTGCAACCTTATAAAATGATTAAGGATTTGCGCACTGGCGCTGAAACTTCGGATGACAAAGGGGTTCTGGACGGGGAGATTGATTTGTTTTTGGCGGCGTATCTCTCAAGTTAAAACTTAAAGAGGCTGACATCTAATCGTGAATGAAAGTCTGTCTTCTAATGTCCGTGTATTTCTATATATGCCCTATATGCTTCGAATTCCTGCTGGAGCAGTGTTTGGTGCCTTAGTTACTATAAAATTTATTCCTGACAACGAAAGCCGTTACGGATGATTTTGAAATAATCGTCATTAAGAAAAGTGATTCGTTTATTGTCAGCATCATATAGATACGGATTGCACAAATAATTACCGTTGCTGTGGCAGGTGAAACCAATTAAATGATAAACTATCAATGTAATTTTATTATCTGTAAATTTTGACGCATTACTGTATAAATAAAGATGAAATTAAAAAAGGTAATTTTTATTTCACTAAAGAAAGTATAACATGTTTTTTTGACAAATGCAAATGTTTTTTTGTAGATAGGAACCCAACCTTTTCAACGGTTTGGAGCAATGTTATAGTCAATGACGATAAAGCATTTCCACAACGCATGCAAATAATCCTATGTTTAATTATTAAAAGCTTATTGTTATGAAAAAAACGAGAAAAATCACGGTAGAAACTTTTACACAACCCAACGCAGGTAAAATCATTTTGGGTCTGGTAAAAAAGGGAGAAGAAATCCCCGAAAACTGCTGGCCAAAAATCTTTGACCTGCCAAATCGAGAAGAGATTTTGCTGGAGTATGTTGAAAGGGGGCATGTCCTCTTCGAAGAAGATCTGCTCAGAATCTTCAAGTTGTCAAACGCAGACAAAATTATGCTGCAATATGCCAAAAGTGGCGATGTGCTTTCCGATGAAGTTCTGCTCAGAATCCTCAAGTTGCCAAACGCAGACAAAATTATGTTGCAATATGCCAAAAGTGGCGATGTGTTCTCCGATGAAGTTCTGCTCAGAATCTTCAAGTTGCCAAACGCAGACAAAATTATGTTGCAATATGCCAAAAGTGGCCATGAGCTCTCCGATGAAGTTCTGCTCAAAGTCATCTTGGATTTACAAAATGCAGTCAAGATTATGCTGCAATATGA
>CAYQDC010000021.1:0-27117 GCA_964416205.1 uncultured Acetobacter sp. | reverse complement strand
GAACAAAGTACTTTTTAATATACTAAAAAAACAACACTTTTCTTTAATTGAGCGTATTTTTTGTAAACCGCAGTTTGGGCGAGATAATCGGTAAGGTAATCAAGTTGCGAAACAGGACATGCAAATCAATCAAGAAAACTTTTGTTTTTCAATAAACTGGCAAATGGTAACTAAAAATAGAGAGGTTTTCGGCAAAAGTATAGATTTGGGCGTTTTTTCTGCCAAAAGACTGAAAATCTCTTTAGATAATTTCCAACGCAGTTACCAGCGCACTTGGCAAATCGGCGCGGAATAAAGGGCTTTGCGGAAAGGATTTAAAACGAAAAAAGAGGAAGTATAAACTTCCTCTTTTCAAATTGGTGATCCCAACGGGATTTGAACCCATGTTACCGCCGTGAAAGGGCGATGTCCTAACCACTAGACGATGGGACCATCTGAATGACTAGAGCGTTTATATAAATAAAAAATCAATCTGTCAATACTTTCTTTGCGGTTTTTGCATTTTTTTTTGTGAATAAATTGATAAATCCTATTATATCAAAAAGTTAAGTTGCTGAGGTTATGATTAAATGAAGTGGAGGGATGCACCACGGATAATAGTTGTCCGTTGTAACGAGAGGAGAAAGGGGAGGTTGTGGTTGTTATCTTGGGCGAGAGATCTTTTTTATGAATGGAAGTTGTTTGTGGAGCTGAATGTCCGGCAAATCTAACGGAGGTATCTGGGCGGAAGTGTAGTACAGTAAGAAGAGATATACGGAGATGAAGGCGTTGCGTAAATCTTTGCGCTGGACGGTGGATTTTTTCCTGAGATGGTACCTCGTTGTATGGGTGTCTTTGTGGTGGGTGTAAGGTAAACAATCCGGTGGACAGCTTTATTATCTGGTGGACAGGCAGTATTGGCAGATGCCATAATTGCAGTAGGTTAAACAATTAATATTATATCATTATGAAAACAATTTTGTTGAAAATTGCGGTCTTTTTTGCCATTGTGGCAATAGGTGGGTGTTCGTTACTGGTTGGTTCGGTTGTCGGTGGCTCGTCAGGGTCGTATTCCACTTGGAAAAGCGTGTGGCATAACGGTGAAAAATTCCTGGCAAGTCCCTATGACAGCGATGAATTTTATCTCAGAAAGTATGACTGTTTTTTGAGGGGAAGTTTGGATTATCCGGTGTGGATGAAGGTTGGGTATCTGATCCTTTATTGCAAGGAGTTTCCTTATTTTTGTGTGTATCATCGTGGTGTAACCGAGAAATTTGATGTGCGTGAGGATACGGACAGGGATTATGAAGTTGATGGTTATACCGTGCGGTTACGAATCAGGCGTGAGGCTTCTAAAACGGCTCTGGTGACGATTGTGCATCCTGACGGAGGACGGCGTGATTTTGAAATACCGTTGGCTACGGTGCAAAAGGACGCTTTTTAAAGATAGTTAATGGTCTTGTAGTGGAAAGCTCTGGGCGACCGCGGTGGGTTTTGTTTTGAACAAAACCCTTTTTTATATGCTAAAATATGTGGTGTGTACAGATATGCTGTGCGCTGAGGAAAGACGCTGGAAGCTTTGCGGTGCGATCCGATCAATAGCTATAGCCCTGGTTACGGAGCATATTCCGCATTACCGGCGATAGTTGCTTATTGGATGTGCTGATGCTCAGCGTTTCTTTTTCGGAGGATGAATGTGTGCCGTCGTTAGTAGCAGGGGCGAATGTGTTTTTGTAATCCTGTTGCATTTCCTGTTTTAGCTCTTCTCTGTTTGCAGGTGCTACAAAATTGCTACTGATATCTTTACATGCATGTTCCAACTTGGTTTGTGCGATGCTCTGATCCTGTTGCATATCGCGTTTCAGCTTGTTTTGTTCCAATTGTTGTAGCGTTTTGTCATTCAGGGCGCGGCGGTCGGCTGCTATTTTGTTATTTTCAGGCGAGGGCATATAGTATTGACCGCGCAGGATGGCATAGTAACCGGCATCGCTGAGTTGTACCGATTCCGGCTCAATAACTGCACTGCGGTTTTCTTGCCAGCGTTTTTGTGTGTCTTCAAGAAAATTCGGGAAAATTTTATCGAAATTGGCACGTACGTCGTCCTGGGCTTTGATGAAATCTTCCATTTCATAGCGCAGGGTGAGATTTTCGTCCACTTTGGTGAACTTGTTGTGATATTTATCATAAAAGCCAGGGAGTATCTTTTCGGCTTCTTCTTTGTTGTTATCGGCGCAGAGGACAGCCAGCTTTTTGGTCATGCCACTGACATTGTTGTCTACAGTAATGGATTGGTAGTCTTTTAATGATAACATCCAGGCTGCAGTGCTTTTAGGATACCACATATTGTCCTTTTCTGGTGGAAGAGTGGGATCCTTGGTTTCAAAGTTATGGTTAATATTTTCTCTGTCTTTTCTGGGGCTAATCAGTTGTATTACCGGTGGTGTGGCGGTTTTGTGCTGTACTTTGCAGTCTTCAGGATTGACGTAGCTTTGATAGGCAATGGGGCGGACGACTTCACGCAACTCTTTTAGGGCTTCTTCTTCGGTTTTGGGGTTGTTGTCGTTCGGCATGGCAGTTCTCCTTTTGTATAGTCTTATCCAGTATACACTGAATTTTGTTTATCGTCAACTGGTCTCTTCGTAAAAAAAAATTAACTTTTTTTTCAAAACCTCTTGATTTTGGTTCGGCGTCTTCCTAATTCAATAATAGAACATGATGCGAACGCGAGCCAGAAGCGAAATGACAGAATGGCATTGTGGCGCAGAGTGAAAAGTATTTAGAAATTGGAGGTTTTGACTATGACTGATACAAATATTACACGCAAAGATAATAACCGCAACGCGTCGTCTTATTACGGCTATCGCAAAGATTTTAATGACATGGTTAACAGCTTTTTTAACAACTGGCTGAATTTCCCTTATGAAAGCAGCACTGTGAAAGCGACTGAGCCGAAACTTGAAATCAGAGAAAACGAAAATGAAGTCCGTATTGCCGCTGAGTTACCGGGTATGGATGAAAAGGATGTTGATCTAGAAATATCGGCCGATGGCTATCTGACTATTTCTGGTGAGAAAAAGCAGGAGCACAAAGAGTATAACAAAGGCTGTTATTTTTCTGAGTTTTCTTACGGCTCGTTCAAACGGACGGTTGCGTTGCCTTGGGATCTTCGTTTTGATGATGCTTCGGCTGAATTCAGCAATGGCGTTTTGAATATCGTTATTCCGAAGTCGCAAGATGAGAAAGGTAAAAAGCGCAAAATAGAAATAAGCAAGAAATAATGGATACGTTTAGTTGTGGTTAGTATTGTCAGTTTGCTTCTTATTTATATACCGCAGTTGCAAATTGGCTTCGAGGTGCGCACTGTAACTGTATAAAATACTATCCTAGCTCTTGGTGAACGGCAGGTGTGTAATTGGCATCTGCCGTTTTGATTTTATTTATCTCTAATTTTCCATTTTTTTAATGCGGGGTGAAAGGTGTGAATTTACCACCTTTAAATAATCGTGCTGTTGGTAATGGTGCGGGGTAGCATCTGCGTAATTTGTTATTGCAATGTGAAGAGCTTGTCAGGCAATAATATCGGCGGGTGTTATGGGGATGATACTCTGCAAATCTGCAAACGGTATTTCCACCTGCCAGCCAACCATACCGGCGCTGAAAATTATGGTGCTGAAATTCTGGGCAGTATGGTGGATGACGGTGGTAAATCTTTTTTTCATGCCAATTGGGGAGCAGCCCCCGTGAATGTAGCCAGTTAGAGGCAGGAGTTCTTTTTGTTTTATCATCTCCACCGATTTTTCATTGACGACATGGGCGGCCTTTTTTTAATCCAATTCCGTGGTGACAGGTAACATAAACACATAGTGATTTCCGGATTTACCGACGGTTACCAATGTTTTGAATACCTGTGCCGGATTTTGTCCGAGGGCAGCAGTGATTTCCTCGCCTGAAATGGCGTTACTGTTTTTATAACACCAAGTTTTGTAAGTAATCTTATGTTTATCCAAAATACGCATGGCGTTGGTTTTGATAGCAGACATTCTGTTCACCCTGTTTTTTGGCTGGTGGTTGGTTATGGCAATATTGTTGAGATCTGTTTTCCATTAAGACAATGCTATATGTTGCTGACGACAAAATGTAAAGGAAAATGTATGAAAGTTTATTGGTTTGCGCATAAAAGAAAGAGCCCACCCAGGCGGATTGTTCCCAAAAGGGTAGGCTTGGGGAGGCTCTCATTCAGATTTCAAAACACTATGTTGCAAAAACGCAGGGTCAGTATCTTTACCATTTTTGCCGAAAGATTGTAAAGTTTGTTGTAGAGCATTACGATTTTTAGATCGGCGTTTTCCAAAAAATATGGTTCAACGTCAGGATCAAAAGGATGTCCTCTGATAAAATTTATCAGTCGGGTGTTGTTGTTGAGGCAAATCAATTCAAATTGTTCTGCCGGGGTTAACACACTGCTACTTACTGGCTGCGCAGTTACCATAATGGTTTTGCTGCTAAAATTTATTTTTTCCATAATATATAAATAATTTTTGTGCATTTTTCAGTATAGCATGAAAAATGCGATTTTGCAAGCGAAAAAACTTATGCAGGTGCTTTTTTTTATGTGATGCGGTACCGGGTATAAATTGCTCCTACATGGCAGATGGTGATAGTACCTGCAATGGTGTTTATGATATCAGTAAAAATTGTTTTTTTTTGTAACGATAGGACGTGAGATAAGGTAACTCCCGGTGTGGAAACTGCTTGACATGACAAGCGTAATGTGATATATTTTTTATATGGCTTATTGGGAGGAGGATAATTATCATGCCGGATAAAGTTTATCAGAAAAGTCCGGAAAAGAAGCCGTCATTTTGGGATTCTCTGAAGCAATATGCGGTTGCCTCGGCGGCTTTTTTCGGCTTTGCCCATGGTAGTTCTGCCGATCCGTCGGTAACAATGACGGTTAAGGAAAAAGTTCCTGATCCTGTTACCGTTGCCGACCAATCGGCTCAGTGTGCAGATTTGGTGCAAAAGCTTGCGGACTTTGATGCGCAACGTTTTACCGAGCTTTATGGTAAACATACTGATGCTCTGGTTAAAGAGCTGCAGGTGTATAGTGAGAAATATAATGAAAATATGAATAAGCATATATTGGAGATTTCGGCGGCAATAGACCAATATGAAAAATCAAGCAGTTTTCAAAATTTTGAAAAAGAAAAAAATGAGCTGATGGAACAATGGTATTCAGGTAAAATATCGCAAGATGAATGTGGTGAAAAAATAAGAGCTTTGAAAGAAGTATACCGTGTTGCGGAAATTCAGGACAGTATTTATGTGAGCAAAATAGGGATTCCTCCGGAGCGTTTTGCTAATAAGACTTTCGGATTGGGCAATGGTTCGGAAAGTTATTGTATGGCACTGCAGACGGAAGCACTTAAAAGGACAGCCGAAGAAATGGGCATCTCGGAACTAAATGGGGTGCGCGATGCTTGTGGCTGGACAGTCAAATATGCAGAAAATAGTTTTAAAACTAACGGTTTTGGCAAAGATACAAAAATTGGTGATTTGTTTACGCTTGATGGTAACGGTAATGCTGTTGTAAACAAAGGCACAGATGGTAAACCGCTGGTTAAAGATGGCGATATTGCGTTGTTGAAACAAAAAGGGGAAGTTTATCATTGTGTGCGTCTCAATATAGATGAAAATGGCGTTATGACGTATTCTGCCGGTAATGAAGATCGCGATCATGCACCGGCCAGATTTATCCAAAATTCGGAGGCGGTTCTTATTTCTACCAGTGATTATGTGCATACGCTCGCAGAACGGCACTATATGAACCATGATTTCAGTGAGCTGATGGCACTGGCGGATAGCCGCGGTCTCGGTGGGGATGGCAATACCATCCATTTTGCTGATGTTAAGGCGCAACTGAAAGCCGAACTCAGGGCTCAGACCGGTGAGCTATATGATAATCCGTTGGCAAGGGCTTCCAACCTGAGGATAGACTTTTTTTTGAAGGAACGGGGAAATTTTCCGGATGAGGTTTCGGGTAGGCGTGTTGTTGAGCGTAGTAACGAACAGGAAGCGCAGAAAAATCTGCCGAATCCGCCAACCTATGAAAACTGGGTGAGAGAAAGTTTTGGGCGTTGATTCGGTTTAAAATGCTGATTCGGAAATCTATAACAGCTTAAAAAATGCTTGCAATTTAAAAAAAACAGGGTATATTTGGGTTCGTCCTTGCCGTGGGTGTTGCCTGCGGCTATACATTAATTTTGTTGAGAATCCATAAGGAGTTTGTTTTATGACGAAATACGAAAGTATGTTGATTGCCCGCCAGGATCTCGGTCAGTCTCAGGTTAATGACATTGTTGCTACATTGTCTGATGCCATCAAAAGAGAAGGCGGAGAAGTTGTCAGCGTAGACAACTGGGGGCTTAAAAACCTGGCTTACCGCATTAAAAAGAACCGCAAGGGCTATTATGTCGTTTTGAATATTTCTGCTCCGGCTAACGCTATTTTTGAATATGAGCGCTTGGCTCGCCTGAACGAAGATATTATTCGTTTTATGACGATCAAAGTGGAAGAATTTGGCAGCAAGAAAGAAGAAAAAGTTGCTGAAGAGCAGGCTTAATCGGAAAATAAGGAGTATTGACTAATGGCTAATAAAGGTTTTTTTAAGAAAAAGAATTTTAGCGACAATTCGAGTTTTGTGATTGATTACAAGGATACGAAGTTTCTTTCCCGCTATATTTCGGAAAAAGGCAAAATTATGCCGAGCCGTATTACGAACGTTACTGCAAAAACCCAGAGGGAAATCGCCCGCGCTATTAAACGCGCCCGCTATGTTGCCCTCCTGCCGTATGTTGCTAACTAAGGAGACAAGACAATGGAAATCATTCTTTTGGAACATGTCGAAAAATTAGGCAAAATGGGTGATAAGGTTCATGTTAAGAACGGTTATGCCCGTAATTATCTGTTGCCACAGCACAAAGCTTTGCGTGCAACCGAAGCCAATGTGGCTTATTTTGAAAAGCAACGTGCTGAGCTGGAAGCTCGCAATAAGGCGTTATTTGAAGAAGCTAATAAAAAAGCTGAAGAACTAAAAGGCTTTTCTGCGGTTATTATCCGCCAGGCTGCTGAAACCGGTCAGCTTTATGGTTCTGTTTCTATCCGTGATATCGCGGCTGCGATTAATGATGCTGGTGTAGCTCTGGAACGTCGTTTCGTTGCTTTGGACAAGCCGATTAAATATTTGGGCGTTTATCCGATCAAATTGAGCCTGCATCCAGAAGTTTCACAGACGATTTTGGTTAATGTAGCCAGAACCGTTGATGAAGCCAAGCGTCAGGAAAAGGCTTATAACAACGAGACAGTTGAGGCGGCAGCTGGAAAAGCTGGTACGGCTGGTGCAATCAAGGACGTAGCTCCGGTTGTGGAGGAAACAGTTGTCGAAGCGGCTAACTAAAAATTATCGCAAGCTAAGATTTAGGCTAGGGGTGCGGTTGCGCCCCTTTTTTGGTGGTGGTGGGAAAGTTGACAGGCAGATGCATGTGTGGTTGCGTCTTTATGACGACGGGAAGTGTAAGATAATAAAAGGGAATAGTTAAGGAAAATGTTGTTGAGGCGACTAACTAAAAATTATCGCAAGATGAGATTTAGGCATGGGTGAGATTGTGTTGCTGGCTTTGCTATGTGGGGAAAGATGAATTGTCAGTAAGGTGAGGGGGAATGTGGAAAAGTCATGATGTCTGGCAGGCGTAAATTTAGAGTGTTTTTTTCTGTTGTTGTTTGGGTTAGTGGCAATGTACGGAATATTTATAAGAAAATGCGCCGGCTGCGTTATGTTGCAAAAACCGGCGGTTCTTTCGGCAGATCTTGTGCCTGCTATTTTGCAATAACTTATTGATCTTTCAAGAATGAGCGTAGTTTTTTACTCCGGCTTGGGTGTTTAAGCTTGCGCAGTGCCTTGGCCTCGATCTGGCGGATGCGTTCGCGAGTAACGTTAAACTGCTGTCCGACTTCTTCCAGCGTGTGGTCGGTATTCATACCGATACCGAAACGCATGCGCAAAACACGCTCTTCCCGTGGTGTCAGCGATGACAAAATGCGGGTGCAGGTTTCTTTTAAATTGGAATGAATAGCGGAATCTACTGGTTGCAACGCGTTTTCGTCGGCAATGAAATCGCCCAGCGATGAATCTTCCTCATCGCCGACCGGAGCTTCCAGGCTGACCGGCTCTTTGGCAATTTTCATCACTTTGCGGATCTTATCTATCGGCATGGACAGACGTTTGGCCAATTCCTCCGGTATCGGCTCGCGTCCCATTTCCAGCATCATTTGGCGCGAAGTACGTACCAGCTTGTTGATGGTTTCTATCATGTGAACCGGAATGCGGATGGTGCGTGCCTGGTCGGCAATGGAACGCGTTATTGCTTGGCGTATCCACCAGGTAGCATAGGTTGAAAACTTGTAGCCGCGACGGTATTCAAACTTATCTACTGCTTTCATCAGGCCGATGTTGCCTTCCTGTATCAAGTCAAGAAACTGCATGCCACGGTTGGTGTATTTTTTGGAAATGGAAATAACCAAACGGAGGTTGGCTTCTATCATTTCCTTTTTGGCGCGTTCGGCTTCGCGTTCGCCTCGCTTAATTGTATCTACCATTTTGCGGTATTCGGATATTGGTAGGCCACATTCTTTGCTCATTTCGGCTAGGGAATTACGCAGTGTGGTGATTTCCTCACGGTTGTTGTTGATGAAATTCAGCCAATGCTTGTCTTTTTTTTCGGCCATCTTGTCTATCCAGTTCGGATCCAGCTCGGAACGTTGGTAGGCACTCAGAAAATCCTCGCGCTTTACTTTGGCATTTAAGGCCAGACGCATTAGTCTACCTTCAACTCCCATCAGGCGGCGGTTCAGCTCGTTCAACTGTTCTACCAGCTCTTCCACGCGGGCGGAATTCAGGTGGATGGAACTCATTAACTCAATCAGCTCTTTTTTGATATTGAGATATTTTTTTTCCTGCGCCGGCTGAGCTTTGCGTCCCGCTAAGATCGCCTTCATACGCAGGTTTTGAATGCGACTTAATTCATCATAATAACTGGAAATTTTGTTCAAAATGTCAAGAACCGGTTCAAATAGAGCGTTTTCCATTGCGGTGATGGAGGTAGTGCTGTGGGCACCATCTTCGTCTTCATCGTCCATGGAGTCGCTGTCGCCAATGTTTATGCTGTTGTTGTCTTCGGCGTCTTCCTCTTCTTCATGTTCAACGGCATCATCAAACTCAATATCGTTTTCCAGGTCATCGTCTATGCCGTCCAGATCATTGCTTTCCAGATCTTTGGTTACCTGTTCCAAGTCGTCTACTGGCGCGGGTGTGTCGTCATCGTATACAATAGCTTCGGTATCAACACCGTACATCATTTCCAAATCAATGATGTTTCTGAGCTGCATGGTACCAGCGACCAATTCGTCGCGCCATTTGGAGATGGCTTTTAGTGTCATCGGATTTTCACAAAGACCATCTATCATTACGGTTTTACCGGCTTCAATGCGTTTGGCTATTGCGATTTCGCCGTCACGCGATAACAGTTCCACCGAGCCCATTTCCTTTAAGTACATCCGTACCGGATCATCTGAACGCATCAGTTCTTTGGCATCCAGGTTGCCGGCACCGTCATCGTCTATGATCTCTTCGTTTTCATAAGGCGTTTCCTCTTGTGCTTCATCGTCGTCAAAATCTTCGGTTTCGTCGGCGGAAATAATGCTAATTTCCATATCCGAAATTGCCGCCATAATGTCTTCTATCTGGTCGGAGGTTTCCTTTTCGGAAGGGAGCGCCTGATTTAGTTCTTCAATGGTTATGTAGCCTTGTTCTTTGCCTTTGGCTATCAATTTTTTTAATGCTTTGCCAAAGGAATCCAAAAGCGGAGCATCCGATTTGTAATCTTCGTTTTCTGTATCTGACATGTCGTTCCTTAAAATCGATTTTAATCTGCCTTTTATACTTTGTATAAATCAGCAAAGATTTGCAAGCGTTTACAGAGATAATCCTGCGAATCGTGTTTGTCAAGCGTTAAATCGGCAAAATCCCGATTTTTTTATCAGTGAGCGGTTATGATAATGGTCGCGCCTGTACGTACAGTGATGTCTGGATGGTGTTGCCCATTGTGATGGAAAGACATGCGGTTTGAGCCATGGCAAAGATAACCGGGTGTGGTTTTGTGTTGATAGAGGGATTTCGCGCTTGACACAGTGCTGGGTGGCGGGTATGTTCCTGTATCGGGAAAAAGCAACAACGGGCGCAGGATAACGCGATGATCTGGTCTAAGCAGGAACTTGAACATCTGATACTTGGTGGCGCGGAATTGACGCGAGAACGGGTATTGAAACATTTGTCTGCGCCCGAAAATGCCGATATTTTTGCTGTGGAGAATTTTTCCTATCTCTGGGGAGTACTCGGAGTGAGTGGCGTGAAAGGGTTAGAGGCTGAAACATGCCGTAAAATCTGGCAGGTACTACACGATAACGGCGTGGTTGATGCGTTTGATAAAGGCATTTTGGACGATTACAATCGGGCACTGATAGCAAAATATCGTGACAATCGGATGTATGCGTGGCAGGGGCTTAATAATTTTCAAGCCGGGGTGAAATTTCAAAAAAGCATTTTGGAAAAGCTGGTGCGTTGTGATGAACAACTGGCGGCAGAGATAGCGCCGCTACTTTTTGACTATCGCAAAATGCGCGAATGGTTAGATAAACACAAAATTGATACCATGCTCAAAAATTATTTGGAGCGGGTGCGTGAGTTGTCGGCGTCGTATGGTATTTCTGGAGATACGGCGCGCGCTGTTTATGAAAAAAACATGATTTTGCGCGCGTTGTGCGATGTGGTTGCCTATACGTCGCGAGAACTAGGTGAAGATGAAAAGGATTATCTGTTCCGTTATTTGCGTGAGGCGGTGTTGGACGGGTTTGATCCGCATGATATTGGTTTGGACGATATGGTGCTGGCCAAGTTGATGGCTGGCGATGTGGGGGCGGGTGTTCCAGAGTTGGAGCGCGAACCACTGCATTCCCGTAATGTGGAAATTGAAGAATTTGCTACCGGTTTTGAAGAAAAAGAGGGTTTTTTTGAGGAGGTAGCGGCAAAATATGTCCGTATCGCTCCAAATAAAGCAGAAGAATTGACCACACGTTGCCTGAAATTGATTGAAAAAGGGAAACGTCCTTGCGGTGTTGTGTTTGCCCTGGCACTGCTAGAACTTAAGCAGGTTAAATCGGTAGTGCGGATTTTGCTGGCACTGGCGCAAAAAGGGCGGGCAATTGAAATGACTGTTTTTTTACATCGGCTGTTGCCGTTGGCAAAAGGGGAAGAAGCTCAGATTGGTGATATTCTCATGGTTAATTTGCAGCACTTTCCGGAGACGACTGGTTTTGTGCTGGATTATGCCCGGCGGCGGACGCTTTTTGCTGTGAGGGATTTTATTGAAGCTGGATGCCCGAAGCCGGGGGCGGTGTTGCTAAAATACATGGTGGCAGAACACCAGGAGTGGCTGGAGATAAATGCGTTGCAGGACTATATTGCGTTTGGGAATGCTTTGATTGCGATTGATAAAACGCTAGCTTCGGAGATTGTTGAACAGGCGCAGAAGATGGGATTAAGTATTTATGAGGCGGATAACGCTCTGTTTATTGGCACGGCGGAGGATAATTTGCAGACGGTGGCGCGGCGGCAGTTGGAAAAGAATGTTTTTGGGGCGACGACATTTGATATCAGTATGGCGATCGGAAAAACGTCCGGCCTGGAGGGCATAGTAGAAGGTAGTGTAGATGAGATGCCGACGGTTGGTATGAATGTTGAGATGTCTTCAGGTGGTGTAAGTGGGATAGACGAGATTGTGTTCAGTGATGTTGCAGATTTAGGATTGGGAGTTGAGAACGACACCGGGGCCGTCGGGAGTGATGAAGTATTTGCAACGACTGAAGCGGAAGACACTGTAATTGTTCGGGAACAGGAAAGCGATCTGACAGGGGAACTGCCGGCGGTTGGTATGAATGTTAAGACGTCTTCAGGTGATGTAAGTGGGGCAGATGAGGTTGTGTTTGGTGATGTTGCAGATGTCGGGTTGGGAATTGAGAACGACACCGGGGCTGTCGAGAGTGATGAGGTATTTGCAACGACTGAGGCGGAAGACACTGTAATTGTTCGGGAATCGGCAGGCGATCCGACAGTGAAGCTGCCGGCGTTTGAAGAATGGGGGTGTAGTGCAACAGAGATGGTGCCGGTTGGGCAAATGCCGACGATGGCTTTGGCGGAGAAGAGAGAATTTATATCTCCGGCGTATGAAATCACTGCAACCGGTATGATGTCTGGTGCGACGGAAAGTGATACAGGTGATATACTGGCGTCATCTTCAGGTGGTGCAAGCGAGACAGATGAGGCTGTATTCTGTGATGTTGCAGATCCCGGGTTGAGAGTTGAGGATGATACTGGGGCTGTCGGAAGTGGCGAAGTATTTGCAATGGCTGAGGCAGAATGCTCTGTAATTGTTCAGGAAATGACGGCGGTTGAGCCGGTACAAGTGGCGCAAATACATGCAGAGATCGAACAAATACAGGCAGAAGCGGAACAGATGCCGCAAGTACAGTCAGAGTTGGAGCAAGTTTCTGTTTCAGAGGCGGACGATGATATGGATAAATTGCCAGCATTTGAAGAATGGGATAACGAATCGTCTGATTCTGGAGTTAAAAATCATCAGAATAAAATAAATATGAACAACATATTAAATATTAATTTTAAAGATATAGATAAACTTTTTGAAAAGAGTAAGCAGTTAATGGCAACGGTAATGCAACAGGCCAGGGATAAGATGGAACATTCTGGTTTGACACATTTGCCGACGGTGGAAAAAGCAAAGTCGCTGTTGAGACGTTTTTTGAAGAAAAAATAACTCTGAAATGGATAGGATTGATATGCCATCGGCTGTTAAGGTGTGCATTTTGGTTGTATGTTTATCTTTCGTTTTCTGCTGTAAACGGCGGTTTTTTTATAAATACGAGCATAAAAAATGCGCCTCTTTTCACAAAGAGGGGCGCTTCCCAACTGTTAAGAGTTGTTGTAGAAAATAATTTGTTTAAAAATAGCAAAAGAAATTGTTGTTTTTTTATGCGAAGCTGCTGGTTTTCACAAATGTGCAGTTTCTGAAATGAAAAATTGGCTAAAGAGCCAATTAATACTTATCTGCTTTTTATAAGGAGATAAAGTTTCGTGTAGCATAGTATTTAAATAATTTGTTAACTGTTTTTGGTTTTAGTCCCGGGATAGCGGTTTGTCAAGTAAAAAATGGAAAAGTGGATGGCGGCGTGGGCAATGAAGGGTAATAGTGGCTTTGTTTTTTTGGGGTATTACAGCTGTAGGGGGATGAATTGTAGCGCTTTGTGTTTTGATGGCAATTCGGAGAAAAGGTACAATGATGATAAAAAAGAGATGTGATGACTAAAATAGGGAGACGCGAGTTAATGTTAAGAAGGGGCTGGTGTGATATTAGGCGTTTTAGCAAGATGGATATAAAAGTGGTTATTCTGTTTCGGCTGAAGCAATGATTTGGTCGCGTTCTTTCTTCAGTGCTGTTTGGCGCAGATAGGTTTCTTCGGTAAAATTTTGGCATAATTCTGCAGTTATAGCTTTGATTTCTTCTTCCAACGCATGCAGGCGATTTTCTTGTAGCAATTTTTCCACGCTTTTGCGCAGATCGGTGATAAAGGGTTTGTCTTTTTGCAACATATCCAATTCCCACAGGTTTTTTAATGTATTGCTTTCGGGACGTGAAGCTATTTCGTCATGCAGAGTTTTGGCTGATAAATGAGGGGCGGTGTTGTCATATATGTCTGCCATGGTTGTGTACAGTTGTAACAGTTTTTTGTCGGTAGCATCTATTGTACACATTTGTTCTTCATAGTCGCCGATAAGTTCGGGGTATACGAACATGGCTGCAATGATAAATCGCAGGTTTTTATCATTTTCGGTGGTGGCGCTGTGGTAAAGCTCTTCCGGTGTGGTGACGGTGAAAATGTGTCTGAGGGGCTGGTGCCGATTGCTCCTGCGTGAACTGCCGTAGTTATTGTTCCAACTATGTCTGTTGTTGTCAGGGTATCGGAAATTGCCGTTATGACCTTGGCGATCTGTTTCCCGATCGCGATGTAGAGCATTGGGACGGTTCGGAGTGATATTTTGTGGCAGAGTGGATGTGATGTTGTTTTTGTTTTCGGGCGGAATTGATGAAATGGTGGCAGGCATTGCGTCTTGTTGTAGTGGAATTTTGTCCAGATAAGCCGGTGGTGTTTGGACGGGTGTGCTATGGTGCGGTGCTTCCAACCTTGGCGCATATGGGTGTGGTGCGGTAGTGTAGGGACGGCGCGGTGTATTATATGCGGGGTGGGAATTGTCCTTTTGCCACGGGGTTTGTTTGAATGCTTTGTATATGCGGCCACGGATTTCCTGTGCATAATAACTGCGTACGGTGGCGTCGCCGATTTTGGCGACTTCGGACAACAAAGTCTTTTCTATCAGCGCCTTTTTTTCCGGGGTAGAGCTGTCTTCGTTTTCGGTATATTTGCGCCATAAAATGTCTATCAGCGGTGCGGTTTCTTCCAGTAACGCGGCAAAGCTATCATGCCCATGTGCTTGCAGATATTCGTCTGGATCCTGATTGTCGGGCAAAAATAGGAATTTCAGTGAATAGCCTGCTTTGAGCATTGGCAATATGCGGTCTACCGCGCGCATGGCGGCTTTTACTCCCGGTGTGTCCCCGTCCAGGCACAATATTGGTTCGGGGCAGACTTTCCATGCTTCGGTAATCTGTTCTTCTGTCAACGCTGTGCCGAGCGGTGCTACGGCATAGCTGAAACCATATCGATCCAGAGCGATGACGTCCATGTAACCTTCGCAGATAATCAGCTTTTTTTCTTTATAGGCGATTTCGCGCGCTTTGTCCAGATTGTATAAATTGCGGCGTTTGTTGAAAATCGGAGTGTCAGGCGAGTTCAGATATTTCGGTTCCAGCTTTTCCATGACGCGTCCGCCGAAAGCGATTATGCGCCCTTGTTTGTTGGTTATCGGGATCATAACTCTGTTGCGAAAAAAGTCGTGCGGGTGGCGTGATATGTCTTCAGGTATCGCTATCAATCCCAGCTCTTTCATATCTTTTTCTTCTATGCCCTGTGCTTTAAGGTGTGTCATCAGGGCGTTATTTCCCGGTGCAAAGCCTAGGCGGAATTTTTTTATCGTTTCTTTGGATAAGCTGCGCTTTTCCATAAAATATTTCAGCCCTGTAGCGCCATCTGGCATACGCAGTTCGCGTTCAAAAAAGGTGCATGCGCTCTCCATGATGTCATACAGAGATTTGCGCTCTTCTTCATCTTTTTTGTCTTTGGGGGACAAATGCGGCATTTGCAAATTGGCCTGATGTGCCAGCTTTTGCAACGCATCCATAAATGGCAGGCCGTTAGCATTCATCTCAAACTTGATGATGTCGCCGTGGGCGCCACAGCCGAAACAATGGTAAAAACCCTTACTCTCGTTGATTGTGAATGACGGTGTTTTTTCGTTATGAAAAGGGCATAATCCCTGATACTCGCGTCCCTTTTTGGTCAGTTTGACCTTTGCACCGACGACATCGGCGATGGAAACGCGAGCTCTCAGTTCGTCTATGAAACGTTGTAAGTCGTCATTCATATTCTACATTTTCCTTGCGATGCCTTAATGCAACAGCGATTTAATTATGCCAGAGGCTTTACCCATATCCAGCTGGCCGGCGTAGGCAGTTTTTAACTCGGTCATTACCTTGCCCATGTCTTTAATGCTAGTGGCACCGGTTTTGGCAATAATAGCCTCTATTGCGGCTTTGGTTTCAGCTTCATTCAACTGTTTAGGCAGGAAACGCTCAATGACATTGATTTCCGACTGTTCCTTAGCGGCTAATTCCGGGCGTCCGCCTTCGTTATATATTTTAATTGATTCGTTGCGTTGTTTAATCATCCCCTGCATCATGGATAACAGTTCCGCGTCGGAGGCGCATTCCTTTCCGGCGCCACGGGCGGCAACGTCTTTTTCCTTTTGTCCGGCGATTATCAGGCGAACAGCGGAAACCGTGGCTGTGTCATGGTTTTTCATGGCTTCTTTCAAAGCGTTTTGCAGGTTTTCTCTTAACATTATATTCTCCTTGTTAAAATTTTTCCAATTAATCGACTGACCGTTGCTTTGCCGTTTAAACAACGTTGTGCAACCGTGTTGTCGGAGCGCTTTACTTTTTTTATATTTAAGGTTCAGTAAAGCTCAAATTCAAGTTTATAGGCGTTTGCTGTAGCGGCAGGGTAAACACAGCGCGAGTTTTTTCCAGGCTTTTCAGCAATGTGCGCTCGGGGGCATAGGTTTCGGCGCCGTTGTTGACGCGTACGGGTGGTACTTTTGTTGTGTAATGGGAATTGTTGGTGATAACAGCGGTGATGAGCAGGACTTCTTTATTCTTTTGTGTGGTGCTGTGGACGCTGATTTTTTCAAATTTCAGATATTGTTGGTTGTTAAGTCCGCTTAAGCCTATTTTTTGATACCAATTTTCTGCGGGAAGATAAGCGGAAACCACTTCGCGACGCATGAACAAGGTCATCCCTGCTAAAAATAATAGGCAGAGAAAAAGCCATGTTTTATGGTAACCTTTGAACGGCTCCGGCGTTTCTAGACGGTATTCGGGGCGGGGAATGATAATGGGGGAGGTGGTTTCTGGCGTATCGGCAAACAAATGTGGTTCGCGGCGCTCTGTTTCCGGCTTATGCGCTGTCGAACGAGTATTTGTGGCGACGTAATCGTCCGCTTTTTCATTTAGTGGACTTATGCTGATGGTAAAAGCGGTGCCGTCGTCAGACATTAGGGGTAGTTCTTGCTTTTGCTGTACAGCGTTTAGAATCTGTGCCGATGTTAATATTTTCGGCGGTTCGGGAACGGACAACTCTGGCACTTTTTCTGGCTTGTTCTGGGAAGCGTGTAGTATGCCTGCTTCCGCCAAAATATCTGCCGATGACGGAATTCGGCGCCCGGGACGGCTGTCGGCTGGAACGGTAAATTCTTCTCGTTCGCTCGGAAACGGGCGGGTTTCACTTTCGGCCACGTGAAGTGGTTCAATCAGAGGTTTGTCGTCTCGTTTTTCTTCATAACCCAAGGCGTCGCTTCGCATGGCGTGCCAGACGTTGGTGCAAATTTGGCAACGGAAGTTCTGTCCGGTTTTGCCGATTAAATCATCTGGGATTTCATAAATGCTGTAGCATTTCGGGCAACTTATCAACATGGTTTTTTCCTTAATGTTTTTTCCGGATAACAGTCCTTATTATTTTCTTTCCTGTTAGTATATAGATAAAAATTATTTAATCAAATCTTTTTTGGGGTATAACTTGAAAAAGTGTTAAGCCCAGGTAAAGGGGCGTTGAGGATAGGTGGCTGGTGTGACAATGATTGGCTGTGTTGGGTGTAGTTTTCTGACGGGGTAAAAAAGTGGCCTGCAGAGGCAGCAAGAAAAGAAGAAGGTGATGTTTCTGTCATTCATGATATTAGGGAATTGCGATGATGGTTATGAGCGGTAGTTTTGATTAATGGAAGATGTGTTTTTGAGGTATGTATGTGATTGGGAGGATTGAAAAACGCAGGATGTTGAAAGGAATGGAAAATGGTGGTTAGGGAGTTTGAACCGATTGTGGAAATGAGTGAAGTGGGGTTGCGCTATGGTGACAATCCCGATGTGCTTAAAAAAATCAATTTTTCATTTCGACGTGGGTCTATGCACTTTCTGACAGGCAAGAGCGGTGCAGGTAAAACGTCACTGTTGTCCATGCTGTATCTGGCGCAGCGACCGACTTCGGGCACGCTCAAGGTGTTCGGTAACAACGTGGCAATGACTGGACGCGACAAGTTGGCCTTTCTCAGGCGACGAATCGGTGTTGTATTCCAAGACTTTCGCCTGCTGGAGCATTTGAGCGTGTTTGATAATGTGGCTTTACCGCTCCGAATTCGTGGTATGAAAGAAAAAGAAATTCGTCGACGGGTGATTGAACTGTTGGCGTGGGTGGAGCTTTCTCACAACATGTATGTTAAAAGCTCGGGGATTTCCGGTGGCGAGAAACAACGCGTGGCGATTGCCAGGGCGGTTATCAATCAACCAGAATTGCTGCTTGCTGACGAACCGACTGGCAATGTGGATAGCGATATTGCGGTTAAACTGATGAAACTGTTCGGTGAGCTGAATCGGTTGGGAACGACGGTAGTGATTGCCACCCACTCCAATGAGCTGATGACGCGTTATCCGTATCCGCGGCTGCTGTTGGAAGACGGACGGCTTTCGTATGTCAAAGAAAAAGATTAGTTTTTGTCAGAGAATGGCAATCTCACAGCAAAAGGGGGAAAGACAGATGTGAAACGGATGGCTGTTATGACAGCTAAGGAAAATGTGAGTGTCGTAAAAAGTGCATAGCTTTTGGGTACAATGGCTGAAAGATAAGAGCAGAATAAATATTACAGGTTGAATAGATACAGGAGGCGTAACGTTATTATGTCAACACAAGGCAAGGAAGACATGAAACAGGTCGAAATTTTGGAAAAAGAAGTGGCTTCGAAAAAACGTTCGGCACGTGCAGGCGGTGGGGTACCGGTATCTAAGGCGACCGCCAAACAACGGGCGGCACGTATCCGTGAGTTGCGGCGGCAAAAGGCTCCGGTCGACAAAACGCAGGAACTTCCGATGGACGATGGATATTCCAAAATGTTTCTCCGGGTGACGGTTGCTGTAGCGGTGTTTTTGTTTGCACTGACGCTGGCTGGGGTGCTGGGTATCAGCTCCATGTTTGAAAATTCGCGGCGCCAGGTTGTTTCCAACTTTACGGTGCAGGTGTTACCGCAGTCCAATGCCGAAGACAGTCATCAGGATTTGCTCAATGTGGTAGGCTTTTTGGAGAAATATCCTGATGTAGAAGAAGTATCAGTTTTGAGTGATGCAGAATTGCGTGCATTGTTGGAACCGTGGCTCGGCAACAATGTAGATGTCAATGTGCTTCCGATACCGAAGCTGTTGGATGTGAAAATCAACAGGGCAGTGCAGTTTGACTATAAAAAACTGGAAACACAACTATCTGAAATTTCGGCGCAGGCGGCTATCAACAACCATAATCTGTGGTTGACCAGGTTATTGAAGTTTATCAACTCGCTTAAAGTTCTGGCCGTGACGGTACTGGTGTTAGTAGCGGGTGGATGTATTGCGTCCATTGTCTATGCGGCGCGGACGAGTCTTAACGTTCATCGCGACATTATAGCTATTTTGCATACGATGGGTGCGACCGACGAATATATTGCGGGCAACTATGTGCGGCAGATTACGCATGTATCGGCGGTGGCTGGTATTATCGGTGCGGTGGCAGCTGTGCCTGCGATTTTGATTGTCGGGCATCTGGCTGAGAGCATAGAAGCCGGCATTTTCAATTCGGTATCGTTTGGGTTGGAGCAGTGGGTGCTGATTTTGCTGTTGCCATTTGCAGCGGCGGGGTTGGTGGCAGGGACGTCTTATATGACGGTGGTAAAGACGCTGCGTGGCATGGTGTAACTGTGGGGGTAAGGAATGAAGAGAACGGTACAGGGAGTGGCTAAGTTTTTGGTATGGTGCTGTAGCCTTGTTTTTTTTGCACTGTTCTTCTATCAGATGACCAATAACCTTTATGTTGTCAACGGGCGGCATACTGACTATTCACTCTGGGGCTGGGCGGTGATGCTGATGGTATGGAGTGTGGGGTTTAGACTGTATCTGAAAAAGCAAAAATCGGGCATGCTTATTTTTGCAGCGCAGTTGGTGATTGTGTGTTATGCCTTTGATTGCTGGCGGTTGTTGCTTTATGCTGATGATAAAGCGATGAAACTGTGGATTTTGGGGCTTACGGCGGTGGAAGCAGTTGTTCTGGCGACAGGGTTTTATGCTCGTGCGGGGCAGGTGGTAAGAAGCGCGACAGCGGCAGGGCTGATAATATTTTTCGGATATTATATTATGTATCCGTTGTGGCTGCCGGTGGAAAAGATGATGTTTGTCGGTGGCATATGTGCTTTGGTGGTGGCGGTATGGCAATCTTTGTGGTTGCAGTGGCATCGACGGACGGTTCGGATTGGGATGGCGGTTGTTATCATTATTATACTTGGGGGGGGAATTTTTAGAATGTGGCTTGAGACCCCGGGGATACGCTTTTATGAGGCGAAAGTAACGGAACCTGCCAAAGAGGTTAAAGTCAGTGTGGTAGTGCCGGTTTATAATGCCGAAAAATATTTGAGACGTTGTCTGGATAGTTTACGCAAACAGACGCTTAAGGATATAGAGATTATCTGCGTCAATGACGGTTCAACCGATAGGTCGGCGGAGATATTGGCGGAATATGCGACACATGACAAGCGGATTAAAGTCATTACGCAGGAAAATCAATACATCGGTGCGGCTCGCAACCGCGGGATTGATACGGCCACGGGCGAATATATCGGCTTTGTTGACAGTGATGACTGGGTATCGCCCAATTATTTTGCAGATTTGTACAAGGTGGCGAAAAAGCATGATACAGATGTGGCGGTTGCCGGGAGGAAAGACCATGTGCACAGGTGGCGGCAGATGTCGTCTTGGAGCAATATAATTTGGGTTATGACGGGCAAAGATGTTTTTAACGTTGATGAGGACAGCATTTATAAAGTAACTCAGCTGGTTTGGGATAAAATCTACCGGCGGGATTTTTTGAACCGGCATAAAATCCGGTTTCCAACGTTACGGGTTATGTATGAAGATTTTCATTTTACCGTATCGGTGTTGCTGTATGCGTTGCGGGTGGCTATTGCAAAAGACAGTTTTTATTATTATAATGTTGCCGATTTTTCGGTCAGCAGGTATAAACTGGAGGAAAATGATGCGGGACAGAAAATCGTGGTGCGCAATTTTTCGCTTGATAACCCGCAGTTGCTGTTGTTTCAGGATATTGACGAGATTGTCCGGCGGGCAGATGTCAGCGCAGAAAAAAGACAGCTGGTGCAAAATCTTTGTGCTCGTTCCAGAAAAAAATATTTTGCAAATTTTAATATCGGGCTGGCTCCGGAAGAGCGGCCAACATGGCAGGAAATGTGTCGGAAAGCGTATCCGGGGGAGAAGTTTGATTTTTAAAACGATGTTTTTAACAATCCGCATTTACTCTTGTTTTAACGGGTTATGGATAAACGCATGATGAAATTGGAGCAAAAGACAGCAAAACAAAGGGTGGCTCTAGCTTTTGTCGAAAGTTTATGTGACAAGGCGTCATAAAGAAAGGGCTGGTGCATGATAATAAAACATAAACTATTGATTGTTGTTGTGTTTGTCGGGTTTTTGCTGTTTTTAGTTTGGCTTGGGGGATTGTTCATTTTCAATCGGATGGTGTTTGCCTATGTGCAGTCGCATGAAGAGAAGTATTGTTTGCATTTTGGTGCAGGAAATGTCGACTGTCTGACGGCGGAAAAAGCGACAGAGGCTGATGAGCTGGCCAGGGATTATGCCTGGACGTTGTATGTGACCATGGCAGTTATGAAGGGGCGCTTTGTGGCGGAAAAAGAAACGTCGCCAGCGGGTATAGCCGTTTTGACCGGCGGTAAAAACCGTATTGCCAAAGCGATGGAACTACTGAATCGTGGCTATGGTGAAAGGCTACTGATTTCTGGTGTGCCGGCTGGGACGACACTTAATCTTATCGTGTTGCGACCAGATGTCCGGCTGGAAAGTGGACAGCCGATTGATCTGGGCTATGAGGCGCGTGATACAGTTGGAAATGCGCGTGAGGTGCGAGCGTGGGCGCAAGAGCACGGCATGAGTGAGCTGTTTGTTGTGACGTCGTTTTATCATATTCCGCGCAGCCGTTTGGAGCTAGAACATGAAATGCCAAATATGAAAATGCATTTTGTGGCAGCGGATACCCCTGATGTGGCACGCGAATGGTGGAAAAATAAGAATAGCTTGCTTTTTTTGGCAGTGGAGTATACAAAGTTTCTATTGGTTTATGTACAATATAGAATATTGAGATTATGAAGATGATGCTTTTTTTACGTTCAATGGTGGCTAACCTTTATTTTTATCCAGCAATGGCGCTCGGATTTCTTGTCAGTCTGCCGGTGGGTCTGGTATCGCGACAGGGTATGATTAATCTGTGGGATAAATATCTGCACCGCTTTATTTGGAGTGGTATGCTCAAGCTTTGCGGTATTACGATTGAAGTGCGAGGTGAAGAAAATATCCTGCCAAATGTTATTTTTGCCAGTAAGCACGAATCGGCATTTGAAACATATTCCTATACCGATATTATTCCGCGGTCGGTTTTTGTGCTTAAAAAGGAGCTGACTTATATTCCGCTGTTCGGTTGGGGGCAGGCTTTGTACGGTATGATTCCGGTTGACCGTGGCGCAGGGGCGAAGGCGATGAAAGGCATGCTGGCGGCGGCGAAGCAGCGTGTGGCAGAGGGACGTTCTATTATTATCTTTCCCGAGGGAACGCGCTGTAAGCATGGGCAGGTTAAAGGTTATAAGTCCGGTATTGTTTTTTTGGCGGAAGGGCTTAATATGCCGGTGGTGCCCGTGGCGCTTAATTCTGACCGGGTGTGGTCCAAAGGAGCGTTTCTTCGGAGGCCTGGTAAAGTGGTGTTTGAGTTTTTGCCACCGATGCGGGTGCAGGATTATGCCAGTAAGAAAGAGTTTATGGTTGCATTGCAGGAGAGAATTGAAAAGGCATGTGCTAAGCTCTGAACGTCAGGGGAGTGTCTGCGGTAATGATAGTATTCGTGTGTGCCGTATTTGCAACGGACGAGAGGGTTGAAGTTGGTTGAATAGGTTATCATCTGGTTTTATATTTCTTCTGTAGTGGCGGCCAATATTAAAGTGTACCGTAATCAAGGTAAGAAAGGAGGCTTTATGACAGCTTTTGCGTATTTGTTACCTGGTGGCGGAAACCGACGATGTTTCGTTTGGCATATATGCTTGCAGCCCAGGTGAATCTTCTTTTTGTGCTGTTTTTAGCGATATGGAGAACGGACTATGCTTGTGGGCAGCGGAAACTTTAATGGCAGGTAGGGCAGATTATGGCATATATGAATGAACAGTCGATATTTGGTGGCGAACGGCAGGCACAAGATGCGTTGGCGGTTTATATCCATTTTCCCTATTGCCGAAGTCGTTGTCCGTATTGCGACTTTTTCCGTTGTTTGCTACCGCGGGATTTTGACGAAGATGCACTATTGCAGCGCTATATGGATGATCTGGCTTATTTTGCCGGGCTTTGTGGTGGACGCAGGGTTACTTCTGTTTTTTTCGGTGGTGGGACGCCGTCACTGTTGGCACCTCGTAGCGTTGCGCAGGTGATTGAAGCTGTTGGGCGTTTTTTTGTTTTGGATTCATGGGCAGAAATTTCGCTGGAGGCTAATCCGAATACGTTTGAACGCAGTAAGTTTTTGGATTTCAGGGCAGCGGGAATCAATCGTCTTTCGCTTGGTGTGCAGTCTCTAAATACCGAAGATCTGAAATTTCTCGGGCGAACACATAGCACAGATGATGCGTTGCGGGCAATGGCGCTCGGGGTGGCGGTTTTTCCGAAGTTTTCTGTTGATTTGATATATGCACGGCCGGGGCAACGATGGGAGTATTGGCAGCAAGAAATTGATACGGCGCTTTCATTTGGGTTGAAACATATTTCCCTTTATGAACTGGCGATAGAAGAAGGAACAGTTTTTGCGAAAAAAAACATTCAGGCGGCTGGTGAAGAAGAGGCGTTAACTCTTTATAATCAAACAGTTTCATATTTACGGGAACGCGGTTTTATGCGTTATGAGGTGTCAAATTTTGCCGCGACAGTGGCGGATGAATGTGCACATAATCTGGTTTATTGGCGAGGTGGTGATTATATTGGTATCGGTTTGGGTGCACACGGGCGGCTCAGAACAGGTCGTATCGCCGGAAAAGATGGTATTGAAATGGGCGGAATGGCGGCGGTACAGGCTACAATTGATGGGCGTGACGGTGAATATCTGACGCCGAAAGAAAGAGCCGAAGAACTGGTTTTGCTCGGGTTGCGTTTGGAAGAGGGAATTGATGCCGAGAATTTTTATCAGGCATGCGGTATCCATTTATTTGATTTTTTGTCAAAAAAAATGACAAAAAGACTTGCGCAATTAAATTTGCTATGTTATGATGAGCGTAATGTTAAGCTTACGGATAAGGGTTTTCCCTTGTTGGATGAAATTATTTTAGAGTTAGTAAGTTAGTTTTTAGCCGTTTTACTTTAGTTTTTTTTAGGCAAAAATTTTGGCACACTATGACGGTGGCAGAATTTTTGTATGTTTTTTTAGGAGATTTGAAATGAGAAAAATTTTGATGGGTGTTTTTGCTTTGTTGATGGCCGGGTGCTGTTGCGATCCGTCATATGTTCCGAGTTATCGCCGCGACAGTACAAAAGTTTATCAATACCAGCCGCGACAACAGAGAGTTACATATACTTATTATCGTGCATCGAAAGGCCAGGTTATGCATGTAGCCGGGTTTGATATTCAGCAAGGGCAGCAGATGCGCGATTTTTTTGATGATTTTGAAGAGCCGATGCATGCCCGTTATATTGGTAACAATACTGTACGCTGGACGTACTATGTGAACTATCAACCCGGTGACAAGGGCGAGATAGTACGTTATTGCGAGCTCAAAGATTATGCGCCGCACAGCCTGTGCCGCTTGACGGTGGAATTTTACCGGACATATGTGACGACTGCATACAGCGACTGTTATTAATAACGGCACTACTGGGTTTAAATGAGAAAAAAGCTTTGCCGGTTAAATCGGTGAGGCTTTTTTGTCTGTCGGGCATATCGGTGCCGACGGATGGTTCAGCGTGGTGGCGGTGAATATAAAAGGGACAATGGGATAATTTTTATCTATAATCGCGGTGAGGACAGGCCGGAGCCGTGTGGTAAAAAATACGGCAAAAGTAAAAAATCGGCCGATAAAGGACAAAAAAAGCTTGCATTAAGAAAATAAAATTCCTAAATAAACAACAGGTTTGTTTAAGCGCAGTTTTTTTGTGCATAGTTTAGGGACGGTTTGAAAAAATGAGTACGACGGCAGATTATTACGAAGTTCTTGGCGTGACTAAAACAGCGTCAAGCGATGAAATAAAAAGAGCCTATCGCAAACTGGCAATGCAATACCACCCTGACCGTAATCCCGGTAATAAAGATGCCGAGGCAAAGTTTAAAGATATTAACGAAGCTTATGAGGTTTTGAAAGACGAGCAGAAACGGGCAGCTTATGACCGTTACGGACATCAGGCTTTCACCAGCGGTTTTGGTGGTGGTGCAGGAGCTAATCCTTTTGACGGATTTGATTTTACCGGAACTGGTTTTGCTGATGTTTTTTCCGATATTTTTTCCGAATTTACCGGACAGGGGCGGGGTCGGCAGCGCTCTTATGCCCAGCGCGGCGATGATATTCGCTATGATATTGCTTTGACGCTGGAGGAGGCATTTCATGGTGCGGAGAAGGAAATTACGATTACAACGTCTAAAGAATGTGAAACCTGCCATGGGTTTGGTACTGCGGATGGTAAAGAACCATCAGTTTGTGCCACATGCAAAGGTACGGGAAAAGTGCGGACGCAACAAGGTGGTTTTTTCGTGTTTGAGACGACGTGTCCGCAATGTCGTGGAACAGGGCGCATTGTTGTGGATAAATGTAAAAAATGCCGCGGAACTGGTACCGAAAGATTGGAAAAGTCGCTGAAAATAAAGATTCCGGCAGGGATTGAAAACGGCACGCGCATGCGAGTGGCCGGTGAAGGCGAGGCTGGCAAGCGTGGTGGTGCTAAAGGTGATTTGTATGTTTTTATCACGGTTAAAGGACATAAGGTTTTTGAGCGTGACGGAGCGGATTTGTATACACTGGCGCCAATATCCATGGCAACAGCGGCGCTGGGTGGTTCTTTTCGGATTAAAGGCATTGACAGTGAAGAGATTGAGGTTGATGTCAAGCCCGGCACACAACCGAATGACAAGTTGCGCCTTAAAGGTAAGGGCATGCGTTATATGAATTCTGACAAGCGCGGTGATTTGTTCGTGGCGTTTAAAGTAGTTGTTCCGACCAAATTGAACGATAAACAAAAGGAATATTTGAAACAATTTCAGGCGGAATCTCCAGAGGATGAAAAGAGTTTTTGGGCGAAATTATTCGGTTAGTCTGAATATATCCGGTGTTTGTGTGATGGACGTTAACGCTTGCGGATGGTTAGCTTCAGTTATAAATTGTTCGTTGTGGTGAGAAGATGTGTTTGGTGAAATAATATGTTAACGTTAGCTCTTTATCAATGAAACGGATGATGAAGGGTGAATTTGGCGAAAATGTATTGTTGCCAAGGTGGGTGAGTGTGTTTTTTTTCAAACGCTCAATTAAAGAAAAGTGTTGTTTTTTAATACCTTTATACTCTATTAAACAATTTTGTTGAAATATGTTCTAAATAAAATATCCTTGTTAAATTATTTGATAAGAATTTATAATGTGATATTGATGAAAATGAAAACATTAGTAATAACATATAATTTTCAATATAATAACCAAGAGTCATATAATGATAAATATGAAAAGCATAGTTACAAAATATAAAGGTAAATCTGATAATACCACATCTACATTATTTTTTAAAGCAAGCAATAGTTCCCAGATTATTTCTGAATTATTAGAAATAATGACAGATAAAGAAGACGGATTACTAATTTTAGAATTTCATAATAAAGTTCTTGAACACACATATAGGTATGAACAAGGACAATCATATATTGATAAGGAAGAAGATACCCAGTGGTTTATTTTTTGATAACATACGATGGTATTTGACCTAAATGTGGGGCGGAAATTTTAATTCTCAATATTTTAGCAAGACACATTACTAAATCTAATCTTTGTGCCCACCACCATTTCTTAACCTTTTTCCACATTTTTAATTCTCCTTATAAATTTACACAAATATTTATAAGGAAATTTTTGTTATTTATGAATCTAACAAAAATGCTTGACATTTAATTTTACTAATAATA
>CAYQDC010000020.1:0-27223 GCA_964416205.1 uncultured Acetobacter sp. | reverse complement strand
CTTTGTGTTTAAAGAGTATCTGAATTCTTGGCGTTTAACCAGATGTTGAATGCATTTTGGGACGGCGACTCTTATGTAATAAGTTTTTCCTGACCAATAGTCTCGTGTTGTTTTTTGTCATCTGCTGTATCACCTTGCTGAAATTGCCGTGATACAGTAGTTAAATAAAAAGCCTAATTCATCATAAAAACAATGAATTAGGCTTTGTTTTTGGCAGGGGCAGAAGGATTCGAACCCTCGACACTCGGTTTTGGAGACCGATGCTCTACCAACTGAGCTATACCCCTATCAGGATAGGTATTATGTTTGTTGCTTTGTAAGCAATATACGCTTCAAAAGAATAAATCAAGCTTTTTTTCATCTTGTCAATAAATAAAAGCGGGTAGTAAGTGTTGGTTATTGTAATGGTTCTCCCTTGCGCATTTCGGCAACGGATGACCACATTTTTTCCAAGTTATAAAATTCGCGGACTTCCGGACAAAAGATATGTACGATAATGTTAAAAGCATCAATAAGTATCCAGTTGGCTTTTTCTTCGCCTTCGGAAGAAACGTGATAACCGTGTTGTTTTAATTCTGTTTTAACTTTGTCAGCCAAAGCAGAGACATGGCGGTTTGATGAGCCGCTGGCTATAACCATGTAATTGGCGATAGATGTTTTGCCTTTTAAATCAATGGTTACAATATCTTCGGCTTTATTATTGTCCAAAACTTTTTGAATCAATTCTAATAAATTTGTATCTGGTGTGTTCATTAGTTTCTATTCCTTAAAAATCAATCCAGGGGGGACCAGCTCTTTTTTATCGGAGCAGTCGTTTCTGCTTTTGGGCTATCAGGTCTCTTTTTTGATGGGACAAAACTGGCAATTTTGCGCAGGCAATCGGTTGTGTTTATGCCGGCAATGGCAGAAATAGTATATATCGGTGATTTTGTATTTTTTTCAAGCAGAGCTTTTTTCTTTTTTATTTCATCGTCGGTTAGCGAATCGATTTTATTTAGAGCAATGACTTCTGGTTTTAATATCAAGGTGTCTTTGTAAAGTTCCAGTTCGTGGCGGATGGTTTTGTAATCACGGACAATATCTTCGGAGGTTGCATCAATCAGGTGTAAGAAAATGGAACAGCGTTCTACGTGTTTAAGGAAGCGGTCTCCAAGCCCGGTTCCTTCGTGCGCACCTTCTATTAAGCCTGGGATGTCTGCCAAAACGAGCTCTTTATCGTCTATCCATGCGACTCCGAGGTTTGGGTGTAGTGTAGTAAATGGGTAATTGGCAATTTTGGGGCGGGCTTTGGTGGTGGAGGAAAGGAAAGTTGATTTGCCGGCATTCGGAAGACCAATTAACCCCACGTCGGCAATAATTTTCAAACGCAGCCAAACCCACATTTCAATACCAGGCCAGCCAGGTTCGGCATAACGTGGAGCCTGGTTTGTAGATGTTTTGAAACGTGTATTGCCGCGTCCGCCATCGCCGCCCTTGGCCGCTAAATATGTCTGTCCAGGTTCTACCATATCTGCTAAAATGGTTTGACCGTCATCGGCAACGATTTCAGTACCAACTGGAACTTTGATGATGAGGTCTTCACCTTTAGCTCCGCTCATTTCCGAACCCATGCCATGTTGACCGTTTTGAGCTTTGAAATGCTGTTGGTAGCGAAAGTCTATTAATGTGTTCAGGTTTTCGACAGCCATAAATATGACACTGCCGCCTTTGCCGCCGTCACCACCATTTGGACCACCGAATTCAATATACTTCTCACGGCGAAAAGAAACGCATCCGCGTCCACCATCACCAGATTTTAAGTATATCTTTGCCTGGTCCAGAAATTTCATTTTGTTTGTCCGTTTTGATATTTGGCAGTACTTGTTCTATATTTATTGAAAAATAAAGGGGATGTTTGTCATCCCCGCTGTTTTTCTATGTCTGTTTAATTATTCGGCTGGGATAACAGAAACATAAGTTCTGTCATTTGTCTTAGTCTTAAATTCTACTCTACCTTCGGTTGTAGCAAAAATCGTGTGGTCTTTACCCATGCCAACATTTTTACCTGGGTGGAATTTTGTCCCACGCTGACGGATAATAATGTTTCCGGAGATTACGGACTCACCGCCGAATTTCTTTACACCCAAACGGCGTCCGATAGAATCACGTCCGTTAGATGAGCTGCCGCCTGATTTCTTATGTGCCATTTTGTTAATCTCCTATTTTATTTACACAATTCTGTAATTTTTACGATTGTGATGTTTTGTCTGTGACCGTTTTTGCGACGATAGTTTTGTCTTCTCTTTTTCTTGAAAACAATAATCTTAGCATCTTTTGCCTGTTTAACAATCGTACCTTTGACGCTGGCGCCGGTAACAAACGGCGTACCAACCGTGTCATCAACGGCCAATACTTCATTAAAAACTACTTCGCTTCCGGCTTCGCCAGCAATTTTTTCAATTTTGATAACGTCATTAGACGCTACTTTATATTGCTTGCCGCCTGTTTTAATTACTGCATACATTTTAAATCACCTGTTTTTTTTGAAATTTAAACATAACTTTTTTGTGCAATATACATAACTTTTTAAAGGAGTCAATAAGAATCTGTGGTAAAAATTAAATTAATTTGTTTTTAAAATTTTTTTTGCTGATATTTCAGCAGACGAAATAAGCGCGGATGCATAAAGATACCGTTCCATACGCCGTTTTTTTGCTTTTGGGCGGTTCTTTGCAGGTTGTCGTAGGTGTTTTCAATGTAAGTGACGGCGTGTCCGTTGCGAATCATCTCGGCGTTGATATCCGTGTTGTCAACGTAGCAGGTGCATAAATCACGGTCATATTTATCCTTTTTGTGGATGTGACAAACCAGAGAGCGGTTTTTGATTAGTTGTGCCAGAAAATCAGCAGATTGCCGTCCGCATGGGTATATTTTGCCGTTTGCGTCTTTGCAGGACTGGTCATATTCCGGAGCGTCAATGCCTATTAGGCGTATGCGTCGGGTGCCGATTTCTAGGCTGTCGCCGTCAACTGCGATGGCGGGATGTTGTGCTGATGAGCGGATAATGTTATCTGCAGGTTTTGCCTGTTCAGCGTAGACGGGAAATAAGGCGAAGGAATTGATGATAAACAACCATAAAGAGGTGGAGAAAATATGAAGATAACGACAAGATGTGTATATTTTTGACAATTTTCTTTCCATTGATAGACTTTCAATATAAATTTTCGTACAGATAACATATATTTAATTTGTTAAAGGTTGGTTATTGTGCGGAATAAAAAGAATTATGGTATGTGCCTGACAGTTTTCACCTTGTTGCTTGTAGCGTGTACAGACAAGAAGGCTTGGTGGAATAATGGCGAATATGAATATGTTCCGATGGTAAATGATAGCCAATATAATGGTCAGAGCATGAGTGCTGCCGATGTGGCGTTTTTAGCGGACAATCCAGAGGTTTCTGCGCGTGTGTATAATAAAAGGGTTCCGCCTTTAAACTCGGTTATTGTTTGTCGGGAGAAACAGTGTGCATCAGCATCTTTATCTGCCTCGCGAGAATATATTTTTAATGCTCTGGCTTATTTAGTGGATAATAATTTGGATAAGACGGCTTTGTTGTGTGAAGCTAATCCTCAGGCACATGTTTGTGTTAACCCTTATTTGACTGTACCGGCAAAAGTTGGTGTTACACCTGCTTATGTTTTTTTTGATGGGGTTAAAATTGTGGATGCGTCTACGTCAAAAGGGAAGACTGCTTTAAATTTGGCGCTTGGGTATAATTTAAGTTATAATGGGCAGACGCCGACGGTTTGCAAGCCGGATAAGGCTGTGTTGTATGTTAAGAGTAATAATGATATTGTTTTGAATGGAAACGGATTTAAATGCAATATGACCAGTGTCGGTACGACAACTATCCGGATTATGTTTAATGTAGATTTTATTGATTTGGATTACGGATATATCGGTGGTTATTATTCTATTGGGTTGTCCGGACCGGCGAATGGCGGTGGTTCTGGATACGGGCTTATTCGTTTGCCAGAAGACGCGCATCCTTTGAAGCCAGCGTTGCTTGCTCCTGAGAGAGAAAATGCCAAAGTTCGGCCTGTAGTTAAGCCTGATGTTGATATTATGGCTGTGAATAAACCGATAGTAGCCGAATTTTCAGAAAATAAAGCTGGACTGAAAGTTGAGCCCGCTCAGGTAAGTCTGTCTGAAGAAAAGCGTCCATTAGAGCATGGAAAGTTAAAATTATCACCAGATGTTTCAGATGATCAGAAGGATGATGTATATCGTTTTGAAACTTTGGGCAAACGAACGGATATTAAAATGCAACCTATTGTGATTACGCCGGATACGGTGGTGCGTTCCGACCGTATTGTTCTGAAGCCCGGTGACTATCCTCAAAAGTTACATCCTTTTGAAGAGATTTATGTTGACGATTTAGATGAATATATTAAATAATAATGTCTGAGGAGATGGTTTTTGCGTAGGAGCTTCAAAATGATTTGAAGCTCTTTTGTGAGTAAGGCGAGGATAAAATGGATAGGAAGTTTGTTATTTCATTAATTGGCGCTCCGGCATCGGGTAAAGGGTATATTGCATCGTCACTAATTAGAGAATTAGAGGAACGTTATGGTTTGGAGGGTGATGATGTTAAAGATATTTCTGTCGGTGCAATGATACGGCAGGAATTGAAAAATAATACGCTTTTGGGGCAAAAATTGGCAGCTAATATGATTGAAGGCGGTTTGGTTCCGGATGATATGGTTAATAAAATGTTGAGCGAAATGTTAGAAGAAATTAAGGCCAGAGTTTTGATTTTGGATGGGTATCCACGGACGGTTGGTCAGGTTAAAGAATTTAATAAGCTGGTAGCAAATTATAACAGTGCAGTGATTTTTCGCGATACGCCGGTGGATTTGATTCTTGAACGGGTTAAGAATCGGCGGATTTGTGAGAAATGCGGTATGGCACATGAGGTTAGTGACGGCGTTTGCTCTTGTGGCGGATGTTTAATCAAACGCAAAGATGATGAAGTTTTGCCGGAACGTCTTGCCGAATATGAAGAAATGACCAAACCGGCGGTGATTGAGCTTAAAAATGAGGGAAACAATTTTTTCTGGTATGAGGGGATGGCAGAAGGGGAAGATATTGCCAGAGAATTTCTGAAAGCAAATGCAAAATATTTGCGGTAATTTTGCCTGGGAATGGGAAAGTTGATGTTACAAGATTCTCGGTTTTAAGCAGAGGAAAAACGAGATGGAGTGTTATGAAATTTTTGTTTTATTGTGATGAAAAGAGGAAGCGTCGGTCTTACAGAAAATGCTTTCAGTGTGGAGTGGTGTTTCAGTTGAGACCAGGGCAAAGCAATATGGGCTTACTGCTGATGTTGTGACCTTAGGTATGTCTGGGGAAAAAGATGTTTTGCAGTGCTTGGAAGATTTTCTGCATGAAAAATATGTTTTGTATGTGGCGGAATTGGAACAGTCATTGAAGTTCTATACAAAGTTCTGGAATAACGACGGTTGCCGTTATGTTGAAGCAGCGGAAAAAGTTATGTAGATTCACTTTCCGGATTATAAGGTCAGACTGTCGGTTCAGTTGGGTGGTATATCGGATTGGAAAGGTACTAATATTGCCGCCAATGCGTTTTGTTATCTTTATGCCGACAAGTCCGAGCATATCAGAATTATTTTATGGGAAACTGTTTTATCGCAGACTTTTCAGCTTATCCGAGGCAAGTATTCAGCAGAGATTGTCTGCAATGAGATGGTTTGGGGAATATCGGAATTGACGGCGTTGCTTATTCTCGGTGAAATTTTGGGGGTGAATGTTGATGCGGGATTTAGCGATTATGTTCAACTTAATCCGTATATTCCGGCTTTTAAAAGCTTTTATCTGAGGCGGAATGATTTTGAAGATTATATTGACAAGACGGTTCAGCATATGCGTCAGAATCCTTTTAGCATATAATCTATCATTGGTATGTTGCAGTGAGGGCGGCGTGTTAGAGGAAGTAGCGGATATTTATAATCAAAACCCCGGGTAGATAAAACCAGGGGTTTTGATTTGAGTATTGCATTTAAAATGTATTTTGACTTGGGTTAGGCATCTTCTCCGTTTTTTTGATTGACGCGTTTGGCGGATAGGCGGATTTTTCCGCGGTTATCTGTTCCTAAACATTTAACCCAAATCTGGTCGCCTTCTTTGTAGAAATCACAAACCGAGGCAATACGTTCGTTTTTGATTTCCGAGATGTGAACCAAACCTTCCGTAGAGCCTAAGAAGCGAACGAAAGCGCCAAAATCCATAATTTTGGTAATGGTTCCGTGATAGTTTTTGCCTTCTTCTGGTACGGCGATAATGCCATTGATGATTTCAATGGCTGCATCTGCGTCTTTCTTGTCAATAGCGGCAACATTTACCGTGCCGTCATCGTCAATATCAATTTTGGTATTGGTTTTTTCAATGATTTCACGGATAACCTTGCCACCGGTACCGATAACTTCACGAATCTTGTCTACTGGTATTTTGACAGAGATGATACGCGGTGCCCGCGGTGAAATTTCTGGGCGCGCTTCAGGTAGAGCCTTGGCCATTTCACCTAAAATGTGAATACGACCTTCATGTGCCTGTGATAAGGCGTTTTTCATAATTTCTTTGGTTATGGAGGTGATTTTAATGTCCATCTGCAAAGCGGTAATGCCATCTTTGGTTCCGGCTACTTTGAAGTCCATATCGCCGAGGTGGTCTTCATCGCCGAGAATATCGGTCAAAATGGCAACTCTGCCATTGTCTTCTTTAATCAGCCCCATAGCAATGCCGGCAACTGGTTTTTTAAGTGGAACACCTGCGTCCATTAGTGATAGGCAGGAACCGCAGACTGTGGCCATAGATGATGAGCCGTTGGATTCCATGATATCGGAAACAACGCGGACGGTATACGGAAATACCGTTTTATCTTTTGGCATCATTGGATGAATGGCTCTCCATGCCAGTTTTCCGTGTCCAATTTCACGACGTCCTGGGGAACCAAGTCTACCGCATTCGCCGACAGAAAAAGGAGGGAAGTTATAGTTTAACATAAATTCCTGACGCTCTTCATCCATCAAACCATCAATAATTTGTGAATCTTCAGCTGTTCCCAAAGTGGTTACCACTAATGCCTGCGTTTCGCCACGAGTAAACAATGCTGAACCGTGCGTTGTCGGTAAAAGCCCCACTTCGCAGGTAATCGGGCGAACGGTTCTGGTATCGCGTCCGTCAATGCGTTTTCCGGTTAATAATACTTTTTCACGCATAACCGAATGCATCAATTTTTCAATGGCATCCACTGCATAGCGTATTTCAATTTCATTTTCAGGATTAATGGTGGAGTTGATTTTCTCGCTTAATTCGCCTAAATAAGTTGCGCGTTTTTGTTTATCAACTTCGTTGAAAGCTTCTTCGTATTTGGCACGAAAGTCTTTTTCAATACGGTTGTAAAGTTCGTTAAATTCAGCTGGGAATATCGGTGTTTCCCAAGGTTCTTTACCGGCTTCTGTTTTTAATTCATTGATTAAATCAATGACGTTCTGAAAATTGTCAAAACCAAACATAACCGCATTTAACATGGTTTCTTCAGAAAGTTCGTTGGCTTCAGATTCAACCATAAGGACGCCTTCTTTGGTTCCAGCAACGGTTAGCTCTAGTTCTGAATTTTTCAGTTCTTCAACCGTTGGATTTAAAACATATTGTCCGTTGATATAGCCTACTTTAGCTGCGCCGATAGGACCTAAAAATGGGATTCCTGAAATAGCGAGAGCTGCTGAAGCTGCTATCATAGCCAAAATGTCTGAATCCGTCTTTTTGTCATGCGCTATTGTTGTACAAATTATCTGGACTTCATTTTTAAATGCATCAGGAAACAACGGACGAATCGGGCGATCAATTAATCGTGAAACCAGTACCTCGTGTTCTGATGGTTTGCCTTCGCGTTTCATGAAGCCACCTGGTATTTTGCCCGTGGCGTAATATTTTTCCTGATAGTTAACGGTTAAAGGGAAAAAATCCTGATCAGCTTTTGCTTCTTTGGCGGCAACGACAGTTGCAACGACAATAGTATTTCCATATGAGGCCCATACGGCACCGGTTGCTTGTTTTGCTACTTTACCTGTTTCTAAAATTAATTTGCGACCGCCCCATTCCATTTCTTTGCGGCACACGTTCCAATTGACCATATTTTTACCTTTCTATCCTATAAAATATCTTACCTGACAAGATGTCGGGATTTTACAAATAGCGGAGCTCCATTGCTCCGCTATTTGTTTTTCAAACATTATTTACGCAAGTCTAATTTCTTAATTAATGTTTGATATCTTTCTTCGCTTGTCGCCCGCAAGTGATCAAGCAGATGGCGACGACGGCTTACCATTTTCATCAATCCAAGACGAGAATGCAGATCTTTTTTGTGAGTGTTAAAGTGTTCAATCAATGAATTGATACGGTGTGTCCAAATTGCAATTTGGACTTCTGGAGATCCAGTATCACCAGGTTTGGTACCGTATTGTGCGATAATTTCTTTTTTTTGTTCATGTGTAATCGACATCTTTAATATTTCCTTAGATTTGTTTCAGTTAAAGATTAAATACCCGAATCGGATAAACTTTGTTTTCTTTGTTTTGGATCAGGGCAATAAGTTTATTTTCAAAACAGGCCGCTGCTATTCCCGAAAAAGGCGTAATCCTTTGCAAGGGAAGTGTTAACCCATTTTTAAGTTTAAGAGCTTCTTCTGCCGTTACAGCGATAACCGTGATGTCGCACAGAAATGTTTCAACGGGCAAAAGCTGATAAACTCCGTTATTCTTATACAATGTATTTTTTAAATTTTCCAGTAAAATCGTATGTGAAAGGTCAAAAAAACCGTTTTTTGTTCGTCTGAGAGTTGTTAAGTGGCCGTAAGTTTTCAGTTTTTGTGCGATATCACGACCTAAAGCGCGGACATAAGTACCTTTTGAGCAGGTTACTTTTAGATTGGCTGTTGCCGTTTTATAATTGTAGCTGGTGAGGATTAAATCTTTAATAAAAATTTCCCGTTCAGGTATTGTAAACGTAATATTTTGTCTGGCTAAGTCATACGCGCGACGTCCATTGATATGTACAGCGGAATATCTGGGTGGAGTTTGCCGGATGTTGCCACGAAATGAGGAAAGAACATTTTCAATTTCTGTTTGTGTGGGAATATAAGGCGAAATAGCGGTTATTTCTCCGTCAATGTCGTCAGTTGACGTGGCTTCGCCAAATTTTAAAGTGAAGTCATAAGTCTTTTCGTTTTCTTTAATGTAGGGTATTAATTTGGTTGCTTCACCGAAAGCTAGAGGGAGAACACCGGTCGCGAATGGGTCTAATGTTCCGATATGGCCCGCTTTTTTGGCGTGCAACAGATACTGTATATTGCGTAAAGCCTGGTTGGAACTTATGCCTTGCGGTTTATCCAAAATTATCCAGCCGTTGATGTTTTGATTGTTGTGTGAATTCATATGAATAACTCTAGCTGTTTGTTTTTTGACAAGATATTGAATGCTTCTTTGACAATTGAAATTGTAACGGCTCTTTTGTAAGTCCATGAAATATCATCAATTTCTTCTATGAGGCGACGGACAAAGTCAAAAGATCTTTCCGTATGATTCAAAATGTAATCTAATATATCCTGACTGATGATTATTTGCCGGTCATTGAAAAGTTTAGCAATCAGTGCCGTTAGCATGATGTCATCCGGTTGCTGAATTTCTATACAGGGAATCGCTTTTAAACGGGAACGTAAATCCGGTAATTTAATAGGCAGTTTGGTCAGAGGCAATTCTGAGGTGAATAAAACAAAAGATTCTGGAACATTGAAAAAGTTGTATAAGTGAAAGAGGGCTTCTTCGTTGATTTCAGTTGTTACGTTTTCTATAACGAGATATTTGTGTTCGTTAGCCAGCTTGTTGACGTTTTTCATATTAATATGTTGAGCTTCAATAAAAGGGATAGCTATCGGACGAGGTAGGCTTTTTTGTACCATCTCTGTCCAGATATGTGCTAAATGTGTTTTTCCGGAACTCTTCTGACCGTATATGTTGATGGCAAAATGGGGCCAGTAGGGCCACATTTTTGTTATTTTATAAGCGGCTTCATTGCAGGATGTAACTAAAAAATCTTCTTCTCCCAGGTAGGTGTTGGTTGAAAATTGCAATGTATATTGTTTGGTTTTTTCGTTGTAGGGACTATCCATTATGATTTCATTACCTCATAAACTTTTTGGGTTAAATCGTTCAGACTGAATGGTTTTGGAATAAATGACAGATTATCAATATCTGTAAATTCGCCTTTTAATATATCTTCCGAATAGCCTGATGCTAAAATAATTTTTATATTTGGCAGTTGTTCCTGTACTTGTTTTGCAAGTTCTATGCCGTTTTGTCCTGGCATAATCATGTCGGTTATCAGGAGTTGAAAATTTTTATCATTTTCCAGTGTTTTCAAGGCATTTTCGGCAGAATTGCATCCTATGACTTCATAACCTTTTTTTCGTAAAACACGTAAGGCGAACGTTCTGACGGAATTTTCATCGTCAACTAATAATATTCTTGTTTTTTCTATATCTTCAGGCGTTTGATTCAGGTTTTCGGCGGCAGAAAGGTGGAGGCCCAGAATTATTTTATCTGTGTTTGGTATTGACGGCTGGGGTGTTGCAGGTGTTAGAACGGCACGTCCATGTTTGTCGCTAAGAATATGTCTGATTAGAGAAGCATCTGCAGTTTGGGGCTTTTGTTCTGCTGGATATGCTGGAAGATATATCGAGAAAGTCGTTCCGACATTAACGGTGCTTTTTACTTTGATAAATCCTTCCATTTGGCGGACAATTCCGTAGACCGTTGCCAGTCCCAAACCTGTTCCTGAACCGACAATATTTTGTTTGGTGGAGAAAAAGGGTTCAAAAATACGTGACATATTTTCCGGTGGAATGCCACATCCGGAATCTGTTACATCCATGCGGATAAAGCTGCCACTTTCAATTGTTTCAGCGCCGAAGTGATAAGGTTCCAGTAAGGTTTCTTTCTGAGTGGAAATGGTAAGAGTTCCTTTTTTGTTCATGGCATCTTTGGCGTTGACACATAAATTTAATACCACTTGTAAAAATTGAACTTTGTCAACCTTAATATTATCCAGATTTTCTCCGTGGTGAAACCTTAATTCAATCTGTTCCCCGGCGGTTCTTTTTAGTAGCGGTGTGTAGTTGATTAAAATATCGGTAATGTTTATCAATTCCGGCTGAAGTGGTTGTTTACGTGAGAATTGTAATAATTGACGAACAAGTTCAGCGGCACAATTAGCGTTTTGTTTGATTTGGATTATATCGGCAAAGGATGAATCGCCGATGCTGTGTTTTTGTAGCAACAAGTCACAAAAACCTATCATTGCTGTCAATAGATTATTAAAGTCGTGGGCTATACCTCCTGCTAGTTGTCCCATTGCCTGCATTTTTTGTGCTTGGGCAAATTGGGTTTTAAGATTGTTTTGGTCTGTTGTATCTATGCAGAATAAAACAATGCCTTTTATATTTTCTTTGGTTTGAATTGTTGAGGAAAATAGTGGGCAGATATATAAGCGTAGGATTTTAATTTTGTTTTTGTTTTTCAAATTCAAATCAAAATAAGCTGGTTGGAGCTGCTCTTTTCCAGAGACGAAGATGGATAGTTGTTTTTTTATTTTAGAAACACTGTCTTTATCCAGATAATTTGATAAATAATTATCAATTGGCTGTGACGTTGACGGAATACCTAAAATGTCAGTAAAACGTTGATTGATACGTTTAATGATCAAATCCATATCCAGAAGCATCATACCAAAAGGTGACAGATTAAAAATACTGCTAGTTTCTGATACCGCTTCATCATAGGCTTGTTGCAGACCGGTATTGGTTGGGATATTGCCAATGACAATACCACGAGTTTGTACATCAGTGCCTTGTTTAAAACAGTCTTCTTTTATTAGATATCTTTGAGTTTTCCCATTAAGATCTTCTGTATAACCAGTATATTGAGTACACATGTTGTCAAGTTTTTGTTCTTTGTCTGCACTTTTGAATAAAAATTCAGAAATATCTTTACCGAGTATATTTTCTTGGGAGATATCCAGCATTCGACTTAATGTTTTGTTTATGTATTCCACTTTGCCTTTGGTGTTGAGTATATACAAGCCTAGAGGCATAAAATTTAAAAAATTGTAGAAAGAGCGTTGTTCTTCCTGAAAAAGTGTATCCAATGTTTTTTCTGCTGTGATGTTTTCAATGCTCCATAGTAAGTATATGTTGTATTTCAAATCAAAACCAGAAATTTTATCCATGTTTTCATTATTGTTTTGATTAAGGCTAATTGGTCGGACATGGATGCGATACCACTCCTGACCTGAAAAAATCGTGGTGTTGTCAAATTTTAAAACGAGTTCTAGTTTTTCTTCTTTTAAATGTTTTGCTGCCGAACACAGTTGTTTTAATTTTTGACAGTTGACTTCCTCCGTTGCAATGTGTGTTTCTAAAAAGCTTAGTATATCTATTCCGTTAAGGAATGTTTTAGCTAGTTCGTTTTGCAAAATTATTTTGCCGTCGGCGTTGATTATTACATAACAAATTTTGCGGTTTTTTAGTATCTCATTGGCTAAGCCACCATATAAGATGGCGGTTTCTCCTGATTGTAAGATTGTGATTGTAATATAGATGCTAAGGGTAATAAAAGCGAATACAGCTAAAATAACTGGGCGCAGATAAACCGGATATGCAAATAAAAAACCGATACTGACGATGGTGGCTGTCAGCATAAAAACAAGAAGTAGCAGGCGTTCTTCCAGTATTTTGTCCGGACGTATATCCTGTTTGTTTTGAAACATGCTTTTATAAGTCTCCGGTTAGTGTTTGCAGAGATTTGAATTTCGTCTTATCAGGTTATGATATCCGGGTTTTCTTTTCCGGTTCTGACTGTAATTTCTGAAATTTGACGAGAAATCTGGCATAATTCGTTAAGCATATCTTCCGGATTTTCCAATAAGTCAGTAGTTACGTAGCGTTCTATGTAAGAGCGTAGCGTAGCACCGTTCGTTCCTGTACCAGAAAGACGATAGACAATGCGGGAGCCGTCTTTGAAATGTATTATAAGACCATTTTGTGTAGAGCTGTTATCTACTGGATCATGGTAGATGAACGGATAGGCATCTGAAACCGTGAAATTTCCGAAGGTTTGCCCTATCAATAGAGGGAGTTTGTTTTGTAAATTTTCCATCAGCTCATCGGCAACTTTTTGTGGCAGATTTTCAAAATCATTGCGCAGATAATAGCTGCGGCCGTATTTTTTCCAATGTTCAAGAGCGATTTCTTTGACGGATTTATGGGTTTCGGCGATTATGCTTAACCAGAATAATGTTGCCCAAATACCATCTTTTTCCCGAATGTGAGAGGCTCCTGTGCCGAAACTTTCTTCGCCACAGATTGTTATTCGGTTTGAATCCATTAAATGGATAAAATATTTCCATCCGGTTGGGACTTCATAATAACCGATGTTTAGAGTGTCGGCAACACGTTTGACGGCCATGGAGGTTGCTGCAGATTTGGCGATGCCGTAAATGCCGTTGCGATAAGCTGGAATAAGTTTGTGGTTGTCAGTTAAAATGGCAAGGCTGTCACTCGGACAAATAAAAAAGTTGCGACCCAAAATCATGTTGCGGTCACCATCTCCGTCGTTGGCAGCAGCAAAATCTGGTGCATTATCAGAATACATCAGGTCTATTAGATTTTTTGCATAAGTAAGGTTTGGGTCCGGATGGATACCGCCAAAGTCTTCAAGCGGTGTTGCACGGATGACCGTTCCTGTAGGAGCACCTAATATTTCTTCAAAAAGTTTTTTTGCGTAGGGGCCTGTTACGCCATTCATGCTGTCAAAGATAAAGCGAAAGTCGGATGTTAGTAAATTTTTTAGTTTTGGAAAATCAAAGATTTGTTGCATTAATTCAAGATAGTCCGTAATTGGATCTATAATTTCAATTTTCGTGTCTTCACACTGTGTTGTTCCAATATGAGATAAATCAATATCCGGGCAGTTGGAAATTTTGTATTCTCTGATGTTTAATGTTTGTTCGTATATGGCTTGACTTTCTGCCGGTTGGCATTGTCCGCCTGTTCTGGTTGCGTACTTGATGCCGAAATCTTCTTTTTGTCCGCCAGGATTATGTGATGCAGTTAGAACGAATCCTCCATCCAATTTGTTTTTAAGAATGATATGTGAGCCAGCAGGAGTAGAAATAAGACCATTTTGACCGATATATAGCGTTTTAACGTGATTGGCGGCAGCAATTTTGATGATTTTTTGAATAGCCGTTTTGTTAAAATATCGTCCGTCACCGCCTATCAGAAAGGATTTTTCCTTGAGGTTTGGAATCGTATTGAAGATGCTTTGAATGAAATTTTCAAGATAGTTTGGCTGCATGGCTGTTTGAGTTTTTCTTCTGAGTCCTGCAGTTCCCATTTTTTGGTTGGTATACGGAACAGTCTGAATTGTTTCAATCATGTTTTTACCCTTAGTGTTTGAAATGCAAAAGCTATGAATCTTTGCTGTTTACGTTAAAGTAAAATGTAAGGCTTGTAAAGAATATTTATTAGCTGAAAATAAATTCTGCAAGTCTTGTTATTTCCCGACGTGTACAAATGTCTTCGTATGTAAGCATTTTTTGAAATTCGGGGGATGATTTGTCTTGTGCGGATAAACCAGTGATATTTTTTTTATAGGTGGTGCGCATGTTGAGTGGCGGAGCGACACGGAAACCATATAGCCTGGACATTTGTATAAGTTCTTTGTCCGGTTTTTCTTTCAGATGAGGTGTCAGATTATTTTCACATATTACCCAATTCAGACTTTGTTTGCGGTTGGCTGCAATTTTCTTTTTCAGCTCCCAGACAGAAGAGAGGTAATTTTTGTTTTGACGGAAGCGTTTCAAGGCGGGTTTATTTTGTTTTAAAAGGGTGATATAAGTTGAGGAGTATTCCGCATATTTGTTGCCTGAATCAGCCTCAGGAATGATTATTGCTTTATAACGGTTGGCGTTTGAGGCGAAGGTGGTATCGTTAATTATTGGTATTTGCGGGAGATTTGGTGCTTGTTCGCGGCGCTTTTGGATTGTTTCAGACAGAGGTGAATCCTCTTTTAACAGTAATGCGGTTTCCTGGTGGTTATATAAAAGAATTATGGCCAGTTCAAAACTCAATGTTTTGCGACCGCTACCTTTCTCTCCGTCTACCATAACTATATGTGCAGAATAGTCAGACATTGCCGTTATCAGTTGGTGTTTTTAGTTCTGGATTGATTATAAGCTGTTTGTGTTTTTCCATCGTTTAGTGAATTGTTTATGGTATTTTTTAGACTGCTGATATTTATAAAAGGCTTTTTTTGAATATAGTCTAAAGAAATTTGCATCATTTTTGAAATGTCTTCGTCGCGTTCTTTGACTTTTTTGTAGCCAAGAGTAACGGCGATAATGCGATGATTGCCCCGCTGAGCCGAAGTTAAGATGTTAAAACCGGAGGAGGCGGTATATCCAGTTTTCATGCCATCGGTACCGAGTGAATCGTTTAAAAGATAATTGTGTGTTTTATATGTTATACCGTTATATTGAAATTCAGTCATGGAGAAGAGGTGATAGTATTGTGGGAAATGATGATAAATTGCGGCGCCGAGAATTGCCAGATCCCGGGCTGTAGTTTTTTGTGCAGAATTTGGCAGGCCGGAAGCGTTTTTGAATGTGGTGCGGTGCATTCCCAGTTTGCGGGCTGTGCGAGTCATCAGTTTGGCGAAGTCGGCTTCAGTTGGGCTCAAGGCTTCGGCCAATACAGTGGCGCAGTCGTTAGCCGATTTGACGATTAATGCCTCAATGATGGTTTTGACATCTATATATGAGCCGGCTGGCAGTCCTAGTTTTGACGGTGAGCGGGAGGCTGCTGTATGTGATACTTTTAATTTGTCGGTTAATTTTAATTTTCCGGTTTCTAAAGCATTGAAAGCGATGTAGAGAGTCATTAATTTGGTGAGAGAAGCTGGATAACGAAGTTCTTCGGCGTTATCGGCATATAAAATGTTTCCGCTTTGGGCATCAATGATAATTGATGAGGTGCCGGAAGTGGCCAGCGCTGTGGAGACACACCAGCCAGAAAGCAATATTGTATAACAAAGCGTTTTAAATATGGACATCGATGCCTCCCTTTCGAATCTACAGCTAATATATAATAGCGATAAAAAAGAAAATAAATTATTAATTTTGTATGAGGAGAAATAATTTTTATACTTGACTTTAATATCATTTATATGTAAAAGCAACAAAGCTATGGCGGACGTAGCTCAGTTGGTAGAGCCCCGGTTTGTGGTACCGGTTGTCGTCGGTTCGAGCCCGATCGTCCGCCCCAGATTGAAAGGTGTCTTTAGGTTTTGGACACCTTATTTTATTATCCGTTGAAATAACATGTTTTTATTTAGGTTAGTTCTAAAAATAACGTTAATTTGTTTTTGAACTACTTTTAAGGTTTTATCGTCTTGTTTTTTGAGAATTTGAAGGATTGCCGGAAGGCTATAACAGTGTGATCATAGGTGGTTACATTAGGATCTTGAGTTCTTGTTAAGAATCGACAGAGAAAATAGAATTTCTTTTTTATAAAGTTAAAGAAATTTATATTGTCTATTCTTGGACAATTTTAAATATTTGTCAAAAATCTGTTAGGCGAATCTTTGTGCGGGGTTTAAAAGTTTAATGGAGCTAATTTTTTTATTTTTTTGTGCATTTTTTTGTTGCAATTATCAAATTTAAATGTTACAAGGTGCTCTGCAACTAATGTTAAGGAAGTGTTAACTTTCTTGCGAAAAAAGTATAACCCATAATGCGGACAAGTTGTTGCAAATGTCTGCTGTATTTTTTAGATGGCAAGCCCCCTAGGGGAGTATTTGCCATTTAGTTATAGGAAAAGTGTTAGAATGATGGATACACAAAATATAAGAATTCGCCTTAAGGCTTTTGACCATCGTTTATTGGATATGTCAACCAAAGAGATTGTCCACACGGCCAAAAGAACTGGGGCTAATGTAAGAGGACCTATTCCTCTGCCGACGAAAATTGAGAAGTTTACGGTAAACCGTTCTCCTCATGTTGATAAGAAATCCCGTGAGCAGTTTGAAATCCGTACTCACAAGAGACTTCTTGATATCGTAGATCCTACACCGCAAACTGTTGATGCTTTAATGAAGTTGGATTTGGCAGCTGGTGTGAATGTGGAAATTAAGTTATAATTTTAATGTTGGTTTTTGGAAGATAAAATCAACCAATTGAAAAGGAAAAGATAATAATGCGTACTGGTCTGATCGCGAAAAAAATTGGAATGACAAGGATTTTTGAAGCTGATGGCACTCATGTTCCGGTAACGGTTTTGATGGTTGAAGGTTTGAAAGTCGTTAATGTTAGAACAAATGAAAAAGACGGTTACAGTGCAGTTCAACTCGGAACGGGCGCTGTGAAGGCAAAAAATCTTTCCAAGCCGTTGAAAGGCTATTTTGCTAAAGCTAATGTTGAACCGAAAAAGAAAATGGCTGAATTCAGAGTGTCTGAAGAATGCCTTTTGAATGTCGGCGATGAATTGTCTGCAGAGCATTTTGTTCCTGGACAGTTTGTTGATGTTTGTGCAAAGTCTATTGGTAAAGGTTTTGCCGGTGTTATGAAGCGTCATAATTTTGCTGGTTTGGAAGCAACGCACGGCGTATCCTTGTCTCATCGTTCGCATGGTTCTACTGGACAGAGACAGGATCCGGGTAAAGTGTTTAAAGGTAAAAAAATGGCTGGACATATGGGTGATGAACGTGTCACCGTTCAGAATCTAAAGGTTGTTTCGGTTGACGGTGCCCGTGGTTTAATTATGGTAAAAGGTGGCGTTCCTGGTGCAGAAAATTCCTGGGTTCGTATTACTGATGCCATTAAAAAAACGTCGGATGTCAAGTTGCCGATACCTGCCGGTTTGAAAAAGGCTGATGAACCTGTTGCAGTTAAAGCTGAAGAAACAGCTGATAATGCATAAGAGATTAAGGAATTTTGAATATGAAACAGGACATCTTAAATTTAAATAATGAAAATGTCGGAAGTATTGAACTTAACGATGCTATTTTTGGATTGGAAGTTCGTGCCGATATTTTACATCGTGTTGTCAATTGGCAACTTGCCATGCGTCAATGCGGCAACCACCAGACTAAGGGGCGTTCCGATGTTGCTTTGACACCGGCGAAACCTTTTAAGCAAAAGGGATCTGGTAATGCTCGTCAAGGTAGCCGTAAAGGTACCCAATTCAGAAAAGGTGGTGTTGTTTTTGGTCCGGTTGTCAGAAATCATTCTCATGATCTGACCAAAAAGTTTAGAAAACTTGGTCTTAAGACTGCTCTTTCTGCGAAAGCGAAAGAAGGGAATCTTATCGTTATTGATGAGGCAAAGCTTGAAAATGCAAAGACAAAAGATTTGCTTGCCAAATTGAATGCCTGCGGTTTGAAAAACTGCCTGTTTATTGACGGTAAGAATGTTGATATTAATTTTGCGTTGGCCAGTCGCAATATTGTCGGTATAGATGTTTTGCCTACAATCGGTGCCAACGTGTATGATATTTTGAGAAAAGAGAAGTTGGTATTAACTAAAGATGCAGTTGCTTGCTTGGAGGAAAGATTACAATGAAGAAATCGAATAAAACAAACAATGTAACTGCAGCTATGTATGATACATTACTTCGTCCGGTAATTACCGAAAAGTCCATGATGTCTTCTGAAAACGGAAAGATTGTTTTTATGGTTCCGCTGTGTGCTACGAAAGATGAAGTCAAAGCGGCTGTTGAAGCTATCTTTAATGTGAAGGTAAATAAGGTAAATACCGTAAAACAAGCAGGTAAGGTAAAACGCTTTAAAGGGTATATTGGAACGCGTTCCGATTACAAAAAGGCAGTTATTACGCTTGCCGAGGGTCAAAATATTGATGTTACAGCAGGAATTTAGTCATGGCTTTAAAAACATATAAACCTGCCACTCCGGGTCTTCGCCAACTGATTATTGTTGACAGAAGTGAGCTTTATAAAGGCAAACCGGAAAAGAGTCTGACTGTTGGTCTGACCAAAACGGGCGGGCGTGATAATTTTGGACATGTTACAAGTCGGAGAATCGGCGGTGGTCATAAACGTAAATACCGTGTTATCGACTTTAAGCGTAATAAATTTGATTGCGAAGCAACCGTAGAGCGAATTGAGTATGATCCTAATCGTACGTCTTTTATTGCTCTGATTAATTATGAAGATGGTGAAAAGTCTTATATTCTGGCTCCACAAAGATTGAAAGCCGGAGATAAGGTTATTTCTTCGGAAAAGGCTGATATTAAGCCGGGAAATGCAATGCCGTTAAAGAGTATGCCGGTTGGTACAATTGTACATAATATAGAGCTGAAAGCTGGAAAGGGTGGACAATTGGTTCGTTCAGCTGGTTGTTATGCTCAGGTTGTCGGTAAAGACTCCGGTTATGCACAATTGAAACTTTCTTCTGGTGAATTAAGAATTGTTCGTGAAGAATGTCTGGCAACGGTTGGTGCCGTTTCTAATCCGGATAATCAGAATGTTTCTTTGAGCAAGGCTGGTCGTGCCAGATGGCTGGGGATTCGTCCAGTATCCCGTGGTGTTGCAATGAACCCTGTTGATCATCCACATGGAGGTGGTGAAGGTCGTACTTCTGGTGGACGCCATCCGGTTACACCTTGGGGTAAACCGACTAAGGGTGCTAAAACTCGTTCTAACAAAAAGACAGATCGCTTTATTATGAGATCTCGTCATGAAAACAAAAAGAAATAAGGAGGTAAACAGATGACTCGTTCCGTATGGAAAGGACCTTTTGTAGATGGTTATCTTCTTAAGAAAGCTGATGCAGCAAGAGCATCTACTCGTAATGAAGTGATTAAAATTTGGTCTCGCCGTTCCACAATGTTGCCACAGTTTGTCGGGTTGACGTTCGGTGTGCATAACGGTCATAAATTTATTCCGGTACTGGTTACCGAGGAAATGGTTGGCCACAAGTTCGGCGAATTTGCTCCGACACGTACCTTCTATGGTCATGCTGCAGATAAGAAAGTTAAGAGAGGTTAATTATGGGAAAGACTAAAGATACAAGAAGGCTTGCCGATAACCAAGCAATGGCGGTATGCAATTCTGTCCGATCAAGTGCTCGTAAATTAAACCTCGTTGCCCAGACAATCAGAGGTTTGAGTGCTGAGAAAGCTGTGGCAGAACTTAGCTTTTCTAGGAAGAGAATCGCAAAAGTTGCTTTAGAAGTGTTGAAATCTGCTATTGCCAATGCTGAAAACAACCATAAGCTTAATATTGATAAGCTTGTTGTTGCTGAGGCCTATACAGGTAATGGTATTGTAATGAAACGTATGCATGCACGCGGCAGAGGGAGAGGCGCCAGAGTTTTGAAGCCTTTTTCTAAGCTGACTATCGTTGTTGCAGAACGTGGGGAGTAAGTTAAATGGGACAGAAAGTTAATCCAATCAGTCTTCGTTTAGGCGTTAACCGCACATGGGACTCTCGTTGGTATGCTGACGAAAAGTTTACGGACTACCTCCACGAAGATTTGAAAATTAGAAAATTTTTGAAAGAAAAGTTGGCTCAGGCTGGTATTAGTAAGGTTGTTATTGAACGTCCAGCCAAAAAAGCCAGAGTTACTATTCATTCAGCAAGACCAGGTGTTGTAATTGGCAAGAAAGGTCAAGACATTGAGTTGTTGAGGAAAGACATTCAAAAGTTGACTGATTCAGAGGTTCAGTTGAATATTCTGGAAGTCAGAAAGCCGGAACTGGATGCACAGTTGGTTGCAGATTCTGTGGCACAGCAGTTGGAAAGACGTGTTGCTTTCCGTCGTGCGATGAAAAGAGTTATGCAGTCTGCATTGCGTTTGGGAGCCGAAGGTATTAAAGTTTGCTGTTCCGGGCGCCTTGGTGGGGCAGAAATTGCAAGAACTGAATATTACCGTGAGGGCAGAGTGCCTTTGCATACTCTTCGTGCCGATATTGACTATGCTACTTCAACAGCTCACACCACTTATGGTGCCTGCGGCGTTAAGGTTTGGATTTACAAAGGTGAGATTATGGCTCACGATCCAATGGCACAAGATAAAAAATTGGCTGAACAAAAGTAAGAATGAGGTTTTAAAATGTTAAGTCCAAAACGTGTAAAGTTCCGCAAGCAGCATAAAGGCCGTATCCACGGTGTTGCCAAAGGCGGTGCTGAATTGAGTTTCGGTTCATACGGATTAAAAGCTCTTTCGCCGGAGCGCGTTACCGCACGCCAGATTGAGGCTGCCCGCCGTGCTATTACCCGTGAAATGAAAAGAGCCGGTCGTTTATGGATCAGAATTTTCCCTGATGTTCCTGTGTCAGACAAACCTGCCGAGGTTCGTATGGGTAAAGGTAAGGGTGCTCCTGAATTTTGGGTGGCAAGAGTTAAACCCGGACGCATTATGTTTGAGATTGGCGAGGTTGATGAAGATACCGCGCGCAGAGCTTTTGCGTTGGGTGCAGCAAAATTGCCTGTTAAGAGCAAGTTTGTTAAACGCTTGAATTCTGATAATGGAGAAGCATAATGGTGAAAATTAAAGATTTGAGAGCTATGAGTGTTGACGAGCTCGAGGCAAGGCTTGTAGAATGTAAGAAAGAGCAACTTAGTTTGCGTATTCAACAAGCTACTGGCCAGTTGCAAAACCCGTCAGCTATCTCTAAGGTTCGTAAAGAAGTAGCTCAAATCAATACGCTTTTAACAGAGCGTAAGAAGAATAGTTAGGAGAAAACAAATGCCTAAAAGAATTCTTCAGGGTGTTGTTGTAAGTGCAAAACAGGATAAGACTGTGGTTGTTAGTGTTGAACGCCAAGTTATGCACCCTGTTTATAAGAAAATCGTTAAGAAAAGCAGGAAGTTTGCGGCTCATGACGAAAATAATCAGTTCAAAGAAGGGGATATTGTTTCGATTATTGAATCTAAACCTTATTCCAAAACCAAGAGTTGGACTGTGATCGCTAATAATGAAAAAGCCTAATCGGGAAGGAATGGATTATGATACAGATGCAAACCAACCTAGATGTTGCGGATAATTCTGGAGCGCGTCAGGTGCAGTGCATTAAAGTTCTTGGTGGTTCCAAGAGAATGCATGCTTCAGTCGGTGACATTATTATTGTTTCCGTAAAAGATGCAATGCCTAAAGGGCGCGTAAAGAAAGGTGACGTTCAACGTGCGGTAATCGTTAGAACGGCTAGTGACATCAGACGTAAAGACGGGAGTGTTATCCGTTTTGACAGTAATGCGGCAGTTCTGGTTAACAAAGACGGTGAACCTATTGGTACCCGTATCTTTGGTCCGGTTACAAGAGAGCTGCGTGCGAAAAAGTTTATGAAGATAATTTCTTTAGCGCCGGAGGTTTTGTAATGAGCAAAATGAAAATTAAAAAAGGTGATAAAGTAATCGTTATTGCGGGTGATGACAAAGGCAAAACCGGTGAAGTTTTAAAAGCTATGCCGAAAGAAGGTAAAGTTGTCGTTCAAGGAGTGAACCTAGTTAAAAGACATACTAAGCCGAGCCAGACGAATCCCGGTGGTATTGTTACCAAAGAAGCTGCCATTCAGGTTTCTAACGTTGCAGCTATTACGGCTGACGGGAAACCTTCAAAAATCGGTTATAAGGTTATTGATGGCATTAAAAAGCGTATTGCTCGGAAATCCGGCGAAGTAATCGATAATTAGGAGATGATTTGATGACAAATTTTGAACAATTATATAATGATGTCATTAAGAAAGCTCTTGTGGAAAAGTTCGGTTACAAGAACCCGCATGAGATTCCTAAGTTGACAAAGATTGTTTTGAATATGGGTGTCGGCGATGCCATTACGGATAAGAAAAAGCTGAATAATGCTGTTGAAGAAATGGCTATGATTGCAGGGCAAAAGCCGGTTGTTACGTCGGCAAGAAAGTCTATCGCTACTTTCAAATTGAGAGAAGGTATGCCGATTGGCTGCAAGGTAACATTGCGTTCTGATAGAATGTATGAGTTTCTTGAACGTTTGGTCAATATAGCTCTTCCGCGTATCAGGGACTTTCATGGTATTTCCGGAAAGAATTTTGACGGTCGGGGAAATTTTGCTTTTGGTATTAAAGAGCAGATTATTTTCCCTGAGGTTAATTATGAAAAGGTTGAGCAGGTTAGAGGTATGGATATTGTTATCTGTACATCAGCTAAGACAGATGAAGAAGCTAAATTTCTTCTGACCTCTTTCAACTTACCATATAAGAAATAAGCGGAGATTTTACTATGTCAAAAACAAGTTCAGTATACAGAAACTTGAAAAGAGTTAAGATGGTTGCAAAATATGCAAACGTCCGCTCCAAGTTGAAAGCTATTGTCGATGATAAAAATGTTCCTGAAGAAGAAAGATTTCAGGCAACTTTGAAATTAGCAGCATTACCGCGTAATTCTTCACGAGTCAGAATTAGAAACCGTTGCAGAATTACGGGACGTTCTCGTAGTGTTAGCAGGAAATTCGGTGTCAGCCGTGTTGAATTGAGGCAGCTGGCTAGTTTTGGTGAAATTCCTGGTTTAGTAAAATCAAGCTGGTAAGGAGATGATATTATGTCTATGACTGATCCTTTGGGCGATATGCTCACACGCATTAGAAACGCACAAAGAGCGAAGAAAAGTGATGTTGTATCACCGGCCTCTCGCTTGCGTGAAAATGTTTTGGAAGTTCTGAAAAGAGAAGGCTATATTGCCGGTTATGAGAAAACCAGCGTTCGCCCGGGTGTTGATGAACTTCGTATTCAATTAAAATATCATGAGGGCACAAGTGTTATTACTGAGATTTATCGCGTTTCCACTCCGGGGCGCCGTGTATATTCCAGTGTTAGAGATTTGCCAAGAGTTTATAATGGGCTCGGTATTTCTATCGTTTCTACACCAAAAGGGGTTATGAGCGATAATGAAGCCAGAAAAGCTAATGTTGGCGGCGAAATCTTGTGCCAGGTTTTCTAGGGAGATAGTGGATGTCTAGAGTTGGAAAATATCCTGTGATTATCCCGGAAGGCGTTAATGTTTCTGTTAATGGAAATGTTGTTAACGTTAAAGGAAAATTGGGTGAACAGAGTTTTGCATTTGATGATTCTCATGTCAAAGTGGAACTTAATGACGGTAAGATTGTGGTTACACCTCATACTCAAAGTCGTACGGCCAGAATGTTGTGGGGAACGACAAGAGCGCAAATTAATTCGTTGGTGAAGGGTGTCAGCATCGGATACAGCAAGAGTATTGAGTTGAACGGTGTTGGTTATAAAGCTCGTATGGACGGTAAAAATTTGGTTCTGACGTTAGGCTTTTCTCATGATGTGCCGTTTGAAACGCCAAAAGGCATTACCATTGTTTGTGAAACACAAACGACTCTTAAAGTTAGTGGTATTGATAAACAGTTGGTTGGTCAAGTGGCTGCAGAGATTCGCAAGTACAGAAAACCGGAGCCTTATAAAGGAAAAGGTATTCGTGTTGACGGCGAATATATACGTCGTAAAGAAGGCAAGAAAAAATAGGATGTAAGGCAATGAATACACCAAGAAAATTATATGAGAAAAGAAAAGCCCGTGTAAGAACGGCTTTGAAAATTGCTGCGAATGGAAAGATGAGGTTGTCTGTATTTCGCAGTGGGAAGCATATTTATGCGCAAATCATTGATGATGCTAAAGGTGCTACCGTTGCTTCTGCTTCTACCTTGGATAAAGAAGTAAGAGCCAATATTGCGAAATCTTCTAATATTGAAGCTGCTCAATGTGTTGGCAAAGTGATTGCAGAGCGCGCTGTTAAAAATGGCGTTAGCGAAGTTGTGTTTGACCGTGGCGGTTATGTATATCATGGCCGTGTTAAGGCTTTGGCAGATTCTGCCCGTGAAGCCGGATTAAAGTTTTAGGAGGTTATCATGGCACAATCTTTAGATCGTCATAATAAGACGGATAAAAAAGAAGATTTGGTTGAAAAACTGGTCTTTGTTAACCGCGTTGCAAAAACCGTTAAAGGTGGACGGACAATGTCTTTTGCCGCTTTGGTTGTTGTCGGTGATCAAAAGGGGCGTATTGGTTTTGGGTCTGGTAAAGCTGCAGAAGTTCCGGAAGCTATTGTTAAGGCTGCAAACGAAGCTAAAAAGAATATGGTTCGTATTCCGCTTCGTGAAGGCAGAACTTTGCATCACGATATCAGTGGTAGATTTGGTGCAGGTAAAGTTGTCTTGAGAACTGCACCGGCAGGTACCGGCGTTATTGCGGGTGGTCCAATGCGTGCTGTTTTTGAAGTATTGGGTGTGCAAGATGTGGTTGCTAAATCATTGGGTTCCAATAATCCGTATAATATGATTAAGGCAACAATGGTTGCTTTGCAATCCATTAATAGCCCGCGTATGGTAGCTGCAAAACGTGGTAAAAAGGTCGGTGATATTGTAAGTCGTCGTGAAAATACTTCTAACGTTAAGATGGATAAAGAGGAGGCTTAATTATGGCTAATAAAAAGACAGTTAAGGTTACTCAAATAAAGAGTTCCATCGGTCATGGCAAAGAACAGATTGCCACTTTGAAAGGCTTAGGTCTGAATAAAATTGGCAGAACGTCTGTTTTGGAAGATACTCCGGCCGTTAGAGGAATGATTAATAAAGTGGCTCACCTCATTAAAGTTGAAGAATAATTGTGCAAAGGGTGGTTATTTAAGAATTTGAAAAACCAGTATTGTTAAGGATAATTTGTAAATAACTGCTCTCTGCGAATAATCTTTGATTTTGATTTGAGTTTGTATAAAGGTGAAAAAAATGAAACTAAATGAATTAAGGGATAACGAAGGTGCCAGAAGAGGTCGTATTCGTGTCGGTCGTGGTATCGGTAGCGGTAAGGGTAAAACCGGCGGTCGCGGTGTTAAAGGACAAAAGTCTCGTTCCGGTGTTTCTATCCATGGTTTTGAAGGCGGTCAAATGCCGATTTATCGTAGGTTGCCGAAGCGCGGTTTTAAAAATCCGTTCACAAAGACTTTTGCCATTATTAATTTGGATACAATCCAAAAAGCGATTGATGCTGGTAAGTTAAATGCCAATGATATTACCAAGGAAAGCCTGATTGCTTCTAACTTGGTTTCTAAAGAATTGGATGGTATTCGCTTGTTAGCGAGAGGTGCTTTAACGGCATCTATCAATATTACGGTAGATTCTGCATCCAAAGCAGCTATTGCTGCGGTTGAAAAGGTTGGTGGGAAAGTTACCGTTAATGCTTAAGCTGATATGATATTGGTAAGTTAAAGAAAAGAGACGGGTGTAAGCCCGTCTTTTTGTAACCGGAAAATCACCGGTTAGGCGGGTAGTTCCAAAGATCTTACAGCTTTACCAACTATTATGGAAAAAAGAATAGAAATCACGGAAGAAACTTTTGCACCACCTAACGCTGGTGAAGTCATCTTGGATTTGGTGAAAAAAGGAGTAACAATCCCAAAAAACTGCCAGCACAAAATCTTTGACTTCCGTCGAGATTATGCGGGAATTTGTTAAAAAGGACAGCCTACTCACCAATGAATTTTAGCTCCAAATCATCAAGACTTTGAGGACATTTTTTTATTGCTATAATGGAATTAAAATAGAAAGAAAATAACTATTAATATAATAGAAAAAAATGACAATAGACTTAAAAAAAACAAATAGTAATCACCCCAAAAAAAGGCTATCAAATAACCACCCGATGAAACCAATTAAATGATAAACTATCAATGTAATTTTATTTATCTGTAAATTTTGACGCATTACTGTATAAATAAAATGAAACTGAAAAAAGGTAGTATTTACAGACTATAAAATTTCGCTCAATTATGATTTGTGTATGATTTATTGCGAGATTAGTTCAATAAAAATGTTTAACAGAGCCAATCATCAAAAATCCTTGCTAAATTTATTTGATAAGAATTTATATCTCAATTCTGCTTTTTTAATAGTATGAAAGGATTTATGTTATCATTCGTTAATCATAATTGAGCCTAAAATAATATTTCACCATTAAATAAATATTAACCAATTATATGATAAATATAATATATTAAAAATGTTACATTTTATGGAACATGGCGTTTTTTAACGGTAACTTT
>CAYQDC010000019.1:0-28425 GCA_964416205.1 uncultured Acetobacter sp. | reverse complement strand
GTGCCGATGGAAAGGAATAAGTATAATAGAAGCAGAAGTCTGTCCTGACCATGTGAATATGTTAATAAAGATACATCCAAAATTTTCGGTAAGTTCAGTCAAGGGTTATCTCAAAGGCAAAAGTAGTCTGGCCATATATGAACGATGGTGAAATGCAAAATTTCGATATCGAAATAGAGAATTTTGGTGTCGAGGATATTATGTAGACACAACAGGAAAGAATACTCAAAAAATTACAGAGTATATCTGAAATCAACTTAAAGAAGATGCAGAGCAAAGTCAATTAACAATGGATTTTGCCCCGTTTACGGGTAGCAAGTAATCTTTGCCCTGTCATACCGTTATACGCCCTTAAGGCGTTCGCTGGTACTATTATGGTTACATCCGTTAGAGAAGAATATTATTTACTGATGTATCTTTAAAAGTGTGGTTTTACAAATATATTTTTGGTGATAATCAGTGGAGGTAAGTATATTTATACATTTGGAAAAAGCTAAAGAGCGTTGTTTTTTCATGGATATGTAGCGAATCATCAATACCAGATACAATGTATTCAATCCCAAAATAAGCCGATTTTTAAAATCCTTATTATTGATGACCTTGATAATCTTATTGACGTTAAAGATACTACTTGCAACTTTTATACAAATTATCAGTTTTTCATGCAAAATATTAACAACTCATGCTCAATATGTAAAACATCTGTCTCAGATAGCACCTGCTCACATTAGTTATATAAATAAACTTTTATTAAATATAAATCTGCACAATCTTTCCCTATAACATCAACAGCATATTTATTGATTGACATTTCTTTACTAATCCAATTTACCATATTCGTTTTATATCTCAAAATCAGTCAGCTGATATAAAATTGATAATCCCCAAGTGCAATAGCCGACACAACCAGAATAAACATACCGATGAGACTACACCCAAAAGTCCAAATATCATTATGTTTTTTTAAGCTGATTAAATATTAAAGGTATTTTAAGCAGTAACACCGATACTCTTATATGAAAATAATTTTTGAAGAGAGGTGTTTGATGAAGAAAACTATTGTTTGTAGCTTATTGGCTATTTCGATGATGACAGCCTGTGCAACAGATCCTTATACTGGTGAGAGTAAAGTTTCCAATACAGCATGGGGAACGGGAATTGGCGCATTGGCTGGAGCTGGAATTGGGGCATTAGCTGGTGGTGAAAAAGGAGCTTTAATTGGTGCAGGTATTGGTGCAGTGGCAGGTGCAGGTACAGGTGCGTATATGGATGTACAGGCACGTAAATTGCGGCAGGAATTGTTAAATACAGGTGTTCAGGTGCAAGAAATTAATGGTCAGATTTATCTGATAATGCCTGGAAATATTACGTTTGACAGCAATGATGCGGCTATCAAGCCAGCTTTTCAACCAGTTTTAGATTCAATTGCGAAAGTTATTGACGAATATAATCAAACTATGGTTCAGGTTAATGGTTATACTGACAGCACCGGTAGTGCTGCTACAAATAATTCTTTGTCTTTAATGAGGGCAAATTCTATTTCCAATTATTTGCGTCTGAAAGGAGTTGACGGCAATCGAATCGTTTCTAACGGGTATGGTTCGTCCAATCCCATTGCTTCAAATGCAACAGCTGCCGGCAGGGAACAGAATCGGCGTGTTGAGATTGTTCTTATCAATCGTTGATTTTAGTACTGTGCGTTTTTAAGTCTGTCGGAGTGCTGGCAGACAAAATTTGTTACTACTATTTACCCGTAAATGGGGCTTTAAATCTAAAGTCATATGTTCTAATAGCGGATCTTCTTTGAGCTGTTGAGAAATATATTCTTGTATTTTTTTCTCAATAACTGACTTTGGTTTATTGTCTGTTACTCACTGTTTTAAATTTTATGAAACCACCGGCTTAGCCGGTGGTTTTCGAGATACAAAAACGTAGCAACTAATGTGCTGTCAAAATTTTAACAGCCAAAAACTATTTGCATGGTGTCTTTAGCTATCATGTATTCTTCATCGGTTGGGATAACAAATACGTGGACTTTGGAATTTGGGGTGGAAATTTCCATGATATCGCCACGTTTGTTATTAGCTTCTTCGTCTAAGGTAATACCCAGATAATTTAAGCGTTCTATGACAAGCTTTCTGACTAAAGATCCATTTTCACCAATGCCAGCGGTGAAGACTATTGCGTCTACTCCACCTAAAACAGCAATATATGCACCGATGAAACGGATTATGTTGTGAATGTATGTATTAAGAGCGTCTGTTGCTGCTTCATCTTTGCCGTAAAGAGTTTCAATGTCGCGGTTATCAGAGTAGCCGCATAAACCATACATGCCGCTTTTTTTGTTTAAAATCTCGTTGACTTCATCTGGTGTTTTGTTTTGTGATTTGCAGATGTACAGCGGGATATATGGGTCAATATCTCCGCAGCGCGTTCCCATGACTAAGCCTGCTAAAGGTGTGAATCCCATGGAAGTATCTAAGCAGATGCCATTGTTTATGGCAGAGATAGATGCACCGTTACCTAAGTGACAGGTAATAATTTTCCCTTTTTTGCCAATAAGTTCAGCTGCTTTTTGTGATACATAAGCATGGGATGTACCATGAAAACCATAACGGCGGATTTTGTATTTGGTGTATTGTTCCAATGGTAAAGCATACATGAAGGCTTCTTTCGGCATGGTTTGGTGAAAAGCTGTATCAAATACGACAGTCTGAGGTACATTCGGCAAGAGCTTTTTTACGGCTTTGATGCCCAAGACGTGGGCATGGTTATGTAAAGGTGCCAGTTCGGATAATTCTTCAATCTGGTTAATGATAGTGTCGGTTACCAAAACGGAGTTTTTGAATATGTCGCCACCTTGAACGATACGATGTCCGACGGCATCAATTTCATCCATAGATGTTAAAGCTCCGTGCAGCAATTCTTTTGTTACTTCTTCGATTGCTTCGTTGTGTGAAGGCAGGGCAATCTCACGTGTGCGCTTTTCACCGCCAGTAATTTTGATTTCTACGAAAGAGCCGTTGATGCCGATACGGTCGGCTTTGCCCTTAGCTATAACTTGGTAATTGTTGTCGTTAATATTAAATAATTGGTATTTCAGAGATGATGAGCCGGAATTTAAAACAAGAATTTTTTTCATTGGAGGTGTTCCTTTTAGTTTTTACAGATTAATGAGTTGCCTGAATGGCAGTTATGGCAATCATGCCGACAATATCTTCTGTTAAAGCGCCGCGCGACAGGTCGTTAACTGGTGCATTTAAACCCTGTAACATGGGGCCGTAAGCTTCGCAACCGCATAAACGCTGTAGCAGTTTGTAGCTAATGTTTCCTACTTCGAGGCAGGGAAAGATCAAAACGTTTGCATGGCCGGCAACTTGCGAATCAGGTGCTTTCTTTTTTGCAACAACCATATCAAGAGCTGCGTCGGCCTGCATTTCTCCGTCTATCATAATCGGAAGATTTTTGTATTCGTCGGATTTTAACAATTCCTGAGCTAGTTTAGTGGCGTTGCGCATTTTATCTACCATTGCACCGGTTCCAGAACCACGGGTGGAGTAGGATAGCATAGCCACTTTGGGTTCAATTCCGAATTTTAAGGCTGTTTCAGAACTGGCCAGAGCCATGTCTGCAAGTTCTTGTTCGCTGGGGTTGATGATTATGGCGCAATCTGAAAAAATATATGGCTTATTATTGGCTACTAAAATCAAAGCAGATGATACGCTCCGGTCTTTATGAGTTGATTTTATAATCTGTAATGCTGGGCGAACAGTGTCAGCAGTGGAGTGATTGGCGCCGGAAACCATGCCGTCGGCATCTCTGGCTTTTATCATCAGTGTTCCGAAGTAATTATAGTTCAGAGTTAATTTTTTTGCATCATTTGGTGTCATTCCTTTGGATTTACGAAGCTCGTATAAAAGTCTGGCGTAGCTTTCCAATTTTTCAGAATCTTCTGGGCGCATCAGTTCAATACCATCAAGATTCCAATTATTTTTATCGTAATAAGTTTTAATTTCGTCGGGATTTCCCAAAATAATCATTCGGGCGGCTTTTTTTTCGGCAACTATGTGAGCTGCCTGTAAAATGCGTTCATCTTCACCTTCTGGCAATACAATGGTTTTTGGCTCTTTAGAGGCTCTATTTAAGAGGCTGTTCAGAAAAGGAGATATTTTCATTGTTAAGATTCCTTATGATTTAAGTGAATTGTATAAAAGTTTTTTTCAGTTAATATCATCGTCATTTAAAAGGCAATAAAAAAGTTTGCTTTTTATGCTTTTGCATTATAAATATGTAGAATATCAAAATGCTTAGGAGAATAAAGGCGTGAGAAGATTTATTTTAAGCAGTCTGTTTTGTTTGTGTGTTTCATTTTCGGTGAGGGCAGATGTTCGTTATGAAGCAGATGTTCATGTTGATGTTACGGCAGAAACGGTTACTCAGGCAAAAGAGCAGGCAATGGTCAAAGCGGTTCGTGATGGTTTGAATGAAGTGGTTTTAAACGTCAGTACGATGCAAAGTTTGGATGTTTTTGATGAGCTTAATGATAATCAGTTGCAACATTTTGTTTCTGGTATTATGGTATTGATGGAGAAATCTTCTGATGTCCGTTATATTGCCGATTTGCGGGTAAGTATAAATGAAAATGTGTTGAAAGCTTATTTACAGGAAAACGGTTTGCCTTTTGTTGTCAGCGAAGAGCAGGATGTACTTGCTATTCCGTTGTTGGAAAAAGCTGATGGTACGTTGGATTTGTGGGGAGATGATAATGTGTGGTGGCAAGCTTTTCAGGAACGTCGGGGTATTCGCAAAGGGAATCTTAATATTCATAATATTGAGAAAAATCTGGGTAATATTACAACTGTGGAGGCTGACCGTATTTTTGATATGACTGATATTGATTATCATGATTTGGTTGCTTTTAATAATGTTTCGGAAATATATGTTCTTAAATATTCGCTTAAAGATAATAAATTGTATGTCAAGTCTTTCCCAGAACGTTCCGTTTCGGAAGCGGATATTACGGGTATTTCTCCTGCACAGGCGATAGATGTTGTTTTACCGTTTTTTAAGGATAACAAGAAAGCAGTAGCAGTTATGGAAGGTGCGTCGTTAGTTGAACAAAAGATAGAGATGGTTTATTCTTATTCTAAATTGGGAGATTGGCTGGCTTTGAAGGCTCTTTTAGAAGGATATCTCCAGGCAGGGGAAGTCAATGTGGTTTCCATGGTGAATAAGAAAGTACATTTTAGTTTTATATATAGTGGTGTATGGGAAAAATTACAGACTCATTTGGCGATGAATGGATATAATTTGCGTAATGAGGGAGGTTATTATGCCGTCTACTGATTTAAAAACAAACGTAATCCACAGGTTTTATATTAATCCGTATATGTGGTTTGTGATATTTTTTGTGTTTTTTTATTGTTTGTATTTGTTGCGATCAGTATTGATGCCGTTTGTAGCAGGTATTTTGTTGGCGTATTTGTTGGATCCACTGACAACGAAATTTCAGACGTGTAAAATGTCACGAACAATGGCGACGATATTGGTTTGTTTTTTGATGATATTAATTTTGATACCTGCTTTGTTTTTGTTTTTGGGAATGATTGAAAATCAAATAACGTTGCTTATTCAAGCTACTCCGAAATATATGGCTATTTTAGTTGAAAAACTGCGTCCTGTACTGCAGAGGCTGACGGAACGTTTTTCAGGTATGATTAATGATAATCTGGAACAAGTTATTAAGGAGAATATCGGCGATGGAATAAAGTTTGTTGGAATTTTGCTTAAAGGGGTTATATCCAATGGGTTTGCCGTTATTAATCTGTTGTCTTTGATTTTGATTACTCCGATTGTAACGTTTTATATGTTGCGTGATTGGGAGCCGTTTGTGAAAAAAGTTGAAGGGTTACTGCCCAAGAAATCCAGGCAAGGTATTGTGGACAGTTTAAAAGAAATAAATGTGATTATTGCCGGTTTTATCCGTGGGCAGTTGAGTGTGTGCTTGATTTTGGGTTTATATTATTCGATCGGTTTGAAACTGGCGGGGCTTGAGTTGGGACTGCTGATCGGTTTTATTGCTGGTGTTATTTCATTTATTCCATATGTCGGTTCTATTACTGGTTTTGTTTTAGGAGTTGTTTTGGTTTTTGCCCAATATGGAGATATGACACATGTTATGTATGTGACGGCTGTTTTTCTTAGCGGGCAATTTATTGAGGGAAATTTTTTAACGCCGAAATTAGTTGGTGGTAATATTGGACTACATCCTGTCTGGGTAATGTTTGCTTTGTTGGCTGGTAGTGCATTGTTGGGTTTTTTAGGTTTGATGCTTGCCGTTCCTGTTGCAGCGATTATCGGGGTGTTGGTTCGTAATATGATACGACGTTATAAGCAAAGTTCTTTATATCTTGGGTAATTGGCAGAAAAAGCCTCTTAAGTATAGGGGCTTTTTGAAATGTTTTTCTGAAAAAATTATAGTTTTTTAACCATACGAATGAAGTTTATGCCTTTTTCTTCAAATAAATCACCTTCTTGGGTGAAGCCAATTTTTTCGTAAAAGCCGACAACAGATAACATGGCGTGCATAACCATAACAGAGTAACCAATTCTTTTAGCATTTTTTTCGGCATATTCTATCAGTTTTTTACCGATACTTTCATGTTGACGGTTTTCATCCACAGCAACTTGCATAATCCTGATTTCTTCGTTGTCTATTGGAACCATAATCAGGCCACCGATAAGTTTATCCGAGGGCGAATCTATGCACCCGATGTGTAAAAATCCGGCTTCTTGCTCGCGGAATGAATCAAGAAATTTTAGCCCGAGTGGCTGCAGTAAAACTTTGTATCGCAAATCAAGCAGTTCCTGATAACGTCCAGAGCCGAATTCTATTTCAATAAATTTAATCATTGCAGCCTCCTTCTTTTATGCAAAATAATTTACGGAGTATATTAAAGCACAGTTTTATATGAGTTGCAACAGGAAAGTATAAAATCTGTTGCGTTTCACGAAATTTTCGATTAAGAAAAAGTAAGTTTAAGAATATTAAAATAAGGAATGTTAAATGCAGGATTTGGCTAAAATCAGGAATTTTGCAATTATTGCCCATATCGATCACGGAAAATCCACTATTGCCGATCGAATTATAGAAATGTGTGGTGGATTAGAACAACGGGAAATGACGGAACAAGTCTTGGATTCTATGGATATTGAACGTGAACGCGGAATTACGATCAAGGCACAGACAGTGCGTTTGGCTTATAAAGCCAAAAATGGTGAAAAATATATGCTTAACTTGATTGATACGCCAGGGCATGTTGATTTTTCTTATGAGGTGTCACGGTCTTTGGCTGCTTGTGAGGGGTCTGTGCTGGTGGTAGATGCTACACAAGGTGTTGAAGCGCAGACACTTGCCAATGTGTATTTGGCTATTGCAAATAATCATGAAATTGTGCCAGCGCTTAATAAAGTTGATTTACCGTCGGCAGATATTGAAAAGGTTAAAACACAAATTGAAGATGTTATTGGTATAGATGCCAGCGGAGCTGTGGAGACTTCTGGTAAAACAGGGTTGGGAGTTGGTGATTTGTTGGAGGCTATCGTTTGTAGGCTTCCAGCTCCGCAAGGGGATGTTGATGCTCCGTTGAAAGCTTTGCTGGTAGACAGTTGGTACGATTCATATCTTGGGGTTGTTATTTTAATACGGATCAAAGATGGTGTTTTACGCAAAAAACAAATTGTACGTATGATGAGTAATAATGCGACGTATATGGTTGATAAAATAGGTGTTTTTACGCCGAAAATGAAAGACGTTGAAGAATTGTCTGCGGGAGAGGTCGGCTTTATTACGGCGAGTATTAAAAGTGTTGGTGATTGCCGTGTTGGTGATACGATTACAGATAATAAGCATCCATGTGAGTGTACTCTACCCGGATTCAAACCGTCTGTTCCGGTTGTTTTTTGCTCTGTCTTTCCGGCGGATAGCAGTCAATATGAGGCTTTGAAGGATGCTTTGGCTAAGTTAAAGCTAAATGATGCCAGTATAGATTATCAGAATGAAAATTCAGCTGCATTGGGACTTGGGTTTAGATGTGGCTTTTTAGGGTTGTTGCATATGGAAATTATTCAAGAGCGCATAGGGCGTGAATTTGATTTGGATATTATTACTACAGCACCTTCGGTGGCCTATAAAATTAATTTGACCAAAGGTGAAACTGTCATGTTGCATAATCCGGTGGATATGCCTGATTTGTCCACGGTTGCTTCTATAGAGGAACCCATAGTTAAAGCGACGATCTTAGTGCCAGATACTTATTTGGGAGCGGTGCTGAAACTTTGTACAGAGAGGCGAGGTGTGCAGCAGGAACTGACATATGTTGGATCGCGAGCAATGGTGGTTTATCATATACCGCTGAATGAAATCGTATTTGATTTTTATGACCGGTTAAAGTCTATTACGAGTGGGTATGCCAGTTTTGATTATGAAGTTATCGGTTATGAACAGTCTGATTTGGTTAAAGTTCAAATTTTAATTAATGAAGAATCGGTGGATGCATTGGCTTTTTTATGCCATCGAAGTGAGGCTGAGGCAAGAGGGCGGCAGATTTGTGAACGTTTAAAAGATTTGATACCTAGACATTTATTTAAAATTCCGATACAAGCAGCTATTGGAGGTAGGGTGGTGGCGCGCGAAACGATTTCTGCCATGCGTAAAGATGTGACGGCGAAATGTTATGGCGGTGATGTGACGCGTAAACGTAAACTTTTGGATAAACAAAAAAAAGGTAAGCAACGTATGCGTCAATTCGGCAAAGTTGATGTACCGCAGTCTGCATTTATTGAAGCATTGCGAATCGGTGATGATTAAAAAATTGTAAATAATAACAGGAACTGTTGAGGCTGGGATTATTTGACTTCAAAACGTTGCAGAGAATTTGCTTTGGCAAGAATCTTTTTTTGTTCAGAATTGCTTGGCAATTTGCCACGACGTTGTAGGATACGTAATTCCATTCCATAGAGAGCGTAGATTTGTTTGAATTTAGGCAAATTGGGATCCGGATATGGAATGGTTGCCAGTAGTTCTTTGATGTTTTTTTTCTTGAGCATTTCAATATAAGATAGAGTCGGTTGGGTGGGCTGTGTTGGAGAGGTGTCAAATGTTGGAACATTTTTTAAGAAAGGTGTATTGTCAAGGGAATAATGTTGGATTTTTTGTGCTATTTCTGCTGAAATTGCATTAGGAGCGGAATCTGCGGCAGGAGTCTGTTTTTTTTCTGAAGTTAATGAGGCGTGGTCTGTGAGGATGGATGATTTTGGGGCTGCAGCTTTATTTGGGTGTGGATGGAAGGTTTGTTTGTTTGCGGAATTATTGTTATCGAGGGTAGTTATTGTTGCGGCCATATTGTTAGATGGCTGTTTGTCAGAAGCAGGATATGACGATGATGATGTCTGAGAATCTTTTTCGGGAGATGTTTTTGCGGATATAATGTTTTGTTTTGTTGTTGACTCTGATATCTGGGTTTTGATATGACGTGGCCGCATTAAACGGATATCTTGAATGGTGTGGTTTTGTTGCATTGCATTTTGCGGTATAAAGAAAGCATATTGGATCGAGGTGCTTTTTGCATTTGGTGACTTATATGTAAAAATGCTAGACAAAAGTATGCAAATCATATACATATATTTCATAATCGAATCTCCACAGATAAATGTTATATTTTAAGGATATGGTAGATGAGAAAAGTTTTTTTTACATTAATTTTAAGCGTGTTGACAGTTGTTTCTGTGTATGCGGAAAGTATTGATGTTCGTTATGAACGGGAATGTCGCGGGATTGTTAATGCACCAGATGTTAAAGTTACTTCTTCATATGGTAAATTAAAATATAATTTTGACAAAGACAGCCAGTATTTGCGAAAAGAGACCGAAAAAAAATATAAGAAAGAAGGCTTAGAAATGTCCAAAGATTTTGAACCTATTGGCTTAACCAAAGTGCGGGATATATTTGATTTTAATTTGGCGGTTGGGCATGCTGAAATCAGCCATGGTTATTCATGTTTATATCCGCAAAAAATTGAAATTTATTTAGGATATTATGTTCCGACAATTTATATTTTGAAAGATTTGGATAAATCTTCCTGTTTGTATGAGCTTGCTTTGCGGCATGAGATGACACATATGCAAATATATATTGAAGCGTTGGATTATTTTCTGCCGGAGCTTAAAAAAATGGCTGATGGTTTGTTTAATGAAGTTGGTGTGCGAGTGGTTGCGCCAGATGTTCATGTATCGACGGTGGCACAACAGCTTAATGAAGGGTATTTGAATATTGTTAAAAATAAAGTTGAAAATTGGCGTAAGGAAGTGGAACAAGAGCAACTTAAACTGGATACTCCTGAAAATTATATATTGGAAAATAAATTATGTGAAAAAAAAGAGGCTTCCTTGGAGAAATGAAGCCTCAAATGGTTTATTTCAACTGTTTTTAACAACCATAGTCCTTTTTTAATCCATTGATGCAGGCGGTAATACCTTTATATGCTGAATTAATAAAAGGCATATTTTTGGCTGAATTGTTACCATAGTATATGCGAATTGTTGTCATTCCGCATTGTTTGGCAAAATCCAGATTGGAATAGCTGTCATCTACGAAGATACAGTTTTCTGGTAGAACGCCGATTGTTTGGCATAGTTTGCTATAGACATCTGCATTTTCATTTTTTTTGTAAACATTGAAATCTTCTACTGAATAGAAACGTCCGGCAAAGAAATCATATAGTCCGATATGTTTTAATATTTTTTTACAGATATCTCTGGTTGATGTAGAAAAAACATATTGGGGGCATGTGAGGCTTTTAAGGTCTGTTAATAACCCTTCATAAGGAGCTATAGTTTTGACTAAGTCACTTTTGTAGTTGTGGTAAGAAATATACAAATCTTTGTGTGGAATACCATATTCGCGTGAAAAAAATTCTAAGCCGTCGCGATAGGTGGCATAAGATTCTTTGACTTTTTCGGTTGCTGTTTGAAAATCCAATGGAATGTTAAATTCTTCGATTGCCGCTTTAGCCGTTACCTCATTTAATTTGTTTTTGTACTCCTCCGTTTCAAAATAAAGCGTGTTATCCAAGTCCCAAATTATTGTTTTTTGCACTTTTGTTTCTCCCAAAAATTTTATTCGCTCGGTATCATAAAAGAGACTCCTTTTAAGGTCAATAGTTTTTATGCTGCAAGTCAGATAAACGGAATGTTTAAAAATGATAAAAAGTTGTTAGTAACGGTAAATTTTGTGCTTGGTTATTGACCTTTAAAAAAAAAAAAATCATATTTATTTTAGTATGATATGAAATAGAGGGGAAAAAATTATGAAAAGCGCTTGTCAAAAAGGGCGTTTTTTTTATGATAAAGATAGTTTTCACTGGAGAGGTAAAAAAGTGTTTTTTACAAGGTATAGTATATCTTTATAGTTTGTTAATACTATATGTTGTATGGTGTGTTTAAAGTGTGAACAGAAAAGTTTGTTAAACAAATAACGAAGGGAAGAATAAAAAATGGTCAATAGAGAGTTGCAAGTGCCGGTGACGAAAAAATATAAGATGCCGTTTAAGAGTATAACCAAAAGAGATGGTACGCTTGCAGATTTTGACGGTGAAAAAATCTATAATGCGATTTTGAGAGCAGGTGAGTCAACGACTGAATTTGATACTGATGATGCATGGCTTTTAACGGCTCAAGTGATGAAAATTTTGTCACATAAATTTGACGAATCTTTGCCATCGGTTGAAGATATTCAGGATGTTGTTGAACAGGTGCTTATTTCTTCCAATTATTTTAAGACGGCAAAGTCGTATATTTTGTACCGCGATAAGAGAAACAGAATGCGCGGAGATGGGAAAACGGTTATAGATGTTGAAAGTTCTATTAATGAATATTTGGAGAATCTGGATTGGCGTATTAAAGAAAATGCTAATCAAGGGTATTCTAACGGCGGACTTATTTTGAATGTGTCTGGTAAAGTTACGGCAAACTATTGGTTGTCGCATGTTTATCCGGCAGAGGTTGGAGAAGCTCATCGTAACGGCGATATTCATATTCATGATTTGAGCATGTTGGCAGCTTATTGCGCAGGTTGGTCTTTGAAGAACTTGTTGCGGGAAGGTTTTAATGGTGTTCCAGGGAAAGTTGAAGCTGGTGCTCCGAAGCATTTGTCTTCTGCCGTCGGACAAATGGTAAATTTTATGGGAACATTGCAGAATGAATGGGCTGGTGCACAAGCATTTTCTTCTGTTGATACGTATTTGGCTCCGTATGTAAGAAATGATAATCTGACATATGAGCAAGTTGAGCAGAGTATGCAGGAGCTGATTTATAATTTGAATGTTCCATCTCGTTGGGGATCACAGACGCCGTTTACCAATTTTACGTTTGACTGGGTTTGTCCGGAGGATTTACGGGAGCAACATCCGATTATTGCTGGTGTTGAACAGGAGTATACATACGGAGATTTGGGTGAAGAGATGGCGATGATTAATAAGGCCTATATCAATGTTATGATGCGAGGTGATGTTAAAGGTCGGCCGTTTACGTTTCCAATTCCGACATACAATATGACTTGGGATTTTCCTTGGGAGGATGAAAATACGGAATTATTGTTTGAGATGACGGCTAGATATGGATTGCCTTATTTTCAGAATTTTCTGAACTCTTCATTGAAGCCGGGGCAGATTCGTTCTATGTGTTGCCGGTTGCAGTTAGATTTGCGTGAATTGTTGGCTCGTGGTAATGGGCTCTTTGGGTCGGCTGAGCAGACAGGGTCTGTCGGAGTGGTTACAATTAATTGTGCAAGATTGGGCTATGTATATAAAGGTAATGAAGCTGGATTATTTGCCAGAGTTGATGAGTTAATGAATATATCAAGAACTTCGCTGGAGATAAAAAGGAAAGTTATTCAACGTTTGATTGATAATGGATTGTTTCCATTTACTAAAAGGTATCTCGGCACTTTGCGTAATCATTTTTCAACTATTGGTGTTAATGGTATGAATGAGATGATACGTAATTTTACCAATGATGAGCATAATATTGCCGATGTCTGGGGGCAGGCTTTTGCTGAGAAGTTTTTGGATTTCATCCGTGACAGGTTAGTTAAATTTCAGGAAGAAACGGGACATATGTATAATCTAGAGGCGACGCCGGCTGAAGGGGCGACAACACGTTTTGCTAGGGAGGATAAAAAACGTTATATCGGTATTATCCAGGCTGGTACACCGAGTGCTCCGTTTTATACTAACTCTTCTCAGCTTCCGGTTGGTTATACGGATGATCCGTTTGAAGCTTTGGATTTGCAGGCCAGACTGCAGGCTAAGTATACAGGAGGTACGGTGCTTCACCTTTATATGAATCAGCGTATTTCTTCTGCGAAGGTTTGTCGTGATTTTGTAAAGAAGGTTCTGGCGAATTATCGTTTGCCTTATATCACGATTACTCCGACGTTTTCTATATGCCCGAAACACGGGTATATCGCCGGGGAACATGAGTTCTGCCCGATTTGTGATCAAGAAAAGAAGGCAGAGAAATTAAAAATGCTTGCAAAAAAACAAGAAGTAGCGTAAAATAATATATCAGTGAAAGGGAGAAAGATGAGTGATATTATTAATATTAATGATGTTAAGTTAGACGATTCAGAAAGACAGCGTTGTGAAGTTTATACCAGAGTGATGGGGTATATTCGTCCGACTAGCGAATTTAATGTCGGTAAAAAAGGCGAATATGATTCCAGATTGTGTTTTTGCGAAGAAAAGGCAGTACAGGGTTGCGAAGTACGTGGTTGTGTTTGTAATGAGGGAAACACGATGGCACTGGCTGCCGAATAGGTTGAATGGTTAGTCAAACGGTTGTTTGAAGGTCTATCTAATGGGCTTTGTTAGAATCGGCGGTATTGAAAAATTCAGTATCGTCGATTTTCCTAATCGGATGGCTGCTGTTGTCTTTATGCAGGGGTGTCCGTGGCGTTGTCCTTTTTGTCATAATTCGCATCTGCAAGATGTGAATGTTGAAACGAATATTGTTTGGCAAAAGTTTGTGGCTTTTCTTGAGCAAAGAAAAGGAATGCTTGATGCTGTGGTTTTTTCAGGAGGGGAACCGTTGGTGCAGCAGGGGTTGCGTTTGGCTATAGAAGAAGTAAAAGCGATAGGATATCAGATTGGGCTTCATACCGGAGGATATCATCCGGTGCGATTTAAAGAAGTGTTGCCTATCGTAGATTGGGTTGGTTTTGATATTAAGGCGCCGTTGGTAGCAGATCGGTATCGAGAGGTGACCGGCGGTATTGCTGATGTGGAAAAGGTTAAGGAAAGTTTACAATTGCTGGCAAACTCCGGTGTTGCGTTTGAATGCCGAACAACATGTGATCCTCGTTTTTTAAGTAAAGATGATATTTATACAATTGCTAATTCGTTGAAAAAAATGGGTGTTAAGGAATATTACTTGCAAAAATATCGTAAAGTTCCGTCTGATACGGATACATCGGAAGAGCAATGTCTAGCACTTATGGAAGATGAACAGCTGTTTTCTTATTTACGGAATAGTTTTGAAATTTTTGATGTACGAAAATAAAACTATTTGAGGTTATGATGTATGTACTGCTGTATAGTTATGACTATGAAGTGTCCGAATGGTGTTTCAGGGTTTGAAAGCCTCTCTAAATGATGCACTACGTAAAGGTGAAACTTTATATTCTTCAGTCGTAGATTGGGCAATGGTGAATATACTGGGTCATTCATTAGCAGACGTTCAATTTCCAGTTATCTTTGTCAAGATGACTTTTTCTTTATCCTGCGGGAAAGAGGAAGTTTGATATGAGAAAGTTTTTGCTTTTGTCTGGAGTTTTTTGCTTAATTTGCAATTCAGCGTAGCAGAGTATTATCTTCATCAGAACTGACGAGTTACGAGTGAGCCGTTCTGAATAGGGAATCGCAATTTCTCACTATACTTTGGGATCTGATGACTGTAAGAGCCTGTTTGGGTTGGAAAAGAAGGAATTTTTAAATATAAAATTATAGTAAGAAAAAATAATATTATGGTTTCGCTTTAATGATAAAAATAGGATGGATTTTTTTTATCAGTACGCTCAATTAAAGAAAAGTGTTGTTTTTTTAGTATATAAAAAAATACTTTGTACCATAAAACATAACAGAATAATGATTAGGTTTTAGTTATTGAATTTTATGAAAAATTAAACATATTTTCAGTAATTGATTCGTTTATATTTGTCATTATAAAAGCCCTTTTACAGATAATATAACATCTTGTTTAAATTATATTTATGACTGGTTAATATTGATTAGAGTGAAATATTTTTATAGTCTAAAAAACAACACTTTTCTTTAATTGAGCCTATCAGTAAGTGTTTTTTTGAAGTAAGATGTTTTCCTGTCAGTAAAATTAAGGTTTAGCGCTTTGGGATAGGGTGGTTAAGCCTAAACATGTTATCTATAGAGGTGTTTTTTGTTGATAACCGGGGTATTTTTAGAAATTTTGCTTGGTAAAATCTGTGGGCATGCTATATTAAAGGAAACTTGAAGATTTATGAAAACAGAGGTTTAGAATGGCTGAGTTTACGGAAGAGGAAATTATTAAAAGTGAACAGGAATATAATGCAGATTCAATCAAAGTGTTGAAAGGTTTGGATGCCGTCCGCAAGCGTCCGGGTATGTATATTGGTGATACTGATGACGGTTCAGGTCTGCATCATATGATTTATGAGGTGCTGGATAATGCGATTGATGAAGCTTTGGCCGGATATTGTGATAAGACTGAAGTTATTTTGAATCCGGACGGTTCAGCGACTATTCGCGATAATGGACGGGGCATGCCGGTTGATGTTCATAAGGAAGAGGGAATTTCTGCTGCGGAAGTTATCATGACTGAATTACATTCTGGTGGCAAATTTGATAATAATTCCTATAAGGTTTCCGGTGGTTTGCATGGTGTTGGTGTGTCAGTGGTCAATGCTTTGTCAACATGGTTGAAATTGAAAATATGGCGTAATGACCAGCAGTATGAAGCTGAATTTGCAAACGGTAATGTTGTGGAACATATTCATGTTACAGGTTCTACACCGGGTAAACATGGAACGGAAGTTTCTTTTTTACCATCACCGGAAACGTTTACACAAACAGAATTTAGTTATGATGTGTTGGAACGGGCTATTCGGGAAAAGGCGTTTTTGAATTCCGGTGTTTATTTGAAATTGATTGATAATCGTGATAATGAGCCTAAGGAGACCATTTTTCATTATGAAGGCGGATTGAAAGCTTTTGTTACACATTTGAATAAATCAAAAGCTCCTTTGCATGAGAATATTATAAGTATTTCCGGTATGACCAATGATATCCAGGTTGATGTAGCGATGCAATGGACTGAAGCGTATAATGAAAGTATGCTTTGCTTTACCAATAATATTCCTCAAAAAGATGGCGGAACACATTTGGCCGGTTTTCGTGGTGCTTTGACGCGAACTGTTAATAATTATATTTTAGAAAATGGGTTGCTTAAAAAAGATAAGACGGCTATTACTGGTGATGATATGCGTGAAGGACTAACTTGTGTTTTATCTGTTAAAGTTCCCGATCCAAAATTTTCATCACAAACGAAGGATAAGCTGGTATCTTCTGAGGTGCGTCCTGTTGTAGAAAGCGTGGTTAGTGATAGGTTACGTGAATGGTTGGATGAGCATCCGGTGGAGGCTAAAGTTATTGTCGGGAAAATCGTTGAGGCGGCGACGGCACGAGAGGCAGCACGCAAGGCGCGCGAATTGACCCGGCGAAAAGGAGTGCTTGATATTTCAACTTTACCAGGCAAATTGGCTGATTGTCAGGAAAAAGATCCTGCGCTTTCGGAAGTCTTTATTGTCGAGGGGGATTCGGCTGGTGGTTCGGCAAAACAGGGAAGAGACCGTAAAAATCAGGCGATTATGCCGCTTCGTGGTAAAATTTTGAATGTGGAGCGTGCCAGATTTGATAAAATGTTGAATTCGGCTGAAATAGGTACTATTATTACAGCATTGGGCACTGGAATCGGACGTGATGATTTTAATCCTGATAAATGTAGGTATCATAAAATTGTTATTATGACAGATGCAGATGTTGATGGTGCGCATATTAGAACGTTGTTGTTGACATTTTTCTATCGTCAGATGCCTGAATTGATTGAACGTGGATATATTTATATTGCGCAGCCGCCTCTTTATAAAGCAAAACGTGGTAATTCTATTATTTATCTTAAAGATGACCGTGAGATGGAAGACTATCTGATAAACGGTGGTTGTGATGATGCATATTTGGAAAAGGTTGATGGAGAACGGATTGTTGGCCAGGATTTAATTACATATGTAGAAAGTACCAAAAAAGCCCGTAATCTGATTTCTATGTTGAGTATGAAAGCCCCGGAGCATATTGTGGAACAAATGGCTATTTGTGGTTTGTTTGATCGGGAGCTTTTATCTGATAAAAGTCGTTTGCAATCGGAGTTGGATAAATTGGTACAGCGTTTAGATACGCTGGAGGCTGAATATGATCGCGGTTGGAAAGCTGAAATTTTGCAAAACGGTAATTTGTTATTTTATCGGATTTTGCGTGGTGTTAAAGAAGAGCATGTTGTTGGTGCATCTATTTTAGAGAGCGGTGAAGCCAAGATTTTAAATTCCATGAAAGGATTTTTGGCTGAGAATTTTATGCAAACATTGACCCTGGTATCTAAATCTGGAGGTAGAACTGTTATTGCTGGTCCAGTAACACTGGTTGATGCTGTCATGGCTGCTGGCAAAAAAGGTATTACTTTGCAGCGTTATAAAGGATTGGGAGAAATGAATCCTGAGCAGTTATGGGAAACAACTCTTGATCCGGAGGCGCGTTCATTGTTACAGGTAAAGATTGAGCAGATGGAGGAGGCCGATGAAGTCTTTTCTACTCTGATGGGCGATGTGGTTGAGCCACGTAAGGAATTTATTCAGGAAAATGCGCTTAACGTGGTTAATCTGGATATTTAGGATTGTTACAATATTTGCAGAATTAAAAAAGGGGAGGAGCCTCCTCTTTTTTGTGGTTTGTAATGCTTAATATATTTTTTTATTTAGGTTCTTGATGGTGGAAAAATAGGTATATGTTTGAATTATTTGATTATTAACAAAGGCAAGTGCCGTTTTCTAATTTTTTTTGTATGGAAAAAAGTTTGCATATAGAAAATTTTGTAATGTTTTGCTTATGAGATTACTTTTGATTTCGTTTTTTTGCTACAAGTATGCTTTTTTGTGATGTTTGTTGCATCGTTTGCAATATCTTGATAATCATTTTTTTATATATTTTTTGGCACAATTATGATTAGCGTATGATTTATTGAGAGATTATTTCAACAAAAATGTTTAACAGAGCCAATCATCAAAAATCATTACTAAATTATTTGATAAGAATTTATATCTCAATTCTGCTTTAATAATATGAAAGGATTTATGTTATCATACACAAATCATAATTGAGCCTATTTTTTTAGTAAATGGAAAACTTTATGGTAAAGTAAATCATTGTCCAAATGAGTAGCATACAGATAATAGCCAGGATTTTGCTTTTTTCGTATTCTTTGTAAGTGTTCCACATACCGACAATGCAAACGACGGAGTATGCAATTACGGCTAGAAAAGAGGCCGTGTAGAAACACAATAAAGCAAATGTTGTTGGGTTCATGCTCAGAAATGATATGTTGTTTATCAGTACTTGAAGATATTGTGTTTCATATCCGGCGGATTGTTTGAGAAAAATCATTAAGAGCCGGGCGATGAAACCAGCAGTAATTAGTCCCAGAAATGAGAATTTCCAAAATGCTTCGGCTAAAGAACATTGTCCGTAAATAAAACGTCCAAACATGAGAAATCTCCTTTTGAAGTTTTTTTTTTTATAATGTGCGAATTGTTTTTATGCAACCGCTTTTTAAAAGAAGCTTACAATATTTTTGTATTTTTTTAATCCCAGTTTTTTATGTATTTCGGCTATATGCTCGTGGAGTTCGGTCCATGCAGTATATTCTGAAATGTACTGCCGGGCTTTTTGTGGCGATTTTGATAGTTGAATATCAATCACTTTACTGAGGAGGTCGTACATTGCGGGGCTTATTTTGTCAAAATCAATATGTATTAGATTTTGTTTATCAAATGTTATGGCTTTATGTTTGAGCAAAGTGTTGAATTCCATTAAATCTACAATTTTGTATGTTTCGGTCGGAAAAATAGGTTTGGCACGAAGCAGCAAACGTAAAATCCAAGTTGTATATATTTCTTTTAGTTGTACGTCATTGATAATTCCTTCTCTGACATATTCCGGCATGAAGGAAATGGAAATGGTGTCGGCTTTGTTTTCTTCTATAATTGATTTGCAAATTCCAAGTGAATCTTGGTATTCGCTGTCGGGACCAAGGGAATGGCCATTTTCATGACCGATGACGAAGAGATGGTCGGCTTCCAGATTGTAGTAATGGTGAAAATCTGGATGTAAAAATGCATTAAGCATTTTTTTTGTGTGCTCTTGATTTTGACTTAAGCGAACCTGGCGATGGTATACATTTCTGCGACCGCCACCGGTTTTTATGGATAATTTATCGTTGTTGGGCAGGTTTTGGGCGACGGTTATGCCGCCACGGCATTGTGCATAATCACCGGTCAGACTAATCAAGTCTACATCAACCATAGTTTGTTTTAAATTATCTTTTTTTATGATCTGAGCATATTTATCCGCAAGTGGCATTTTGGTGCTTAGTTTTGGCATCATGTTTTTAAATTTTAATAATAATTCCGTTCCTTGATGGTTAACTATGCCAACTCTGGCACCAAGCATATCTTTTGCGATAACTTCTATTTTGTGCTGGCGGATAAGTGTGGCTAGTTGTTGATTTTCCAAAACAGTCGGTGTCATTTCATCGTCATAATTTTCACGACTTATGGTAAATTCAAGTGGTGAATTTTGTAACATCGCCCAGTGTTTGTCAGCGAGCATATCCATGTCTTCGTTGTTTTGCAATAAAGCCTGAGCTTGCCATGATAGGAACTCTTTGAATAAACTGTCACTGCAATAATGTGCAGCGATCTCCAATTCATTAGCTATATCTAAGAATTCTTTTTGGAAATATTCTGTATAATCAATGGCTTTTAATTTGTTGTGGTGACGAACAACCATAGTACGAGAGGATAAAATATGGCGAATTTCGTCAATATCATTGCTTTGGAACATGGTTAAAAGAATTTGATGAAATTCTTCTATGCTTAAATCTGTTGGATAAAAGTTTTTGCCAGCGGGTGTTTTCAGTCCTTTGAAAATACAAATAGGTTCGGCATCTATTCCGTTTAGGCCGGAAACGCCGTTTAGCGAGTTAAATAATTTTAAGGAAAGGGCAACCTGTTCGTTTTGTTGAGCGTTTTCTTTCAGAGCTTTTTTCAGGGCGATGTTGTGCTGGTTATCTTGTTGCAAGCTGATATTATTTATAATTTTTGCTGCCATAACAAGATGTTGCACAGCTTTTTTGTCTCCTTCGGATAAGTTTTGATAGGCAGGGGATTCTGGTGATAACAAGATAATGTCCGTCATTTCTTCGGTGGTCATTTTTTGTAGTTCTTTGAGGGGATAATTTAGTTTGTAATTGGTATAAGCTACTGTCATAGTTTTATCTCCACTGTTTTAAATTTGTAAAATTCCATTTTATTATTTGAATAGTCAGGGTTGATTCCTGCTTTTTGTTTTAGCAGGATAAAAAGCTTTTGATAATCTATGGTGTTAGAAGAGTTTTGGGTGGTAGCAATTTCTCGTGGTAAAAGCAATTCTTGCCTTTGTTCAAATTTAAATAAGAGTCCTTCATCTTTTTCTAACGGGATTTTAATTGTTACAGGTTCGGTTGACGTTAGTAATATTAATCTTTGCGGGGTGGAATTGGTGGGAAGTTTGTACAGAGCGTTTTTTATGTTTTGTAACAGAGACGTTTCCATGTTTAATGAACACGCTTGATTATCTTCTGTTTCTATGCATAGAGGGGTGTTTTGTAATAGAGTATTCATGTCTGAAAAAGTCAGTTGTGTGGGAAGATGAGTATGTGTGGCTTCTATGTATTTTTTGAGGGGATATTGGTAATCTTCGGCAAAGTTTTTTAGGGCTGTTTGTTCTTTTTCTAACTTTGTATGGGGTTGTGTTGGGAGGGGAAAAAACTGATCCAGCAAAGCTACGATGTTTGTTGAATCGGCTATAATATTAGTTTTAGCATAACTTAATGTTTTAGGAAGTAGTCTTTTATCAACTATTTCCTGATAGATGGCGTTGAAATTGGAAGTGATAACAAGTTGGTTTGATGTTTCTGATATAGTTGTTTGTTGCGGGATAATGGTTTGTAATGTTTGAGTAATAATATTATTGTCAGCTAGTTCCGGTGTTAACTGGATATCGGTTGTTTGTGAAGCTGACAGGGTTAAAGCATAGATAAAGGTGGTAAGAGTTTTCCGGTTGAGTGTTGGTGGGATGAGAATAAGCTTTATAGTAGGAGAGGAGCTGTCCGTAAATATTGTTATAGGCAAGGCGTCGTGATTCCTGTCAGTGGTGTATGTTTGAATCGGATAAGCATATAAACTTTTTTGGGGTGTATGAAGTACTGCTGGGAAATGCAACAGATTAAGCGATAAAAAAAGTATAATACCGACTCTATAAAGTATTTTTTTTATTTTTTGTCGTTTCTGTTTTTTTTTATCAACGTATAATAGCATGTTCTGACCTTTTAGTTTTTACATTTTATGCGGCATTTTTTCATGTTTTTTTGTGACATGGCTATGATGGCATTTTCTAATTCGGTCAGAATTTGTTCATTTAATTTTGCTATCATCGGTTTTTTTTGAAGTGCCATTTTGTAATATTCTTTGCCGTTTTCGCATCGGTTCCAATAGCTAATATCGCCGTTTTTGTATTGATTGGCTTGTAAATTGGCTTCTAGTTTGTCTAATACAGATACTATTTGTGCTTCAGTTGTTTCTTTTTTTTCATATTCCATATATAAATTGTAAATTTTTTTATTCAAAGGATTGGGCAGGATATTTTTCAGCTCTTTTATGGCTTGGCTTTCTCTTTTTTGTTTTTCTTCTTTTGACTCTGGATGGGCAATTTGATTAGCTGCGGAGTAATCGCCAGTTTTTCCTTCAGCGATATCATGAACCAAAGCCATTTCCAGCATTTTTGTGTAGTCTACGGTTTTTTTCAGGTATGGTGTGATTAACATAACCAAAAAGGAGAGCTTGAAGATGTGCATTGCATCGTTTTCTTCTGAGCCATCAAATAAGAGGACATCTCTTTTAACGATGCAGACTTCTTCTAATGCCCGCATGAAGTTGATGATTTTATCAATTCTTTTCATTGTTCTCCTTATAATTAAAGCCAGATAAATTATTGGTGGTTTGCTGCGTTTTTACCAATATATTTTTTCCCGTTCATATAAGGCTGTAGTTTTGCTGGTATACGAATGGTGCCATCGGCTTGTTGATGGTTTTCTATAAACGGTACAAGGATGCGTGGTGTGGCAATTCCTGTGTTGTTAAGCGTATGTACAAATTTTACTTTGTTGTCTTTGTTATCGCGATAGCGCAGATTGGTGCGCCGTGCCTGCCATTCGGTAATATTGGAGCAAGAATGTGTTTCACGATAGCAATTTTGTGATGGTGTCCATGCTTCCAGATCATATTGGCGATATTTCGGAGCCCCCATATCTCCGGTGCAGATTTCTAGTATCTGATAAGGTAATTCCAAATTTTGCAATACTTCTTCGGAGATGGAAAGTAAAGTTTTGTGCCATTTTTCGCTTTCGGCAATGTCGTTTTTGCAGATGACAAATTGTTCTGTTTTTAAAAATTGATGTACGCGAATAAGCCCACGAGTATCTTTTCCAGCGGCGCCAGCTTCACGGCGGAAGCAGGGAGAGAAGCCGGCATATAAAATCGGCAAATCATTTTCAGAAAGAATTTCATCAGCATGTAAAGAGTTCAGAATTAATTCGGCCGTACCAGAAAGATAGAGTTCATCAGATGGCATGTAGTATATTTCATCTTGTGAAAAAGGCAGGTATCCCATGCCGTATAAAGGTTTTTGCTTGGACAAAGAGGGGACTGTTATGGTGGTAAAGCCATGTTCAGATAATTTATCCAAAACCATCAGGTGCATGGCAAGCTCCAGGCGAGATAAATCATTTTTGATTGCGTAAGTGCGTGTGCTGGATACTTTGGTTATGCGTTCCATTTCAGACCAGTTATTGTATTCCATTAATTCGATGTGGTCTTTGGGATGGAAATTAAATTTTGTCGGTTCGCCTATTCTTTTAACGACAACATTGCCGCTTTCGTTCGGCCCGATGGGAGCTTCTGGACAGGGCAGGTTTGGCATATGCCACATGATAGTGTCAAATTTTTGTTGTTTGGTTGTTAGCTGTTCTTGTTCTTTTTTCAATTCTTCTCCGATTTCTTTGCTGCGGGCTATAATGGCGGGACGTTCATCAGCCGATGCAGATTTGATGGAATTACTGAGTCGATTTTTTTCTTCAGCTAGCGCCTGTGTAGAGGTCTTCAATTTGTTGACTTCCTTATGTAGAGCGATAATAGCGTCAATATCAATTTCTTTTGCCGTGTAGCCTTTTCGAGCCAGCCCATCTTTAACCTTTTCGGTATTTTCAATAATAAATTTGATATCCAACATCGGTATTTGTCCTTTTGTTATAAAATTATTTGCAAAAATCCGAAAATAAGGTTATCAATGTTTTAAATTAAAAACAACATAAAATTGAAAGGCAAACACAAGATGATAGAGGGGAAAAATGTTCTAACTGGTGTTAAACCGACTGGGAAGCCGCATTTGGGGAATTATTTCGGTGCGATTAAACCTGCTATTGAGTTGGGAAAGACTGCTAAACAGCATATTATGTTTATTGCAGATTATCATGCCATTAATGCAGAAAAGCGTGTGGATGTGTTGAATAAAGAAATTAAAGAGATTGCTTGTATTTATCTGGCGGCGGGTCTGGATCCTAAAAAAAGTATTTTCTATCGGCAATCAGATGTACCAGAGATTTTTGAGATGACTACCATTTTGACGGCTTTTACTCCCAAAGGATTTATGAATAAGGCGCATGCGTATAAGGCCGCAGTGGATAAGAATATTGCAATGGGTAAACCTAATGACGACGGTATTAATATGGGGTTGTATACGTATCCTATTTTGATGGCAGCGGATATTTTGTCGTTTGATACGGATATTGTTCCGGTAGGCAAAGATCAAGTTCAGCATGTGGAAATTGCAAGAGATATTGCTGGTACTATTAATGCTTGTTATGGAAAAAACATTTTGGTGCAGCCGGAGGCTGCATTTGATGATAATATTGCTGTTATTCCGGGAACAGATGGTAGAAAGATGAGTAAATCGTATGGAAATGTTATTCCAATGTTTGAAGATGATAAAACCCTTAAAAGGGCGGTTTTTTCCGTTAAAACAGATTCCAAGCCGATTAATGAACCGAAGAATCCAGATGAAGTTTTGGTTTATGGAATTTATAAAGCTGTTGCTCCGGTTGATAAAGTGCAAGAGATGGCTGAAGGGCTTAAAAATGGAAAGTTGGGATATGGACATATTAAAAATATGTTGTTGGATGCTATTTTGGCAAAAACATTCCAAGAAAGGGAAGTTTATAACTATTATATGAGTCATTTTGATGAAGTTCAGGCCATATTAGACGATGGTGCAAGGCGGGCACGCACAATTGCTTCTCGGACGTTGAAACGGTTGAAAGATGCTGTTTTTGACTTTTAAAAGATTATTGTGGAAGGCATAAAAAAGAAAGCTTTCGATATGGGGTATATAAGATGCTTGTAAGATTAAAGAGAATATAGAAGCAGACTATTTAATGGATGGCAGATTTGCCACGTTATTGGAAGGTTGCTCTGTTGAATGAGAAACGTTTTTATTTTCTGCTAATTCGGTTGTGGTGTGTTCGTTACTTTGGCAGAGAGTTGCTTTTTTTTAGAACGTTTTTGCGTGCTTGTTGAATTTTTTCGGAGAGACTTTTCTGTAGATTTTGCGGTTTTGGTTCTTCCTGGTCTTTTTTTTTTAATGGAGCGATGTAGGCATATACAATTTCGCTTTCAGCGGTTTCATCTGGATTATATTTCATTTCGCAGACGTATAGGCTAGATATATTTTTTAATTTGTTAATTGCTTCCGGTTGTAGTCCGTCTATAAAAACAAGGTCGTTTTTATTGCGTTCTAATTCGATACGGCGGTTGTTTTCGTTTAATACAAATGACGGATTTTGCGGTTGTTTTTCGTCCGCGTAAATCAGAGCCATGATTTCACCTTTATCGTTTTCTATCAGTTCATAAGTGTCTTTAGGAGCAATCTGAGGTGTCTGGGGCTTATTTGTCACGGTGTCTTTGTTTTCAGGGGTGGTCTGTTGAGTTTCCTTATCTTGAGTTGTATCTGCCATTTTGGATATCCTTATATTTATTTGCGTTGTGTGAAATATAGCATAAAGTTCTTAAAAATGTGTTACAAAAAAATGGTATGTTTTTTCTTGCAATCTAAAAAAAATATGCTATAAGGTTGTCGCTAAATATCAACTATAATTTGTGAAAAGGGGTGATTTAAGTGGTTCAAGTTACTGTCATTGGTAATGATGTTGCTCAGTCTTTGAAAATTCTGAAGAAAAAAATGCAGCGTGAAGGTATCTTTCGTGAAATGAAACTGAGACGTTGTCATGAGAAAAATTCGGAGAAGAAGGCAAGACGTCAAGCAGAGGCTATCAGAAGAGCTAGAAAGCAGTTACGTAAACGCTTAGATACAGAAGGCTTTTGATTTTAAACAAAATATGAGCCAAAAACTTCCTCCTGTTGGTTTTACAGGGGGATTTTTTATATTGGAAAGAAACGCATGTCAGAAATGCGGGCTGGAATACAATATTTTTTATGAAAAAAAATTATAATTGTGGTGCTATTCAGTTGAAACTAAGATATACGAGGAAAGATAATGTATTTGGAAAAGGCAAAATTGCTATTAGATGCAGAATATTATACATATTATAATAAAGCTGATGAGTTCGGACGGATGTTTATGGATGAAAAGAGGCGTCATTCTTATCAAGTTTTAGGCGTGGGCAATTATTTATTGCGGCATGAACCTGTTTTTCAGGTATGTAAGGATGAGGAAAAAGACAGGCTACAAGCTATTGTTTTATTACATGATATCGGACGTTTTTATGAAGCCTATGTTGGCAAAGGAGTTGATCACGGGATTTTAGGGGCAGAAATTTTAGCGCAGACAGATGTTTTTGGTCGTGTTGATAGTGTTTTAGCGGTTAAACATCATGGGCATTTGATTGAGAAGTTATATAATGATAATGATTATTTAAAATTGTCGGAAACAGATAAACTATCTGTTAAATCCATAATTTATTTGGTGCGCGATGCTGATAAACTGGCAAATTTCTATCTGTTATCACAAGAGTTTGTACAGATGGAAAATTTATTTTTTCCTAAAATTTTGCGTGAAGGTTGTCAATGTGTATCATTGCCGGTTAAAAAAGCTTTTATGACACATTGTCCGGTGAATAAGACTGATGTTCGTAATTGTGCAGACCAAGCACTGATGTTTTTAGCTTGTCTGTATGATGTGCAATTTGCTTCTTCATTTAAACTTATTCAAAAATGGGATGTGATTCAAAAGTTGCTACAAAAAATGGCCAAGTTTTGGCAGGATGGTGAAAGTAGTATCTATGTTAATGAAGTGTTGCGTTTTTTAGGTGAGAAACAGTAGGCGTATAATTAAATATGCTTTGCATATTCTATATAATAAGGACTCATTTTCTAAAAAATAATCGTAGTCTTGGCGTTTCTTATCCTTTTCAACGGTTTATGCTGAAATTTGTTAAAAAAGTCAGGCTCACCATTGGACATACATCCAAAATCTCTAGGTTGCCAGGAGTAGCTGAGATTATGCTGGAATATGTTAAAATGGTCCGTGAATTTACCATTAAAACTCAGTTCAAAATCCTTATTGAATTGTAATTTCTTATAAAAATAATCATTGAGTCTTTTATAAAAACCGAATCGTAAATGTTGAATTTGTATAGGACACAAAATAAAGTCATTGAAACAAAAAATATAGCTATTGACATATAAAAAATAATCTAATATGCTCGCGGAAATAGTTAGGGTTTGTACCCTGCGAGTTGTTTAAACATCTTCATCAATCCGCAGTATGTAAAAAATCCTACCGGTTTTTAATTCTACTGAAATGGCAAAGCTATGGCAAATACGAATCCGATACAATTTTTCAGACAAGTTAAGCAAGAAGTAAAAAAAGTTACTTGGCCCTCAAAGAAAGAAGTTATACATGCCACGATTATGGTTATCGTTATTGTTGCTATCGCGTCGGTATTCTTTTTCTTTGTGGATATGATTTTTGCTGCTATAGTTCGCGCCATATTTAAATATTAGGAGTTTTTCATGACTGCTCGTTGGTATATTGTAAATGTTTATTCTGGTTCGGAAAAGAAAGTTGCCGAATCCATTCGTGAACAAGTCGTTCAAAAAAGGATGGAAGATAAGATTTTGGAAGTTTTGGTGCCGACTGAACAAGTTGTTGAAATCAGAAAAGGTAAAAAAGTAAATACGGAACACAAGTTTTTTCCTGGTTATATTTTAATCAAGATGGAAATGAGCGATGATGCATGGCACATAGTAAAAGATACACCGCGCGTCAGTGGTTTCCTTGGAAGCCATAACAAGCCGCAATCCATCAGCGAAGCGGAAGTCAAACGTATTATGACCCAAATTGAAGAAGGCATTGAGCGCCCATCTTCAGAAATTTATTTTGAAGTTGGCGAACAAGTCCGTGTGACGGATGGACCGTTCTCTTCCTTTGTTGGGGTTGTTGAAGATGTTGATAATGAAAGATCGCTGCTGAAAGTATCCGTATCCATTTTCGGTCGTTATACGCCGGTTGAATTGGAATTTAGCAAAGTTGAAAAAATTGCATAAATGAAAGTTTTCGATCATAGTGTGAATTTGTTTTTGTATATTCAGTGGAGAATATAATTTCTAAAAACAAAGTACTTACACAAGTAAGATCGAGGTAAGTAAGTTTCGTATTTTATCTCAATTGCATAGGTTCTATTAGACGATTTTGTTAGAGAATGATACATGTTATTCTTAAAATGTTGTGGTATATATAAGATTAGGAATAAAAAATACCCTGTAATCAATCTTTAATTATGAGATGACAACGTATTCCTGGATATAGCGATGCAATGTTGTCCAGGTGCAGCCCATTGATCGGGCTATCTGTGATTTAGGCACACCCTTTTCAAGCAGTT
>CAYQDC010000018.1:0-29040 GCA_964416205.1 uncultured Acetobacter sp. | reverse complement strand
GATAAGACAAAACTTGATTTAAAGGATACAAAAGAAAAATTAGATAAGTGGATGAATACTAATTTTGCATTTCATAGTCTTGAACTTCATTATCGTGATATAAAACCCAAAATTATTATTGAGAAATATATGGAAGATGAAAGTGGCGATCTTAGAGATTATAAATATACGTGTTTTAACGGTAATCCTGAATTTATTTGGATTGATAATGAAAGATATACAAAACACAAAAGAAATTTATATAATTTAGATTGGAAACAACTTCCGTATAAAGTTAATTCAAAGTATAATACTTTTCCATCTCCAAATAAACCGGTTTGTTTGGCTGAAATGACTAGATTGGCACGTATTTTGAGTAAGAACTTTCCTTATGTGCGAGTAGATTTTTATATTATTAACAATAAAGTATATTTTGGGGAAATGACATTTACTTCTTCGTCAGGAACAGAAGACATTACCCCGGCCAGCTTTGACAGACATTTGTCTTCGCTATTAACTTTGCCTTCTTTAGCTTATAATATAGATACTGGCAAATATTATAAGTTGCCGAAAAAGAGCAAAATAAAGCCGTGGCTGCTACTGCCATATAATTTATGTGAACTGGTTTGCCTAAAAGAAAAATATAAAAAACAGGAAATTAAAAACATTTGTCATCAACTCGAACATTTTAGGATTGATATTAAAAATCTTGGCACGGCAGATAATGATATTGACATTACAACAGCAACCAAAGTATCTGCACCAGCATGGTTTTTGGACAGGTACGGGCAGGGTTGCGTGGTGGAGAGTGGACACCAAAAAGAAACACTGACGCTAAAATGTCTTGGTGCTGGCAAATTGCGCCTGGATTTTAAGGGGGGCGACAAACGCTTCAATGGAACTCGTTTTCCGGTTTGGGTTGATTACAAATCGATTAAGATTGATGGAAAAGAGATTTTATCCGCACCTGTTGCAACCTGGCATGATAAGCCATATCGCTATGAAATGCCGGTTAAAGACGGTCAGATTGTCAAAGTGGAAGTTGTCCAACAATATCATCAATATAGCAAAGATGAACTGAAAGATGTAATTTTGAAACTCAATCCAAATTCTGATTATGTCAAAACAAAGATAAATAAATTGACTGACAGGATTTATGATAAAATTACTACGCATAAAAAAGCATCGTGGTTTTCAAAGCCAAAACTGCCCTCAAACCAAGAACTTCTGGAGTCCATTTCTGCACTGAATGTCCGCATTGAAAGACTGGAGCAGGAAAACCGTGCACAACAGGTGCAAATTCTCGCCGCAATTAAAGCCTTGGGAAAACAATAGGTGGTCTGTCGCCCAGTAGTGAAAGAGGAGGCTTTGCTTCCTCTCAATATTTGTGTTGCGAAAAATATTTTTGAAGGGCTGACTTTACCGAGCTGGCTAAGGTGTTGAAAAGGTTTAAGGGGGCCTCTGTCAATCAACTTATGCGGAAAAAATAAAAAGCTTGCATTTTATGTGATAACAGGATAGATTTGATATGGTTTTCTATTATTTTATTTATTGTTTTAATTTTTTATGGTACAAAAAATTACAGGAAGAATAGAGCCTGATTTGCATGCTCGTATGACAGGAATGACAAGCTTTTTGTTTTTTTGGTCGTTGCTATTGCTGGCAGTGGCAATAGTGGCAGCGGCTTTGGATTATATGGGTGTCGGTCGGGTATTGTTGTGGCTAGCACTGGGTTTATTTGCTTTATCCAAGTTCATACGGATTGCCGATGTGGTTTTTCTGGTTAAGTATGCCAGTATCTTGCAGAAAATGTATCTGGTGGCGGTTAATCTGTTTTTGGGTGGAGTAGCTCTTTGGATTTTGGTCGATTTGGTTATGAAGCATTGCGACATTTAAGTCGCGATGCTTTTTTATGCTCGTTAGTGTTTGTTTGGTATTGTGGTTTTGTAGGCGTAAACCAAGCGGAACTAAAATCTTTTGCAGTTTGACGAGGCGGGTTTATCAGCCCATTCTGGTATAAGCCGGGCATAAATTATATCCTGTTTTTAGATGACTTTTTCAATAGTTCGGATTTGGCGTAAAAATATGAAAAATGCCAGAATGGTTGGATAGCGATGACGTTATTGTTATTGACTTTTGATTATTGTAGGTGCTATATATACTTTTATGAGCAATCAATTTGAAGTTGTCAGTCCGTTTGAGCCGTCGGGCGATCAGCCGGAAGCAATCAGGCAATTGTGTGACGGTTTAAAAAGAGGCGAAAAAAATCAAGTGCTGCTGGGGGTTACTGGTTCGGGCAAAACTTTTACTATGGCTAAAATCATTGAAGAAATGAAAAAGCCGACGCTGATTATGGCACCAAACAAAATTCTGGCGGCGCAGCTTTATGCAGAAATGAAGGAGTTTTTTCCGCATAACCATGTAGAGTATTTTGTTTCGTATTACGATTATTATCAACCGGAAGCATATATTCCGAAAACGGATACTTATATTGAAAAAGATTCCGCAATTAACGAGCAGATAGACCGAATGCGGCATGGAGCAACGCGCAATGTTTTGGAGGAAAAAGACGTCATTATCGTGGCGTCGGTGTCGTGTATTTATGGTTTGGGTAGCATGGAATCTTATTCGTCCATGGCGTTTACGCTCAAAAAAGGCGATTGTTTGGAGCCGAAAGAAATTTATCAAAACCTGGTGGCACTGCAATATGAACGTAATCAGGCGAATTTTGTGCGTTCCACATTCCGGGTTAAAGGCGATACGCTGGATATCTTTCCGGCACACTATGAAGATCGCGGTTGGCGTATTTCTTTTTTTGGCGATGAAATTGAAAAAATCAGCGAATTTGATGTGCTGACCGGCAAAAAAACGGCGGTTTTGGAGGAAATTACAGTTTATCCGGCTAACCATTATGTGACACCGCGGCCGGCACTGTCGCAGGCGATGATGCATATTAAGAAAGACCTGGCGCAGCGGCTGGATGAATTGCGGCACGACAATAAACTGGTGGAGGCGCAGCGTCTGGAGCAGCGAACGCGGTTTGATTTGGAAATGATGGAGACGACAGGGCATTGCAAAGGGATTGAAAACTATTCTCGTTATCTGACCGGACGTAAGCCGGGCGAGCCGCCGCCGACGCTATTTGAGTATTTTCCGAAAGATGCGTTGTTATTTATTGATGAAAGCCATATTTCGGTGCCGCAAATTGGTGGCATGTATCGTGGTGATCGCAATCGCAAATCTACTCTGGCGGATTACGGTTTTCGTTTGCCGTCGTGCCTGGATAACCGTCCGTTGAAATTTGAAGAATGGGATAAACTTCGTCCGCAGACGGTTTTTGTTTCTGCAACGCCGGGGAATTGGGAATTACAGCAGAGCCATGGCATTTTTGTAGAACAGGTTATCCGTCCGACGGGACTGATGGATCCGATTTGCGTGGTTAAGCCGGTGGAAAACCAGGTGGACGATTTGATGGCGGAGTGTCATAAGGTTATTGCTAAGGATGGACGGGTACTGGTGACGACGCTGACAAAAAAAATGGCGGAGGATTTGACGGAATATCTTAAAGAAAATGGCATTAAGGTGCGTTATCTGCATTCTGACGTGGATACGATTGAGCGTATTGAAATTATCCGCGATTTGCGGCAAGGAGTGTTTGATGTGCTGGTCGGCATCAATCTGTTGCGTGAAGGGCTAGATATTCCAGAATGTTCACTGGTGGCTATTCTGGATGCGGATAAAGAAGGCTTTTTGCGGTCTACACGGTCGCTGATTCAGACTATCGGGCGGGCGGCGCGCAATGCCGAGGGGCGAGTAGTGCTTTATGCCGACAAAATGACAGATTCCATTAAGTTTGCTTTGGACGAAACTAATCGGCGACGTAAGAAGCAATTCCAATATAATATGGAACACGGTATTACGCCGAAGACAATCAAAAAGGCGGTATCTTCCGTTTTGCAGACTATGACCGAGGGTGAGAATGATAAAGCGCGGACATCGCTGATTGCACGTGACAAGGTTGAAAATATTGCCAGAGAAATCAAGCGACTGACTAAAGAGATGAAACAATATGCCACGGATTTGGAATTTGAAAAAGCCATGGCGTGTCGCGACGAAATCAAGCGGCTGGAATCTGTCCGGCTGGTGGTGGAGGAATAACGGTGGCAAAAAGTGGCCTTTTGAGTAACAGGAAATGACAATGTGAATGAGCCTTTGGCGACTGGCATGGTTTGAGGCTTTGCGGAAGGATGGCGGGCGGTTAATGTTGTGGATTAAACGCGGGGGTGCTTGCCAAGTAATGCGGATTTTGCGAAATTATTGATCGGGACGTTGCAGAATGGAAATTCTGATACTATATATTTTTTTTACCTGCAGTTTAAGCCGCAATAGGTGTGTAGGGGCGTTTAGCAATTTTTTGTAGTTACAAAAGGATATTATAATGAGTCGCGTTGATGAGAAAGATTTGAAAACAGATAACAAAGTGGAAGCCAAAGATGTGCTGTCTCCTGTTGATGACAGTCTTATTTTGGAAAATATGGAGTATCCGGTGTTGTCGCTCCGCGATATCGTTGTGTTTCCAGAAAATACCGCGTCGCTGTTTGTCGGGCGCAGTATGTCTCTGAAAGCAGCTAAAGCAGCTTATCGCTTTGGGACGCCACTGGCTCTTTTGACGCAAAAGCAGTCGGCAAAAGAAGATCCGAAGGCGGATGATTTGTATCAGATCGGAACATTGGCACGAATCCGCCGCTTTATTACCATGCCTGACGGGACGCTTAATTTGGCAGTGGAGGGAATTCGGCGGCTTAAGGTTAAAAAGCTTAATACGTTTGGTGAATATTATACTGCGTTTATTGAGCCTTACGAAATGGAAGAAGATCATGGTGATATGGTGGAGCTGAAAGCACTGATGGCGGTGGTCAGTGAGAAATTTCGTCAGCAGACAATAGATTATTCCAAACTACCCAAAGAAAGTTTAATGGCTGTCAGCCAGTATGATGATATCGGAAAACTGATTGCTGCGATTATTGGCAATCTGGATATAAAGACAATGGATAAGCAGGCGCTGTTAGAATGCAGAACGGAACGTTCCATGCTGATAAAGCTTTTGGAGGTTTTGAGCGAAGAAGGGGCGCGCATTGCAGCTGAAAACAAAATTAAAGAACGTGTTAAGGGGCAAATGGAAAAGAATCAGCGCGATTATTATCTGAATGAGCAGCTCAAGGCTATTCAGAAAGAGCTGACAGGTATGGAGAATGAAGAAGACGACGAAATTCAGCAATATACCAAGAAAATTGCCGAATCAAAAATGACCAAAGAGGCACGAGCTAAGGCGACGCAGGAACTGAAAAAGCTTAAAGCAGCAGGGGCGATGAGTGCAGAATCCACTATTATCCGCAATTATCTGGACTGGCTGGTAGATTTGCCGTGGGGGACGTATTCTCCTATAAGCCGGAATCTCGGTAAAGCGATAAAAATGTTGGCTTAGGATCACTATGAGTTGCAAAAAGTTAAAGAAAGGTTTATTGAATATCTGGCAGTGCAGGCACGTTCCAAGGATTTGAAAAGCCCGATTTTGTGCTTGGTGGGAGCTCCTGGGGTTGGTAAGACCTCGTTAGGACGTTCCATTGCGCGGGCAACGGGGCGTAAGTTTGTGCGGGTGTCATTGGGCGGTATGCGCGATGAGGCGGAAATTCGCGGACACCGTCGCACCTATATTGGTGCCATGCCGGGCAAGATTATCCAAAACATTAAAAAAGCTGGTGCGTCTAATCCATTGTTTTTGCTTGATGAAATAGATAAGTTAGGTGCTGATTGGCGAGGTGACCCGAGCTCGGCGTTGCTTGAGGTTTTAGATCCTGAGCAGAATGCAACGTTTAATGACCATTATCTGGATTTGGATTATGATCTTTCGAAAGTGATGTTTGTGACAACGGCAAATTCGCTCAATATGCCACGGCCACTGCTTGATCGTATGGAAATTATCCGGCTGGATGGTTATACCGAAGAGGAAAAAATAGAAATTGCTAAACGTCATCTAATTCCGAAAGTGTTTAAAGAAAATGCTGTCAAGCCAGAAGAATTGTTTATTACTGATGAGGCTATTCGCGATGTTATCCGCTATTATACGTCTGAATCTGGTGTGCGAAATCTGGAACGTGAGCTGGCGACCATTGCTCGCAAGTCGGCAAAGAAGTTGTTATTGGATAGCGAAAAGGTTGGCAAGACTAAAAAGACTGGAGATGAATATATTACTGTTACACCGGAGAATATTGATCAGTTTCTTGGGGTGAAAAAGTTTCATTTCGGTGTGCGCGAGGAAAAGAATTTAGTGGGGGTTGCCACCGGTTTGGCATGGACAGAGGTTGGTGGCGATATTCTGTTTATTGAAGCAGTGGATATGCCGGGCAAGGGCATTATTAAACAAACAGGCAAACTCGGCGAAGTGATGAAGGAGTCGATTGATACCGCTTATTCGGTTGTGCGGTCGCATGCGCAAGCATTGGGGATTAAATCCGAAGTTTTTGAAAAAACGGATGTGCATGTTCATGTGCCGGAAGGGGCTATTCCCAAAGATGGGCCATCGGCAGGTATTACAATGTATACGACGCTGGTGTCGGTGTTTACGAAAATTCCAGTTAAAAGCGATGTGGCAATGACTGGTGAAGTTACGTTGCAGGGACGGGTTTTGCCGATTGGCGGTTTGAAAGAAAAACTGCTGTCGGCACTGCGTGGTGGTATTAAAACCGTGATTATCCCGAAAGGTAATGAAAAAGATTTAGCGGAGTTGCCGGAAATTGTTAAGAAGGAGTTGAAAATTGTATTGGCGGAAAATGTTAACGATGTACTGGCGGTGGCATTGGAACATCCGGTTACGCCGCTTAAGATTGATACGGTGCATTAAAGCTTGATGTTTCTGACCAGGCGTTGGGTAGGATTTCAACGGGAATTCCGGTGCTGGCAATGGTGCCGGAATTTTGCGTTTACGAAGGAAAAAGGGATATTTCTGCTTGACAGAGCGGTGAAAATGAGTTACGTTTTTTGCTGTTTTAATTGGGGTTTTACAATGGCGAAAAAAGTCAAAAAATCGGATTTTATTGCATCGGGGCAGGTAGTTGTTAACCGCCGTGCTACGTTTGATTATGCCATTGAAGAAACGTATACTGCCGGGTTGGAATTACGCGGTACAGAGGTCAAATCGTTGCGGTTGGGTCGGGCGAGCCTAATCGATACATACGGTTCGTTTGACAATGGTGAGTTGTTTATTGAAAATCTCAAAATTGAAGAATATACCAATAAAGGGTATGAGAAACAGGAGCCGAACCGCAAGAAAAAGCTATTGCTGACACGCCATGAAATCAATCGTATTATCGAAGCGATAACGAAAAAAGGCTATTCACTGGTGGCGAAACGACTGTATTTTAATGAGCGCGGACTGGCAAAGCTTGATGTCGGCATCGGTAAAGGCAAAAAGCTCTATGATAAGCGCGAGAGTATTAGAGAGCGCGAAATTAAACGTAAATTGAAAGAATGGTAGGGTAGGCCGAGAGCCTTTCGATAAAGAGGAATTTTAGGCTATTAACTGATTGTTTTATGCTGTTTGGTGAGAGGTTTTATCTATGCTAGTGATTTGCAATCAGTAGTTATAAAAAAAATCTGAGTGTTCGGAAGATGTAAGAAAATTGTCGAAAATCGGAGTAAATCTTTCTTTTTAAAGGAGAAAATAAAAAATATCGCCAGCGTTTTTAACTGGTTGTTTAGAATTGGGCGGTATATTCTCTATTATCCGAGGCGGGAGTATGCCAGGGTCGAAGATATTGTAATGAATTTGCAAGTGATATAAGATGATATTGAATTGTCGGTGCTTTATATCGTTTGTAAAGTTAAGACACTGTTGTATATATAATAATGTTTATTCAGATAACAGCGCTTAGCAATATCTTAGACTTGGCGGTTTCGCCGGATTTCTTAGTCATCCGATCAAAGGAGAATATATGTTTAGTATCAGAAAATTTATGGCTCGGACGGCGGCTTTGGTGTCGACTCTGGCCATGGGGGCAAGCGGGGCGCAGGCGTCCGAGATTGACCTCAAAATCCCGTCTTTGGACGTGGTTTACAATGTTTTTGGCTGTTCGGTATCTGGGACGCAGATTTTGTCTTTTGGGCTTATTATCTGTGTGCTTGGCATGCTGTTTGGCTGGTATGAATTCTGCAAAATTAAAAATATGCCGGCACATCAGTCCATGCTTAATGTGTCGGAACTTATCTATGCAACTTGCAAGACTTATATGAAGCAACAAGCCAAATTGTTGGTGTTGTTGGAACTCTTTATTGCCGTTTGCATTTTTTATTATTTTTACGGCTTAAATGATACGCCGTTGCCGAAAGTTCTGACCGTCTTAGGTTGGTCTGTTTTGGGTATTCTCGGTTCTTATTCGGTAGCATGGTTTGGCATGCGCATTAATAACTATGCCAATGCTCGGACGGCTTTTTCTTCGCTGGAAGGCAAAGCCTATAAAGTGATGAGTCTGCCACTCAAGTCTGGTATGTCTATCGGTGTGTTGCTGATTTGCGTAGAGCTGATTATGATGATGTCTATTTTGCTGTTTGTTTCCAGAGAAAGTGCTGGTGCATGTTTTATTGGTTTCGCTATCGGTGAATCACTGGGGGCGGCAGCATTGCGTATCTGTGGTGGTATCTTTACAAAAATTGCCGATATCGGTGCTGATCTGATGAAAATCATCTTTAAAATTGGTGAAGATGATGCGCGTAATCCGGGGGTGATTGCCGATTGCACCGGTGACAACGCTGGCGATTCAGTCGGTCCAACTGCGGATGGCTTTGAAACATACGGTGTTACTGGCGTAGCGCTTATCAGCTTTATCGTTTTGGGGGCCGGTATGATGTATGCTCCGAACGGTGATTTGACAATGATGCCGAATGGGGGTGACTTCCAAGGGCGCTTAATCGTTTGGATTTTTGCGATGCGTATTTTGATGATTTTGACATCGCTGTTTTCTTATTGGCTAAACGGCAAGCTCTCTGAAGCACGTTACGGCAAAGCAAAAATCTTTGATTTTGAAAAGCCTTTGACAAGCCTTATATGGTTGACTTCGGTTACGTCTATTTTGGTTACGTTTGGTATTTCATATCTGATGTTGTCCAATATTAGTGCCGATTTGTGGTGGCGATTGTCGCTGATTATCAGTTGTGGTACGCTGGCGGCTGCACTTATTCCGGAATTTACCAAAATATTTACATCTTCCAAGTCGCAGCATGTGCAGGAGATTGTTAAGTCCAGCCGTGAGGCGGGAGCTTCGCTGAACATTATTTCCGGTATTGTTGCCGGTAATATGTCTGCCTTTTGGCAGGGTTTGGTTATGGTCGGTCTAATGGTTGTTGCGTTTTTTACCGCAGGTGAGGGACTGGATGACTTTATGGTTTATCCGACCGTTTTTGCGTTTGGTTTGGTTGCGTTCGGAATGCTTGGCATGGGGCCAGTAACGATTGCAGTAGACAGCTATGGTCCGGTTACCGATAATGCACAGTCTGTGTTTGAATTGTCTCAGATTGAAACACAACGTGGCGTTAAAAAAGAAATTGAGCAAAATTACGGTTTTAAGCCTGATTTTGAACAAGGTAAGCATTTGTTGGAAGCTAATGATAGTGCTGGTAATACTTTTAAAGCGACGGCCAAGCCGGTGCTTATCGGAACAGCAGTTATCGGTGCAACAACGATGATTTTTTCCATCATCCTTTTGCTTAATCTTAAATTAAACCTGCTTGATCCGACGGTGTTGTTTGGCATTATTTTGGGTGGAGCAGTTATTTACTGGTTTTCAGGTGCTTCCATGCAGGCGGTTTCCACTGGTGCTTATCGCGCGGTTGATTTCATCAAGCAGCATATTAAACTTTCGGGTAAAAAAGCGGCTTCCAAGGAAGATTCGCAGGAAGTGGTACGTATTTGTACGATTTATGCGCAAAAAGGCATGTTCAACATTTTTATCGTGATTTTCTCATTTACGATTGCGTTTGCCTGCTTTGATGCAAATCTGTTTGCCAGCTATCTGATTTCCATTGCGGTTTTCGGACTTTACCAGGCACTGTTTATGGCGAATGCAGGCGGAGCATGGGATAATGCTAAAAAAGTTGTAGAAGTTGATCTGGGTGAAAAAGGCACGTCGCTGCATGATGCGACGGTTGTAGGCGATACGGTGGGCGATCCGTTTAAGGATACGTCTTCGGTGGCGCTGAATCCGATTATTAAATTTACGACATTATTTGGGCTGTTGGCAGTTGAAATGGCTGTGGCGGCGCCAAGATGTGTTTCCATGGGGCTCGGTATCTTCTTCATGTTATTGGGGGTGGTATTTGTGTATCGCTCTTTCTATAAAATGAAGATTTAAAAGAGAACATTGTTATAATAGAGATGCGGATGGATATCTGTTCTTAATGCTTACGTACTTCTGTGTACACTTTGCTTTAGGGCAGGAGCTCCCGTGTGGGCCATCCGCAACTCATTCACAAAATTTCTTTTCTTAAGTGTGAGGTGAGAGCGGTTCTTTGGGGCTGGAATTTATGTTTATGTACTTCAGTGGATGCTGAAATTTCTGTTCTTGCTACATAGGTTTCACGCTGTATATTCAGCAATCATATTGTGGTTAAGCCAGCCGTTTTTTACGCAAGGCGAACAAACTAACGGTGGTAGTTTTTGGTAAAATATTCACAGGGTTGTTTTTTGTGTTTCAGTGTCCTTAAGCCCATCTTGGTTAACTCAAAGTTTTTTGCTTTTTTATGCTTTTGTTTTTGGAAAGGGTTAAAAAAACGTCCAGAGGCAAGAGTTTTTGTTTTATTTTTTTAAGCTCAATTATGATTTGTGTATGATTTATTGAGAGAGCATTTCAACAAAATTGTTTAACAGAACCAATCATTAAAAATCCTTGCTAAATTTATTTGGTAAGAATTTATATCTTAATTCTGCTTTAATAATTTGTAAGGATTTATGTTGCCATACGCTAATCATAATAGAGCCTTTTTTTATAGTGGTGAAAGAATCAAATTTATAAAAAAAAATGATTTTATACAAAAAAAATGTTGATTTTGTATAAAAAACATGGTATAACAGAGGTGGAAAAAGTATTACTGTGTCTTTTACAGGCTGTTTTGTTATGCAGGGCAGTGGTAGAAATTTATGTATTATAATTATTAAAAAATAACTTAAAAAAAATAACTTATGAAAACAAAAAAAATTTTGCGTATGCAACTAATGTTGATGTGTGCAGTAATGACAAGTTGCACAGATTTTGATGCGATCCAGACGCTTCAAACCACAACAGAGAAGGATCTTTCTTTCTCTACAACGGTTACAGATGCACTGGGGAGCAGCGAGGCAACGATTACTATTTCATCATCGGTGACGAGCGATGATGAAATTATTGATTTTCATCCGACAGCGTATTTGCGGGTGGAATTAGAGCACACGTACATTGAGGTCTCGGAAGCGAGCCAGATGAATGTGGAACTGATGGATGAACAAATCGTCAGTTCGGAGGAAGATGCCTCTGATGGTAAAGTGGATGTCATTAAACAGTTTACCTACTCTGATGGTCAGGTTGCTACCGTATATTATGGCTGGCAGTTTGAACGCAAGGAGTTAGCTGATGGTGTTCTGAATGCACCACATGTGGAAATTACCTCTGTCAAATATTCCGATTATACATCGGAGGATGTAACGGAGGAAAGTGCTACAATAACTTTGGTCTTTCAGGCGTCTCTTACTGGAGTTGATGCAACGTATGCTCATCAAGAGACGATTGAACTGAAACCGAGGTATACAAAGGCCTTGTTGACAGCAGATTCTGAAGCTCAGCCGACGTATCGTTTCTATGTTCAATGGAACGAATGGGACGAGGAAAATCGAGAAGTGGGATTTAGAATTTATGCCTACAAGACTGTAGGTGATGAAGAAACTCTGCTTCAGGAAAATGGGGAATTCTTTCATCTGTATTTAAATGGTGTGTGGCCTGATGGATTATATGCTGTGGAAAGTTCGGAGATTGAAAGTTTTACTTTCAAATGGTATCCTGGACTTATAGAGGAAGAAGACCCATTTACGCGAAATTATTTCACATCATTGCCGATAAGGTATCAATATTGGTATTCTCCGTCATATATGCTTGCGGGAATAGATTATATTGAAAGTTATAACTTTAGCACACAAACGCTGGAGTTTAACGATGATGGGTATACTGCGGTCATTGAGGTCGGGGTTGTACCGGAAATGTCCGGTGAGGTAAAATACATGAGTGAGAGATCAGCGAATGTCTATGAAGATGTGGTCTATGTCGGCACAGACATACAGCATCTTGTGGTGACGAATTATGTTCGCGCTGATGGTGTAGATGTAACCACAAACAAGAATGGTGACGTTCTGTATGAAGGTTATAAATACATCGATTTATTTATGTATTAGGTCATTAAAACCTCCTTGCAACCGTCCTTAAAGGGCGGATTGCAAGGAGGTTTTTTATATTTGTATTGTTGAATGTGGTTGGTGGTCGTTTTGTTATGGTGCTAGTGCTGTTATGTGGGTGTTAATCTGACGTTTTATTTGAAATTTTGCTTTTATAGACAATTAAAAAAATGTTGGATTTACGTATTTGAAAGATGCGCGAACTTGGCAGTTTATCTGTTTTTATTAATTATTTGAATAATATTTCAGCGACGGATGTTAGTGTTGAGTGTATGAGGTTTGGTTGGAAGAATGTTGTCAATGAATAGTAGACACTGGAACTTTCCTGTTATACCGACAGCTATCAGATTATGGTAACTGCGTCGAACGGTGATAGTTTGACAGCTATTATGAGCGTTGATATTGTGTTTCGTTTCCTTGGGAGATGTTTTTTTGTATCTGAAAATTTTCTGGCGGGTGAGTCGAATGCTTTTTTTGTCGATGTCGGAACAGAGGTTTTAAACTTTTTGTTAAGCTATATATATTATTTTGGTACAAAAGGTGGTGGATTGTTGTTGTAGTGAAAGGAAAAATATGAAATTAAAAAAGGCATTCAAGCATTTACGGCAAAATCTATTGAAAAATCCGGTTGTTTTGGATTGGCTCGGTGGGATGGCATATTTTTATACGCGATTTGTCGGAGCGACAGGAAAGTTTGAGATTGAAGGTTTAGAAGAGTTTGAAAAACTGGTGGCAGATAACGATGGAGGCATTTTTGTGGCATGGCACGGACGGGCGTTGTTGTTGCCGTATTTTTGGCGTAATTCGCGACAGATGAAAGCACTTGTATCGCCACATAATGATGGGAGAATTATTACCAGGCTATTGCGGGGTTTTAAAATTTTGAGTATTGACGGTTCCAGTGACCGCAAAGCGTTGCCAGCAGCATTAAATATTGTTCGTGAACTTGAGCAAGGTACGGTAGTGGCTTTGATATCAGATGGTCCGCGCGGACCACGGATGCGTCTTAACAAAAGCGTTATTTATTTTGCGCAGAAGACAGGCAAACCGATTATGGGATTTACGTACAGTTCGCGTGGTGCCAAAGTTTTAACCAAAAGCTGGGATGCTATGTTGTTGCCTAAACCGTTTGCGTCGGGAGCTGTGGTGGCAACAAAACCGTTGTTTGTGCCGGCAACAGCAACGGAAGAAGAAATGGAACAAATGCGCCAGACTTTTGAAGCGGAGCTTAATCAACTGACGTTGGAACTGGATCGGCGGTTTGGTTTACCGGAAATATTACCGGTAGATGAGCGAAAAGAAAAACGCTTAGCTTCGTTTTTGAAAAAAGCGCATGGCAATGATGTATGAAGGATAATAAAAGCCGTTTGCTGAGGTATGACGGCATAGCTGAGGAACTGACCATGTTTATCGAGATTTATAAGATATTGGTGACGCTTGCTTTTCCGATTGTACGGGCAACATATATCCAAAAGCGCCGAAAAAGCGGCAAAGAGGATTTGTTGCGGTTTAATGAGAGGCTCGGTCTTTATAAAAAGTCGCGTCCAGAAGGAAAACTCTATTGGATGCATGGTTCGTCGGTAGGGGAATCCGTTTCCATGTTGCCGTTGATAGACCGATTGCTGGCGCAAGATCCTGGTTTGTCTATTCTGGTGACGACAGGAACACGTACTTCGGCTGAAATTATGGCCAAGCGGCTGCCGGCACGCGCGTTTCATCAATATATTCCGTTTGATGTACCTAAATTTGCACGCCGGTTGCTTAACCATTTTCGTCCCGATGCGGTAATGTGGTTTGAATCTGAGTTATGGCCGTCGTTACTGTCGGAAGTCAAAAAGGCAAAAATTCCGCTGGTGTTGGTTAATGGAAGGGTATCCGACAAATCATTTCAGATTTGGAAAAAGTATAAATTTGTGGTAAAAGAGCTGTTGTCTTGTTTTTCTTATTGCCTGGGACAGTCGGAGCAGGATAAAAACAGGCTGATGTTTCTGGGGGCTCCCAAAACCAGCTGTGTCGGAAATCTTAAATATGCCGGTATGCCGTTGCCGGTGGATGAAAAGAAAATGGCGGAATTAAAGACCGCTATCGGTTCGCGTCCAGTGTTTTTAATAAGTTCTACTCATCATGATGAAGAAGAACAGCTGGCAATGTTTCTGAAGGAATTGCGCAACAATGTTCCCGGGGTGTTGATAATCGTGGCGCCACGGCATCCGGAGCGAGGACCTGCCATTGCCAGGATATTTGAACACCGCTTATTTAAAACGGCGCTGCGTTCAAAAGATGAACCGATTATGCCAGAAACGGAAATTTATGTAGCCGATACTATCGGAGAGATGGGGTTGTGGTATGCTTTGTCTGCGGTTAGTTTTGTCGGTGGGTCGCTTATACCACATGGAGGGCAAAACTTTATGGAACCGGCTCGTGATAAAAATGCGGTGATTGTTGGCTCTAATATGCAGAATTTTACGGAAATGCTTAATCGGGCGCGTTTTTATGATGCTGTGCTACAGGTTTTGTCAGCACAGGATGTGGTGAAAGAGGTGATAGAACTGCTGCTTAATCCGCAGTTGTTGGCAGAGAGGCAACAAAAGGCCTATGATTGGGTGGTACGTGAAGCCAAGGTTTTGGATGATATTGTGAATGTTTTAGACAAGGTTATTAAAAGATGAGAACGCCACGTTTTTGGCAAAAGAAGGGCTTGTTATCTGTTTTGTTAGTACCGTTTGGTGTTGTATACGGCATAGCAACGCAGTTACGTCTTAAATTTTCTCGCCCGTATAAATGCTCGGCGAAAGTCATTTGTATTGGCAATATCACGGCAGGTGGAGTTGGTAAAACTCCGGTGGCAATGGCGATGGCTGAAAAATATCTGCAAGAAGGGAAAAAAGTTTTTTTTGTAACACGCGGTTATAAAGGCAAGCTCAAAAATATTTTGGTTGATCTTAATAAACATACGCCGGAAGAAACGGGTGATGAGGCCAGGCTTTTGGCAGGCATAGCGCCGACTATCATTGCACCTAACAGAGCCAAAGGTGCAGCGATGGCTGTTAAACAGGGTGCGGAAATCATTATTATGGATGATGGTTTTCAAAATCCTGGATTGCATAAAGATGAGAGCTGGTTGGTGTTTGACGGAGCAGTAGGTATTGGCAACGGGAGAATTATTCCAGCGGGGCCACTTCGGGAGACGCTTGCTTGCGGGGAAAAGCGTGCCGATTATATTTTGATTATGGGTGATGATAAGACAGAGTTGGCGGCAAAATGTACGCTGCCGGTTTTTCAGGGTAGGCTCGAACCGCTGCCGTTTGAGGTGAAAAATAAAAGGGTGTTAGCATTTGCAGGTATTGGACATCCGGAAAAATTTTATCAGACGCTCAGAGATATCGGTTATGAGCCGGTGGTGACGCATGATTTTGCAGATCATCATGCCTATACGGTCGAAGAAATCAGGGAGCTGTCAGACATGGCCTGCATGCAGGGGCTGGCACTGGTAACAACCGAAAAAGATTATGTCAAGCTGCCTGAGGTTGTGAAAAAAGATATATATTGCCTTAAAGTGCGGGCGGAATGGAACAAGACTGCGTAAATTGTTGGAAATAGAGTTTGAAAAAAAATGGTGATTTTTATGGTTCGTTTTTATATTTTTCGAAATCCTAATGGGTTATAATAGCGAAAAAATATTGTTTTGGTGGAAAATAGAGTTGTCATAGGTATATAGAGCTGGCGATTGTTGGTTTTTCTTTTACCAGAATCGCTCTTAAATGATGTTATAGCGTGTAACTGAGGGAACTAATGTTTTGGCAAAGAAGAAATTGCTGAAAATCATAAAAGGCAGCTTAGCTGGTGTTTTTTTGCAAAGTGCCTATGTGTTTCCAGTGTTTGCAATGTTATGCGGTTTTGTGCAAGGTTGGGTGGGTTATCCCAAGAAGTTTTTAATGCGTTGAGAGAAGATAATGTCATCTTCGCAAAGTTCGCGTACTATCAACATATCGGTTTTACGGCGAGTACGAGAGAGAGCGACATACAACTGACCGTGGGCAAAGGTGCCGCGGTCAATGTCTATTATGACACGATCCAATGTTTTTCCCTGTGCCTTGTGTATGGTCAGGGCGTAGCCAGGCTGTAGCGGAAACTGGATGAAAGAGCCGTTTTCTTTTTCAGTGACATTGCCTGTTTTTTCGTTTATGTCATAAGCAAAAGATTTCCATTCTTCGCGACGAACGGTAATGATTTTGTTATCCTGCAGGCAACGGACGATAATGTATCTGTCAGCCAGTTTTTCTACAATGCCTGAAGTTCCGTTGAGGTAGTCTGGGTAGTTGTTTTTGTTAAACACGATCAGTGCACCTTCTTTTAGGGTTAATACTTTTGGCGATGGGGTGTCATGCATTTTTTCAAAAGAACCGGAAAGCTGCGCTTCATACTTACGTTCTGGTGTGTCAAGTGCGTTCATGCGGTGGCGATTGATGTTGTCGGCAACTGCGCGATAAGGTGTGATGGTTATAGCTGTGGTGATGAAATCTGATGGATAATTTTCCTGACGGTTGAAATATGAAATTGTTTCCGGCAGGTTTTCGTTGTGGCGCAGGTTTTGCAAATAGTGTAGCAATTCATGGTCACTTTGGCGGTAGACCTTAGTCAACTCAATTTTTTCAAAAGCACCTTTTTGATAGGCTCTGGCATCAAAAAAATAAGGTTCATCGGTGCCGTATTCCTGTTTGAAAATCGAGGTTGCCGTTGGTTTGATAATCGGGGGCAGTTGGCATAAATCGCCGATGAGAATGATTTGCAGTCCGCCGAATAGTGACAAATTGCCGCGTGCTTGGCAGCATAGTGCTTCAACGGCATCCAAAATATCGGGACGCAGCATGGATACTTCATCAATAATCAAAATATCTGTTTTTTTTAAGATTGATTTTAGTTTGTGGCGATGTGAGGCCAAAACTTTACGTAGAATCAAAAAATCGCTTAAAGGCAGTGTAAACATGGAGTGGATAGTGGTACCTTCTATATTCAGAGCGGTGATGGCTGTGGGGGCGATCAGGCGTATGCGTTTTTTTGAATTCTTTTTCAGATATTTGATGAATGTTGATTTGCCGGTGCCGGCTTGCCCTTGGATAAACAGGTTGCGTTTGGTGTGTTCTATCAAATCAAACAGTTTGCGCTGAGTCGTATTTAAAGTGTTCAAATCTCTGACAGACTTAGAAATAACTTTCAGCGCATTGATTTCGCCGTCAGATGTTGTTTTTGCAGCCGGCTTTTCGGTTTCGGCGGGCAATGGAGCTATTTGGGAGGATATTTCATGCATGGTAGCATAGGCAGACATTGGTTTATTTTGCTTTTGTTTTGTTCAGGTATATGCTATGCGGCAATCGGCAAATTGTCAAGAATAAAAGACTTTTGCGGAAAGAGGTGCAGCGTTATGCCTGAAGTAGTGTTCAAAGCCATGGTCTATGGTTCTGAAACGATGACAACTGTTAAAAAATATTATTCGAAATAAAAATCGTATTGGCACAGAGCTGCTCTGATCGTGCGCATTACATGCGCAGCTTGATGTTGCCCCAGCCTTTGGCTACAGGCTTGGTTGCAGACGAATTGTCATCGTTATCTAATGCCGTTTTGCTTTCAGCTGCGTTCTGCGTTTTCCACTTCATCAACGGTGTGTTTTCTTTTTGCTTTTTTTCGTAGGTTTCCTTTTCCTGAATGGTCTCGGCGACACCGTTTGCCACTGTTTTTTTCAGTAGAGAGGGCGAATTGAATGTTTCGCGTGTTTGGTCAAATTGGCTGATAATGTCGTCAATGATGCCCTGCTTGATATTAAAAGCTGTGTATCTGCCGGCATAAAATACCGTAAAGGATGGACAGGGCGATGAGAGCAGGATGTCTGTATAATCAATGCCGCGTACAAAACGCAACATGACGCGCGGTTCAATGCGACAATTGGCCTGAGCGGTGATAATGTTTGGACCTTGGGTGAACAGAGCTTCGTAAGTTGTTGCCGTTGTTCCGCGATCCAATTCACCGCAGTAGTCAACAATGGCAAAATTATTTAATGTGTAGTCATTGCCATTCGGTGTTGTGGGGGCAACGTGGTAACAAAATACCTGTTCGGCGTTAGAAATGTTTCGGGTGGCGGCATTGGCGGTGGCTTTAGGCAGGGTACTCATGATAAAAGGAATGATGGTTTGGCGGCTGGAACTTTGCGATACCGACGGTAAGCCACTCTCATTATTTGAACCTATCGGTAGTATATCCGCATTTAACCCGAAACCTTGTAGTTCTGGGGGGAGATCGTTAAGTGTACTCTGAGCTGCAGTCGGTGCGATATATGCGAGCGAAGCGGCCAAATATGCGGATAAAAATGTTTTGGACATAGATTTTACTCCTTTGCCGATAATTTATATGCAAACATCATTTTGTCTGCAGGTGGTGTATGTTATTTATCTTTAATAAGCTCTATAAGTCGCAAAATGTTAACAAAAGGTGAATGAGTGCAGCGTATCCGGAGCGGTGTGAATAAAAATGTTTTTTTATGCTGATTTTTAAGACTTCATTTAGATATTGCCAGTTATGTTGAATATAGTAGTTTTTTACAATCTTGATTTAACTTTTTCAGACAGGAATATCGGATTATGTGGTCTGTTTTGTCGTATGTGCCGGAAACGGTTCCCTGTAGGGCGGTGATGGCTTTTGTTTTTGCTCTTGTTTTATCTCTTCTAACCGGTGGAAGGTTGATTGAATTTCTTAAAAGATATGAAAGGGAGGGGCAGCCGATACGTGGCGATGGGCCGCAGTCGCACCTGGAAACAAAAAAAGGAACGCCGACAATGGGTGGTTTGTTGATTTTGGGTACCAGTATGCTGGCCATATTGCTGTTTGCTAATGTAAGACAGCATTTTGTCTGGATATCATTGTTGGTGCTTGTTGTGTATGGGGTGACAGGTTTTGCCGACGATTATGTTAAGGTCAAAAAACAGACGCCGAATGCTATGACGGCCAAAATGAAGTTGTTTATTCAATTTATGGCGGCGGTGCTGGCGGTTAATGTTATTGCTGCGGCGACGCCTAATTCCATAGAAAGCCGATTATATATTCCTTATACGGATTGGTCGTTTGAATTGTCGTGGGTGTATATCCCATTTGCCGTTATAGTGATTTCAGGTGCTTCCAATGCTGTTAATCTTAGCGATGGGCTGGATGGACTGGCGACGGGTATATTGGCTGTCGTTTTTGTGGTATTTATGTTGTTTGCTTTTGCGACTGGGTATCCAGCTTTTAATGAAACGGCCTTTCCGTATGTGCCGAAAAGTGCTGAAATTGCCGTGGTTTGTGCGGCTTTAGCCGGTGGATGTGTCGGGTTTTTATGGTTTAATTTTAAAAAAGCACGTGTGTTTATGGGGGATACTGGATCATTAGCGTTAGGAGCCGTGTTAGGTGTGATTGCAGTTATTTTAAAACACGAGTTGTTGCTGGCGATTGTAGGGATTGTGTTTGTGGTGGAGACAATTTCAGTGATGATTCAGGTGTTTTATTTCAAAAGAACGGGAAAACGTTTCTTCCGGATGGCCCCGATACATCATCATTTTGAACAGCTCGGATGGAGCGAGGTGAAGGTAGTTTATACGTTTTGGGCAGTTACGGCTGTGGCGGCGGTTATCGGATTATTGTCCTTGATGTGAGGGTTGATGTATGTTTTCTTTTGCAAGACATAGCAAGAGCAAAATATCCAACTGGTGGTGGACAGTGGATAAGGTTACTTTTTCTCTGGTTATTTTTCTGATTTTTATTGGGGCGATGTTGGTGCTTTCGGCAAGTCCGTCAGCCGCGCGTCGCGATGGACTGGCTGATAGTTATGCTTTTATAAAGAAACAGGGTGTGTTTATATGTATGGGACTGGTGCTGATGATCGGTGTGTCCATGCAGAGTATCCGTATTATCCGCCGGCTTGCAGTTCTTGGTTTTTTGTGCATGTTTGTCTGTGTGGTTTTGACTTATGTTGTTGGAGATGCGACTAAAGGAGCGGCACGGTGGATAAAATTTGCCGGTTTTTCTCTGCAGCCTTCAGAGTTTGTCAAGCCGATGTTTATTGTGTTGACGGCATGGCTGTTGGATGCCAATAAGCATATTGAGGATTTTCCTGGTATGGCTGTGGCCGTGGGGTTGTTTTTGGTTACGGCATTGGCTGTTTTGGGTCAGCCTGATCTGGGAATGACAGTATTGATTTCTGGTGTGTGGGCATTGCAAATGGTATGGGCCGGTATTCCGGTGTGGTTGATTGCTACCTTGTTCGGTGCAGGTGTTATGCTGGTGACGGGATCGTATTTTTTTCTGGCGCATGTGCGCGACCGCATAGATCGCTTTTTGGCAGCGGAAAATGAGATTGGTTCGCAAATACAAAAATCTATGGATGCATTTGCGAACGGTAATTTGCTTGGACGAGGTCCGGGAGAAGGATATTTTAAAATGACGTTGCCAGATGTGCATACAGATTTTATCTTTGCCCTGGCTGGAGAAGAGGGGGGTGTGTGGCTGACGACGATTATCGTGGCAGTGTTTGCTGTTATTGTGGTGCGGTCTATGATACTTTCTATGCGCGATAATAACCTGTTTGTCATGTATGCAGTATCAGGATTAGCGGCGTCGCTTGGTGGACAGGCCGTTGTTAATATGTGTTCGGCTTTGCAACTAATGCCGGCCAAAGGTATGACATTGCCGTTTGTATCTTACGGTGGGTCTTCTATGTTGGCAAGTTGTTTGGCCATGGGAATGCTGTTGGCATTAACACGGAAAAATGCCACGGCAGAAAGTAAGGATAATGCCTGATGAGGAAGAAAAATTCTGAGGGCTGTGCAACCGGCAGACTGAAAGGAGAAAGCTGATGTTTGATCGTCTATTCGGAGCGAAAACGCCTATTATGGACAGCCTACCGGAGGTGCGGGGAAGATATATTGAAAATGCTAAGTTGGCAAAACATACGTGGTTTGGGGTTGGTGGGCCAGCAGAAGTGCTGTTTTTACCGGAAGATGCTGATGATTTGAGGACATTTCTGGTGCGTAAATCGGAGGAAATTCCGGTTACGATTATCGGCGGCGGATCAAACCTGCTTATTCGCGATGGTGGAATTCCGGGAGTGGTTATCAAACTTGATGCGCCGGCATTTAAAAAGATTAATTTTGATGGTATGAAGGTTACGGTAGGTGCAGGGCTCAGAAATATTGATTTAAAAAAAGAGCTGGTAGAATACGGTGTGGGTGGGTTGGAATTTGTCTGCTCTGTGCCAGGGCGTATTGGTGGACTGCTGCGTTCTAATGCGGGGTGTTTCGGAAATTCGGTGGCAGATGTTTTTGTTGGAGCGCATATTATGAACGGCTGGGGCAATATTTATGAAACAATGGCGGAAGATTTTAATTTTTCATATCGTTCCAGCATGTTTCCCGATGATTGGATTGTGTTGGATGTAACACTTAAGGGGTATAAAGCCTCGCCCATGGAAATTAAAAAAACAATGGAAGAACAAATGGCCTATCGTAGAAGAACTCAGCCTGTTAATCAGAAAACCGCAGGTTCTACATTTAAAAATCCGGAAGGGCTACAAGCTTGGAAACTGATTAAAGAGGCTGGGTGTGCTGGGTTGAAAGTTGGTGGTGCGGAAGTTTCTGAACAGCATTGCAATTTTCTTATCAATCGTGGCAAGGCAACGGCGGGAGATATTGAAGAATTGGGGGAGCTTATTATTGAAAAAGTTAAGGAAAAAACAGCGATAACACTAGAATGGGAAGTGCGCCGTATGGGTGTTAAAAAATAAGAGAAGCGAAAAATTTTAATGGGGTTATGTGAAAAAAAAGGAGCGAAAAGTTAAAACGAAATGACGGCAACGACTATTAACAATATGAATTTACAGAATGTGAAGGTTTATCCGGAGCATGAGTGCCTTTATCGTTTTCTGGGGTTAGTGGCGGCATTGTTACTTGCTTTTTCGCTGGGGCTTACAGCAATGATGGTACGCGATAATATCGTGGCAGAGCAGTTTGACAGGTTTATGCAGGCAATTTATGAATTTTCGGCCAAGCAGGGATTGTTTGTGGAAGATGTTATTGTGGAAGGCAATTATCGTACGTCATACGATGATTTGATTACTGCGCTTAATCTTTCCGAAAACGAGAGTATTCTTGGTGTTGATATAGAGCAACTTCAACAACAGATTGAGCAGTTGACATGGGTGCGTCGGTGTGTGGTCAAACGCAGCTTTTTTCCGAACAATATTCTGGTGCATATAGAGGAACGTCAGGTACAAGCCGTGTGGCAATATGAAGGGCGCTATTATCCGGTGGATACCGAAGGCAACGTGATTGAGGTTGAGGATTATGAATCGGATATGCCTGTGTTGATTTTGACAGGTGAAGGAGCACCGCAACATCTTACCGAACTGGTCAAAGTGCTGAATACCGATAAGGAGCTTGCCTCGCGTGTGAAGGCGGCTGTTTATGTTTCCAATCGGCGTTGGAATTTGATTTTTGATAGTATTAATCACGGGGTAACCGTGAAATTACCGGAACAAAAGTTTGACGAGGCTTATCAAAAAATTGCATTATTAAATAAAAGGCAGGGAATTTTTAAGCGTAAATTAACTTCCTTGGATGTACGATACAAAAATAAAGTTATTGTTGATATTGGTAAAACTGCCGAAGGTTTGATATTAACACGCTGAAAATAAACGAAAGGTATGCAATGAACCATTCTTTTAACAGGGCGCAGGTTGTGGCGGCGTTGGATGTTGGTACATCCAAGGTTTGTTGTATTATTGCCAAAGTTACAAAAGAAAAAAGAGTTTCTATTCTCGGATACGGTTATAATGCTTCAAAAGGAATTAAAAACGGTGTGGTAACTGATATTAACCAAGCCACGATTGCCATTTGTAATGCTGTGGAAGCTGCAGAGCAGATGTCTAATGAACGGATTATGGATGTTATTGTCAATGTTTCCGGCGATCGTATGCGCAGTGTGGTTAGGAGTTCGACCATTGCCATTCATAAAAACCGTCCTGTCAGTGAAGATGATGTGAAAAAAGTGACCGACAAAGGCGTTATGAAAGTGAATGTGGAAGGTAACGAGCCTATCCATTTTTTGACGATGGGCTATCATGTCGACAATGGCGATGAGGTGAAAAATCCGGTTAATATCTATGGTGATGCACTCAGTGTCAATATTTTGCTTGGTCTGTATCCGAGGCCGATGTATAAAAATCTGGTAACGGTGGTGGAAAGTGCACATCTTGATGTGGAAATGAAAGCCTTTTCGGCTTATGCTTCCGGTTTAGCATGTCTGGTGGATGATGAAAAAGAACTTGGAGCAACGGTGATTGATATTGGTGGTGGTACGACGAGTATTGCTACGTTTAAAAATGGGCACCCGGTTTATTTCTCATCTATTCCGGTGGGTGGTATCAATGTGACAAATGATATTGCATTGGGGCTGACAACGTCGTTTAACTATGCTGAAGAAGTTAAAAATCGATATGGTTGTGCGTTTCTTATCAGTCAGGATGAGCAAGAATTTATCAATGTTTATCCGGTTGGTGAGGAAGACGACAGTAGCATCAAACAAATCTATCGTTCGGATTTGATTAACATTATTTCACCGCGTATTGAAGAAATTTTTGAGTTGGTTGGACGTAAGCTTGATGAAGCGGGCTATAAAAATACGGCATCGCATCGGGTTGTTCTGACCGGCGGGACATCGCAGTTGCCTGGTATACGCGAGGTGGCCAGTATGGTGTTGGATAAGCAGGTCAGAATCGGCCGACCGCGTAATATTGAAAATATCCCGCAAGTCTTGCGTAGCCCGACTTTTTCAACCGTTTTGGGATTGTTGTTATTTGCGGTGAATAATTCGGAACGCAAAATTGTTAAAAAAGTGAATATCAGTTCTAATACAGGAGGAGTTTTTGCCAAAGTTTTTGAGTTGTTTAAGAAAACTTGCTGATTGACGGTGGATAAAAAATTAGTGTGGTTAAAAAAACTGGTGTTTGGTAACTAAAACTTAATTTATTTCAAGCTAGAATCCTTGTAAACGGAATTTAGCTTTTTTTTATAATACGGAGAGAAAAATATGGCAATAAAACTGGCTGTCGGAGATACAAGTTTTACGCGTTTGAAACCCAGAATTACCGTGATAGGCGTTGGAGGCGGTGGTGGTAATGCCATAAGCAATATGATGGCGAAAAATCTTGAGGGTGTTGATTTTGTGGTTGCCAATACAGATGCGCAGGCGTTAGCGCTTTCTCCAGCAGGGCGTAAAATCCAGCTCGGACTTGAGATTACTCAGGGACTGGGTGCGGGCGCTAGACCGGAAATAGGCAAGATGGCGGCGGAAGAAGCGCATGAGGAAATAGAAAAAGAACTGGCGGATTCCAATATGGTATTTATTACGGCCGGAATGGGTGGTGGTACAGGATCGGGCGCAGCTCCAGTGGTGGCCAAAATTGCCAAGGAAAAAGGCATTTTGACAGTTGGTGTAGTAACAAAACCATTTGCCTTTGAGGGTAAAAAAAGAATGGAAAATGCCGAAAAGGCTTTGGAAACATTTGTTAAAGAAGTGGACAGTATTATTGTTATTCCGAATCAGAATCTGTTTCGGATTGCTGATAAAAGCACAACGCTTAAAGATGCCTTTTTGAAAGCGGATGAAGTTTTGTATGATGGCGTACGTTCTATTACCGATTTGATGATTATGCCGGGGCTTATCAATCTTGATTTTGCCGATGTGAAACGCATTATGGAAGATAAGGGCAAGGCGATTATGGGAACTGGCGAGGCAGAAGGCGAAGATAGGGCGCGGGTAGCGGCAGAACAGGCTCTGTCAAATCCGATTTTAGACGATTGCTCGATGAAAGGAGCCAAAGGCGTTTTAATTAATATTACTGGAGGCTCGGATATTACATTGATGGAAATTGATGAGGCTGTAAATATTATCCGCGAAGAAGTTGATGAAGATGCCGAGATTATTTTCGGTTCCAGTTATGATGATACGCTGTCGGGGCGTATCCGTGTTTCCATTGTGGTTACCGGTATTGATGATAATGCGACGATGCATGTGATTAAGACCAAAGATATGGGGGCATATGTTGATTTAGATGCAACTAAGACAGAAGCAACAACAGAAGAAAGCGCAACATCGGTGTTGGAGGAGGTTTCGGTCGGTGAAGAAACCGCCGATGAGGCGCCGATTGAGCTGAGCGATGTGGTGGAACTGTCGGCATCTAAAAAGACAGTGGTGTTGCAACAGGGTGAATTTGCCACAATGAAGACCGAAAGTGAAAAAGAAGAGGCGCATTCTTCCTCAGCGTTGTTTAATGCAATTATCAACAAACCGGTGATGGCTAATGCAGAAGAGGCAGTGCAGGCCAAATCAGAATTGGCAGAAGTTAAAGTGGAAAAGGTTTTTGCTCCAACAGCCAAGGTGAAAATCATAGAAGAAGAACCACAGCTGTTTCCAGATCAGGGTGAAGTGGAACTGCCACATGAACGCAAAGCGCGTAAAGAAGGGCAGGCAATGATTCATGAGGAAGAAGATGATGAAGAGCCGACTCGCCAGCGGTTTATTGACAAGATTTTAGGTATTTCTCGCGCTAAGGCTAAGAAACAGGTCAAACCGGCGGTGATGCCGAAGTTTGATGAAATTGAGGATTTTGCTGAAAAGGAAAATGAGAACGAGGATGATTTGGAAATCCCATCGTTCTTGAGGCGACGGTAAAGTCTTTGTTCTGAGTTTGTCCCCTGCTGCTTTGGTTGGCGGGGGATTTTTTTTGGTGGCGGAAAGTAAAAGAGGGCTATTTTGCCTATTGTTTGACATTTTGCTGAAAAGCAAATGTAAAAGATGTGGTTACGGATCTGATATTGGAAATTTATTGATAAACTATTCTGTATCCTATGTTTTCTATGATTTGAGGATTGAGTAAGGGCTTTGTTTTAGCGCAAGGTAAAGAAGGCAGAATATGCAGTAGAAATTTGTTTCTTCTTCTGCTATATATTTATCTGTATTGAGCTGACATGCTGATAAAAACAGGGGAAGAATTTAATGTTATGCAATATGCGGAAATGATATGAAAAAGGGGAGTTGAAACTCCCCTTACGATTTTTTGCTTGATTAGAAAGCGTATCTGATACCCAGAGAGATTTCATCCAGGCTGTCCAGTTTGGAGCCGTTTACCCAAGCATGGTGATACATCATTCTGGCACTGGTATTTTCGGTTATTGCATATTGCAAGCCGGCACCTAGGCGTTCAGCCATACCATAGTCTGTGCCGATACCGTGATTGCCTTTAATCTTATAGTTGGCGATACCGGCAGCGCCTAACAATTCCCATCTGCCGGAGCAGCCGAGTTGTTGATATATAATCGCATCTATACCATAGCCACTGATGCGGGTATCATGGCTGGATTTATGCTCTTTCAGACCATAGTTGTAAAAGGCTTCCAAGCCGAAACGATCGGTTCTGCCGCCGATGATGCCAGAAAGAGACCAGTCTTTTGAGCTGATGCTATGGCTGGAATCAGTGTCTACTACAGCATAGTTTGCATCTAATCCGATATAAGGCGTTATATCAATGGCTTTTGCGTTGGAGGCAACTATTCCAACAAGTCCTGCCAATAATAAAATTTTTTTCATTTTAAAAGTTCCTTTGAATTGTTGTTGAGAAATGACACTATTAACTTTAGTTAAAATTTAGTTAATTGCAAGCGAATTTTTGTGTTTTTTGACGAACAGTGCTATATTTGTAAGTAAACGACAATAAATGTAATGGTTAATATTTTGTTAACACTATGTATTAAAACGAAAGTTTAAATGTGATAATTGTACGGGTGTGTCGGGTGGCTATTGGAAAAAAATATTATTTTGTTTGTAGAAAAATGCCAGGATTGAGAAAGATATACTATCATAAAGGCGGAGAATCGGCAAAAAAACGAATCGAATCTACCGGAAGAAATGGCAAATATAGCATATCTGGTTGCGTATAGCTTTGGCGAAGACACGCGCAAATCAGATAAGGTTACTGTGTGCAGGTGTTATGGTTCTATATCCATATAACAGATCAGACTGACAAAATCTTCAAATGTGACAGATTGGGGAGATGAAAAACGGTGATGAAGATATTTTAATCGTATCTATACCTAATCTAGGTGGCAAAAACGATTATGAAACATGGAAAAGCTTTATGGAAACCTTTGACAAGGCTTATTTGAAAAATAAAGAAAAATGGGAAAAAGGTCGTATTATTCTTGATATACACGGCAATCTTGGCGGCGAAGATAAGCTGATAGACCATGTTATCAAGCGTCTGTATGGAAATATGATTGACACGTATAAACGTTGTGAAATTAAAGACATTGCTCTTAAATGATAATTTTCTTTGATTATTTCGCATTCTTTTTTTAAATAAGTCTGTAAAATCCCCATAACTTCAAGCATATTTCATCCCAATATTGAAATTTTGGTGATAATAATTTTATCACCCTTACCGAGTTTTCCTAACAGGTTTCTTTGTGATAATGTTTTTTGGGAAGAGAATGTTTGCTCAATAAATTCATCAATTTTGATATTGTTTTTACAGGTAAATGTTTCTAATTCAAAATGAGGATTGGCATAATTTTGAAGGTTTGTGCTGACCATGCTATAAAAAATAAGTCACCATCCATAATTCTTTGATATTACGGTTTTATTTATCAAATGACTTATATAAAATAGACGACCATCTAGTTTGCATAGCTAATAACCTATAAAGCAAAAAAATACCAAAATCAATAAAAATATTAAAAATGCCAATAATTAAAAGCAAATAAAGCTCTAATAAAACTGCATGAATAACTGCAAAAAATCATTCTCCATAAACGGTCATTTATGGAGAGGCTATTTGTTGTATTCATAAGTACATCAGGTACGCAAACTAGATGGTCATTTATGAATATCGCGAATGGATGATATGCAGATAGGTTACATTCAGAACAACGCAGGCAAAACGGAGCAAATCCGCCAACATCAGGCTCTTTTATCTTATGCTAAAGATAAGGGTGTACGTATGGAGTGCGTTTATGTTGATGTTTCTTTTGCGAATATTCAGGAAACGATTTTGCCAACTTGTGATGGAATTTTGGTTTATAATATCAGTAGCCTTGGCGAATCGCTTGCGGAAATTAAAGATAATTTATGGTTTTGTAAACAGCACAATTTGTCCGTTCAAGCTATTGACGATGGTTACGATTTCAAAGTTGAAAATTTAACTGATGATTTCTTCAAGGGTCTTGACTTTGCAATTGAAGTTCGTAGTCGCTTAATCTCTCAGAAAACCAAAAAAGTTTTACAACAAAAGAAGGATGAGGGAATGAAACTCGGTCGTCCGTTTGGAGGAATAGTTAAAAAGAAACTTGACGGCAAAGAGGAAGAAATCCGCCAACTTTTATTGCAAAAGGCAACCAGGGCAGAAATAGCACACCGTTTTGGAGTAAGTCGCATGACAGTTTTTAACTTTATAAAGAGAAACGGTCTTGAAAGCAAGGAGAGTAGTGTTGCCTAAAGTCAGTGTTATAATGCCTGTG
>CAYQDC010000017.1:0-30420 GCA_964416205.1 uncultured Acetobacter sp. | reverse complement strand
GTACCCCTATTATATAAAGTAGAAAATGCAGGCACAGATGAAGATGTAAATAATTTAGAAAAGCTATGGAATGATATTTCCAAAAATTATTCGGCAACGGTCGGAAAATACCAGCCATTCTATTCCGTAGATACACCTGCTGATGGTCAGGGAAAAGAAGTTTTTCATCTTCGCGTCGGGCCAGTTAAATCATTGGAAGAAGGGGATAATATCTGCAGCCAACTAGGACGTAACGGTATCTTTTGCAGTGTGGTTAGAATACAATGAATGAAAGCACCCGTTTTGAAGAATATGAAAGAAAAACCAGGAAAATAATTCTGATAATAGGAATTATTGCCGGTGTTTTCTTCTTATTCGGATTGTTAATTATTTCTGCTGATGAAGAGCAATATAATTTGGAAGAGAGTGCACCGGATTTTGTAGAAGATCAAAATATTCTCCCTGATGTGTCAGTTGCTGAAGAACCTATTTTTATAGATGCCGAAAAAACAAATTATACAGCAAGGCAAAAACCGATAAAAGTAACTCCTGCACAGATTAACATGAACAGGTTTGTACTTGGCGTTGACACGCAAAATCAAAGCATCTTGACAATCGGAACCGATGGTAGTGAGAGTATCCATATCGTAAGAGTGGAGCTAGTGGAGGAAACTGAAGATGGCTTCGAGTATAGAGATAAATGCCGCAATCGTGATTTGCGTGGTGATGAAACTTGTAATATCTTGATATCATGGACACCACATTTTCCAGGCAATGTACAGAACAATTTCAAAATTATCTGGTATGAAACAAGGTTAGATGCGTCCAGTGCCAAGTCAGAAGAAGTTAGTATTAAAGGTAGCGCTGTATATCCGGAAGACACACGGCAGAGGTGTGATTCATCCAGTGGATGTTATATCGATAGCGTCGGCGTTGGTGCGCATCGTTTGGCTATCGGGCCAAACGGTGAAATTATCGGTTACATAGATGAAGCTGGAAATGTACATGATAAAGATGGAAATATTATCGGCCGTGTAAATGAAGATGGTATGGTGGTGGATGCTGACGGAAATATTATCGGTGTAGCACAAAACATGAAACTAGCTTATGATAAAGATGGTAATATAATCGGCTATGTAAAGACAGATGGAACTGTTATTGATCTACAAGGTGAAGTAATCGGAACAGCTCTACCTGACGGTACAATTGTTAACAGTAAAGGCGAAGTAATTGGTAAAGCCGTGGAAGCAGGTTTTGTATATGATAAAAACGGGAAAATAATCGGACAGGTTCTGCCAGATGGTACTGTTGTAGACATAAATGATCCGAAAAAAATAATTGGTCGCTTAAATGAAAATGGTGAAGTAGTTGATGAAAACGGTAATATTATAGGTAAAGTGACATCTGCTGGAAACATAGTAGTTGATGAAAACGGTAATGTTTTGGGCGTGGTTATGCCGGATAACAGCGTGGTTGACATAGACGGAAATATAGTTGGGTATGTGGATGAATACGGTAATGTTTATCGTGTGAAAGAAGAAAAAATTGGAGCCAACGGAGAAAGTCGTAAAATTGTGTATGATAAAAATGGCAAAGCTATCGGATATATTGATAAAAACGGTAAAGTAGTCAAGTTTGATAAAAACAGCAACAAGCCGAAGATAATCGGCAAAATAGGTGCCAGCCGTCGCTTGGCTTATGATAAAGATGGTAATGTTATCGGCTATGTAGATAAAGATGGAACTGTAAAGGATTTTAACGGTAACATTATCGGTAAGGTGGATAAAGACGGCAATATTATTAATAAAGATGGCAAAATTATAGGTAAGGCAGGTTCCTATGCCAAAATGGCTCAGGATAAAGATGGAAAAATAATAGGTTATGTAGATGAACAGGGACGCGTTTTTGACAAAAATGGAAAATTGATAGGAACAGTTGACGAAAATGGCAATATTATAGAAAATGCGCAAAATGATAGAAATATGGATCGCAAACGTGTTGCTCTTGGTAAAGACGGTAAACCGATAGGCTATATAGATGATGATGGCAATGTAATTGATTTTAATGGCAATATTATAGGAAAAGTTAATGATAAAGGCGAAATTATTGATAAAAACGGCAGAAGAATAGGTAAGGCCGGAGATTTTGCTACTTTGGCCTATGATAAAAATGGCAAGGTAATGGGAATCGTTGATGAACAGGGGCGCGTCATCGGTGAAAATGGAAAATTGCTAGGCTATGTTGATGAAAAGGGTAATATTATCGGTGCAAACGGTAACGTTATAGGACGGTTGGGAGAAACACGGCGCCTGGCTCTGGATAAAAATGGTAAGGTGGTAGGTTATATTGAACCGGACGGAACCGTGAAGGATTTCAAAGGAAATATCATTGGAAAAATAGATCAAAACGGGAATATCGTTGATAAAGATGGCAATATCGTAGGAAAAGCAGGGCAGGAACATAAGCTGGCTTATGATGAAAACGGCAATATAATAGGATATGTTGACGAAAACGGTAAAGTAATAGGAAAGGACGGTAAGATCATCGGTATTGTCGATAAAAACGGTAATATCATTGAATCCAGTGGAAAGATTTTGGGGGCTGCTGGAAATTACAAACGTTTGGCCTACGATAAAGACGGTAATGTGATAGGTTACGTTACACCAGATGGAACCGTTAAAGATTTTAAAGGAAACTTAATCGGAAAAATGGCTGCAGATGGTACGATTCTCGATACTAAAGGACGGGTCATCGGTAAAGCTGGAGATTTTAGCCGTGTCGCCACGGACAAAGATGGCAATATTATAGGTTACATCGATGAAAATGGACAGGTTAAGGATGAAAAAGGGAAAATAATTGGTTTTATAGATAAAAAAGGCAACGTTATCAAAGCTGGAGATAAAGTTATCGGCAGAACATGCATCCGTAAAAAAATAGTATATGACGGCAACGGGAAAGTCATTGGTTTTTTAGATGAAAAAGGTGAAGTAAAAGATTTTACTGGTAAAGTAATAGGCCGTCGCCACAATAATGACGTTATAAACAACAAAGATATTTTAATTGGAAAAATAGGAATTCCACATAATATTGTCCGCCGGTTTGATAATTTTGTCGTTGGTTATGTTGACAGTAAAAATTATGTTCGAGGTAATGAGGATAAAATCATCGGTATCGTGGATGCCAATGGGAACGTATTGACAGCTAAGCGCAGTATCATCGGTCGCCTAGATAAGGACGGAAAGAGCATTTTAGATAATGATGGCGAGCATATAGGTTTTATGAAAGCCAACAATTTTGTTTTTGATAAAAATAATAAGCTGATAGGCTACGTTAATCAGGAAGATGAAGTTGTTGCAGTAGGTGAAGTTATGTGCACGGCTTGTAAGAGTGTACGTTTGGCTTATGATAAAAATGGCAATATAATAGGATATGTTGACGAAAATGGCCGTGTCATTGATGAAAAAGGTAATGTCTTGGGCATTGTTGATGAAAAGGGTAATGTTATCGGTGTAAACGGTGAAGTTATAGGACGGTTGGGAGAGACGCGACGCCTGGCTCTGGATAAAGATGGTAATGTCATCGGTTATATTGAACCGGACGGAACCGTGAAGGATTTCAAAGGAAATATCATCGGAAAATTAGATCAGAACGGGAATATTATTGATAAAGATGGCAATATCGTAGGAAAAGCAGGGCAGGAACATAAGCTGGCTTATGATAAAAATGGCAATATAATAGGATATGTTGACGAAAATGGCCGTGTCATTGATGAAAAAGGTAATGTCTTGGGCATTGTTGATGAAAAGGGTAATGTTATCGGTGTAAACGGTGAAGTTATAGGACGGTTGGGAGAGACGCGACGCCTGGCTCTGGATAAAGATGGTAATGTCATCGGTTATATTGATGAAGACGGGGCTGTTAAGGATTTTAACGGCAACACGATAGGATATGTTGATGAAAACGGCAACATATTGAATAATACTGGTGAAATCATTGGCTCTGTTGGAAAAATGGGAAATTTGGCATATGATAAAGATGGTAATGTCATTGGTTATGTTGATGAAGATGGAAACGTTCGCGATTTTAAAGGTGATATCATCGGCAAGATCAATCCTGACGGCACAATTACCGACCAATACGGGCGTGTTATCGGCAAGGTCGGTAAAGCAGCTCAATTAGCTGTAGATGAAAATGGTAATGTCATAGGATATATAGGTGAAGACGGCAATGTATATAAGGAAAATGGAGAATTGCTGGGCTTTATTGATGAGAATGGCAATGTTGTCGGTTTAAATGGTAATATTCTTGGTAAAGCTGATATTAAAAAGAGATTGGCATATGATAAAGACGGTAATGTCATCGGTTATATTGATGAAGACGGCACGGTAAAAGATTTTGATGGAAATTTAATAGGTTATCTTGGTGAAAATGGCTCTATTCATGATATTAACGGTAATATCATTGGTAAAGCGGGAGATTTTGCCAAAGTTGTTGTCGATGAAAACGGAAATGTTATCGGTTATGTTGACGAAAAAGGCAAAGTAATCGGTAAGGATGGCAAAATAATAGGTTTCGTTGCTGGTGACGGAACAGTTTACGGCACGGATGGCGATATTATAGGGCGTTTGGCAGAAATTGGCAGTGGGGATTTGCAAGTTGTCACACGGCGTGCCGTGTTGGACGAAAACGGTAATGTTATTGGTTATGTTGATGAAAATGGTGTTGCCTATAATTTGGATGGTAACATAATTGGAAGGCTTGATGAGGATGGAAATATCCGTGACGCCGCCGGAAATATCGTCGGTAAAGTCGGTAGCAATATGGAATTTACTGTTGATGAAAAAGGAAAGATTGTAGGAATTGTCGGAGATTACTCAAATCTTGTGGTTGATGAGAACGGCAATGTCATAGGTTATGTCGGGAAAGATGGAAAAGTTTATGATACAAATGGTTTTGTTATTGGGTATCTGGATGAAGAAGGCAATGCAATCACAACAAAAGGAATAAAAATCGGTGCAGTTATAAAAAAAGATATGATAGCCATGTCCCCTAACGGGTACAATCTGGGCACTATAAATAATCGTGGCGAGGTGCTAAACAGTAAAAATGAAGTCATTGGAAAAATTTTACCAACATCATTGATTAAGGCAATAGACAGTGACAACATCATAGGAAAAACGGTTGTAGGAGGATTGGCTGTAGGCTGGGGATGCCAGCATTATGGTTACGTAGACAGAGACGGTCGCGTTAAAAAGGATGGCAAGGCAACTGAGTACAGAATGCTTTTTGACAGAAGCATTGTTGATGAAAACGGCAATTTCGTCGGTGATATCGCTAAAAACGGTTGGGTTAGGGATGAAAAATGTAATATCATTGGTCAAGCGACACAAGACGGTTATGTTAGAGATGAAAATGGTAATTATATCGGTTGTGTCAATCCTGACGGAGGTGTTCTAAATCCAGATGGAAAGGTTATTGGAAAAGTTTATGCGCCCGCATATGCAGTATATTATAATGGCGAAATGATGGGATTTATGAATAATGACGGTACAGTCAAGTCCGGAAATGAGGCAATAGGGTGTGTAAACTTTGATGGAGAAGTTTTAAATAAAGATGGGTTTATTATCGGGAAGATAGTAGATAAAACACAGGCTTATACACTGGAAGGTGAATTTATCAATAATTTATCTCCTTTTGGGTATGATGACAAAACTGTCATTCCAAATACCAAAATATTGTTTAACAAATTGTTGGTAAATCCCAAAAAAGAAATTAAAGGTATTCTGTTTCCAGAAAAGAACATTGTCGTTGATTCAAATGGCAAAATTATAGGACATATGTTTGCGGATGGGTATGTATATAACGGACAGGGAATAGCTGTTGACAAATTCGTATATGACGGGACTGGTTTTTATACGCGCAAAGTCGGACATCCTCTTCCAAAAGGAAATGTAGTAGATATGAACGGAAACTACATAGGATTTGTTAATAACAATGGAAATGTAATTGATGTTTTGGGAACAGTATTGGGACGGATAGATGCCAAAGGCAGAATGTTTGACAATAAAGGTGAATATAAAGGTGGGGTCGTTCATACAGGTGCTGGTATTGGTTACGATGGCTCTTATCTCGGATATGTCAGCAAAAGCGGAAAAGTAATAGATATAGACGGCAACCTTAACGGATATGTAGGGTCTGATGGACATGTTTTAGATAAAAACAAGCAGCTTGTCGGTGAAGTCATAGAAGAGAATATCATGATAGATATACAGGGAAATGTAAAAGGATACATGAATTCATTAGGCGATGTAATAGGTTTAAACGATGAAATAGAAACAAGTATATTGCCTGGTGGAACTTCAAATAAAAATTACAGTATCCTAAAAAGAGGGGTTGTCTTAGACTATTCAGGGCAGGTAATAGGACAGGTTACGCCGGATAGAAGCATAATTTCAACGGAAAACAAACAAATCGGTCGCATATTGAATACCGGGCAGGCTGTGAGTAATAAAGGAATTCTGATAGGGGAAATCATGGAAGGGGATATTATCATTAATGATGAAGACCGAGTGGTAGGATTTGTTAATGCTGAAGGTAAAGCGCTGAATTTTGAACATTCCGTGGTCGGAAAAGTTATTTCTTCTAATTTAGTTGTAGATAACAATGGAAAAATTATGGGACATAGCTATAAAATAGGTGCTAACATACTTGGAAACGATGGTAAATATTTGGGTCGATTGGCGCCAAACGGCAATGTTTTAAGTTTGACGAACGGTAAAATCGGTTATCTCAAGAGTAACGGCTCGTTTATAAATACAAAAAATCAGGTGGCCGGCTATGTCTTGGATGAAGTTGCCATGAATCGGAGGAACTGATTTGCGCATCAAAACATTGAAATTAAGCAATTTTATAATAAGTTTGACCTTACTTTGGGGCTTAAGTACAAAAGTTTGGGCAGCGGATATAAGCGCTCTTAATTTTAACGGTGATTTAATCGGTAAAGTTATTCCTGACGGTGCGGTGGTCAATTTTAATAATGAATTGATTGGCCATATAACAGCTGACGGTCTAGTGTATGATGATAGGAATGATATAATTGGTGGTATAGTACCGCAAGGGATCGCCATATCATACGACAACAGCATATTGGGCAAAGTCGGAAATGATGGTTCAGTAACAGCCGATAATGATGCACTTGTCGGAAAGGTTCTACCAAACGGATTAGTAGTAAATGACAATTATGATATCTTGGGTGCCGTGATTTCGCCGGGGCTGGTTTATAATGATGCCGGGAAGATAATAGGACGTGTTTCCGGTGACGGAAAATATTACAGCCTGGTTGGAGAAAATATTGGTTATGTAACGGCCTCTGGATATGTATATACAACATCGAGAACTGAGCAGAAATTAAATTTGGCCGGAAAATTGATAACATCAAAAATAGTTGTTTCTCCTGCTGGAAAGTACTTGGGAAGTATCGCCCCAGATGGAAAAGTAATTGATAATAAAAAAGCCGTTATTGGTAATATCCATGCCAACGGCTTTGTCTATGCCCCAGACGGAAAAATAATCGGACAAACTGTTGAAAGTGGGTATGCATTTGATTTAAGTGGCAAATATATAGGGATTGTAAGTTACAACGGCGAAGTATTAAACAAAGGCAAAGCGGTAGCACATGCCGTTAACGGCAATCGCGTCATTAACAAAGATGGTAAAATCATAGGTTTTACCGTTAGTATGTCTGCCACAGCCAATACTTTGGACGGGAAATATCTTGGTAGAATAACTTCTGAGGGGAAAATTGTTCGTGGACGTAATCAGATAGGTATGATTGGTGCATCAGGAAATGTAATAGATACAATGGGCGCTGTTATTGGTGTGATAAATACTGAAGGGCCGGTATTTGATTATCTCGGCGAGTTACGAGCTAATGCCGCTGTAGGGGGGCACATCGTCTCTTTGGATGGAGTTGAACTGGGGAAGGTAATAAAAGATGATGCTTTTGATGTTAATGGAAATAAAATCGGAAAAACAATGTCCCCGCGTCTAAATTTTAACAACGCCAATGAATTTATCGGTATTAGCGGTATCAATTCTGTTTTGCCATTTAATGGAAAAGTATACAAAACGTCTCCATATGGATATGTATATGATGAAACGGCGACACTAAACGGCAGAAGTTTCCCCTTTGGCCCCATCCTAACTGCAGATGGTAATATTTTGTCTTATACGACGGGAAACGGAATAACGGAAGATGCATCATTAAATGAAATAGCAAAATTGACAGGGGCAGGGTTCTTTCTTGATAAAAACAATAAATTACTCGGTAAAACCATGGATGATAAATATGTTACCAATTTTACCGGAGAGACACTTGGATATCTGACACCAGTTTATCATGTCGTCAATATGAGAAATCAGGAAATAGGTAAAGTTCTTCCTGATTCGAATGTTATAGAATTATCTGGAAAGACCCGGCAAAATTATGGACGTGCTGGCAATGCCAGCATGGGGATTAGTATCAATGGTGATTATCTTGGAACTAATCTGATAAATGGACAAGTTGTAAAGGGAATGGAAAATATTGGTAAGATTAGCTCCAACGGAAATATTTTGGATAATATGGGGGCTCTATACGGTAACGCTATGTCGATGGGGGCTGTTGTTTCCCCGCAATGCGAATTTTTGGGGGTCGTATCCGATAATGGCGAGGCTAGAACGGCAAAAGGAGCTTATCTTGGAATGATTTTAGCGAATGGTCAAGTTGTCAGTGAAACTGAAAATGTTATAGGTCATGTTATAAAACCCATGGCTGCAAATGGAAAAGGCGGCTCTTTGTTGGGAACGCTAAATCCATTGGGTAACGTATTAAATTATGCTAATCAAACTTTGGGATGTGCTGATTCTGAAGGACTTATTCGCAATGCGCAGAAAGAAATAATTGGTAGAGTAATATCTTATATGTCGATTATGGACTATAATAACAAAATTATCGGATATACAGACTTTAATGGTAATGTGGTTGATGTTTTCGGTATTCAACAGGCAATATACGATATAGATGGAAACATTGTCTCAAAAAATGGTAAAAATATAGGCGTTCCCTTTAACTATAAAGTTGCATTTGATGCTAATAATGTCTATTTGGGACGTGTAACTCCTGAAGGTAAAGTGGTATCTGATGGAGGAGAAGTATTGGGCACAGTCGGTTATAACGGTGAAGTTTTTATTCCTCAAAATAAAAACGGATATGCTCTATATGATTTATATGTATATGACAATGACGGAAAGACAATAGGATATATTGCTAAAAATGGTCGCGTATATAGTATTATGGGCGAAATGCAGGGAACAATATACAACGGATTCGTTTTAGATAAAAAACAAAAATTAATTGGTCGCGGTGCTCGCGATTATAATATCCGCAATGCCGAAAAAACAGTAATCGGCCACTTAAGATTGGATGGGGCTGTATTAAATACCAAAAATGTAGAAATAGGTCAATTGCAGTCTGATGGAAAAATAATAAATACAGACGGTAATGTAATAGCTACAGCAGAACGTCTGCAATATCATCAACGTCCGTCAGAGCACGAACCAAAGAAAGAAGAAAAAAATGTTGTTAAAGAGGAACGGTATAGCAAAACATCAGATGAAAAAATAACAGAGATAAAACAAGATACAGAAATACCACAACAAGAAAAAATTCCAGAAATGACGGCAGAGGAGAAAGAAGCTGAAGAAACAAGAAATACTCATAAAGTTGTAGGAATTGCCGTAACTCCGGGCGGGAATTATATTGGTGATGTATACAGTAACAACAAAGTTATTAGTGAAGACGGAGTAATTGTCGGAGGTATCAATGAAAACGGTGAAGTTATAGATGTAGATGGCAACGAAGTCGGAACAGTTCAAGAAAGCGAAACTCAAAGCAAAGGAGGAAATAGGCGTGATTGGCACAGGTTTATAGCTGCAGGAACAACGGTAGACCCTTACAGTAGTGGAAATGAAGTAACTTTTGTTGGTCCAGGTGGGGGTATCGGTCCCGGTGGACGATACAATCCGCAACGCGCGGCTATTCTGTCTCAACTTCAAGATGAACGCAGAAAAACAATGGGTGCAGCCGTTATAAAACCGGGATACAATGCAGCATCATATACTGGCTGGCAGGATGATTGGGGGTTGAACCGTTCAGTTTCCACATTACGTGTCAATATGGACAATGTGATAACGGCAGATAAACCAATACCTGCTGTTTTGGCCAGATCGCTTATATCACTGGGAGAGGCACCGGTAACAGCCATTGTAGAAAGAAATGTATACGGAGATTCAGGACGTAATGTCATTATTCCGGCAGGCAGTCGCATTATCGGAGGCATGGATGACTCGGATGGCACGAGTCGTTTTGATAATTCTAGCGGTGGTGTTAAGCTTGAAATCTCATGGTATAGAATTATTCGTCCGGATGGTATAGCCTTTATCTTGGATGGAGGAAGATCAACAACAGGAGATGCTCAAGGGCGTGGTGGTGGTGCTTTAGGATATGTTGATGAGCAATTGGTAAAAAAATACACATTGCCTATAGTTGGCACACTGGTAAGTTCGGCCATAACGTACATGATGGCTGCTGATGAAGATAGCACAGGAGAAGTAGAAACATCCAAGCAACAGGCCGCATCTGATGCTCGGCAACAGTTTATGGATAAAATGGATCAGATATTGCAGGAAATTATAGACAGCAAATCCCAAATTGAAGCTGTAACATATGTCCCAGCTGGTACCAGAATAATTATTTATCCAATGCGTGATTTGTGGCTCAGAAGTACCAAAGATATTGAAAAAGGCGTAGATACAGCTTTGTATGGAACAGGTGTCGGAGGTCTTGTAACTGAGAAAGTTGTTGGAGAAGGTGGTGCAGGCAACGGAGGAACAACAACAAGCGTACAGAGCGGTAATGGCGGCAGTCAAAAAGTAATTTTAGGCGGAACACAGGCACAGGTAAATAACGAAAACCAAGCAACACCATTAATAAGTTCTTCTTCCTCTGAAAAGCAAAATACAACTGCAGGAAAAAAGAATATCGGCGCACTTCCGCCTCCAGCCGCAGATGGAACAGTAATGGAGACACCTGCAAGTGAAGAAGAATTATCTAGTGACGGCGATATAGAACTGATGTATTAACCTGAAAGCTGGTGCATGCTTGACTAAGCTGACGGAATATGTTAAAATAAAAAATATTTATTGGGGAAAGATTATGGGAATGTTGGAAGACGAGGTTCTCTGCTCCGTTTTAAGGCCACTTGCCTATTGGTATGAACAGGATAATATAGAAGAGGTAGCTATAAATCATCCAGGGGATATATGGCTTCGTTTGCGTGGTAAAAGAGCCTTTCCTTGGGTTAACTATAAAGATCCAAAATTAAGCCGTGAATATTTGGTTAATTTACTTCACATTATTGCCAACCTGAACGATCAGGAATTTGATCCGATAAGCGGTTCTCCAGTGGTATATGCACGCATCCCCGGAGGGCATCGTTTTACGGGAATTGCTGGAAAAAACATAGAGTATGATTTAGATGATACAGCAACCGGCGGTGTAGCTATAACAATCCGTTTACATACGGATGATGTTGCTTTTGGTTTTAGTGATTACGGGTTGGAGCAAGGAAAAGAACTAAAGGAAATTAACCCTCTCAAAAATATTCATGATCCAGATGATGCCTATGAACGTCTATTACTGGCCTTGAGGCGAGGTGATCACATTCTAGTTAGCGGAGGAACAGGAACCGGTAAAACAACATTATTGAATAATTTATTAAAACTTCTGGATATACATAAAAGAGTTATCACCGTAGAAGATACGCGCGAACTTAATGTACCGCAGCCTAATCACGTCCATATTGTTTTATCACGTACAGAACAGACCAATAGTATGGATTACTCAAAAGTGATTGACTTAATCGTCCGTTTTACACCCGATGCAATTATCGGCGGAGAAATTTCCACCAGTAACGCTGGAGCACTCTGGGAGCTTATGGGATCTGGTCACGATAATTGTCTGGCAACAATTCATGCTGAAAGTTCAACGGCAGCCTATGAGGCCTTCGTTAAACGTATTATGCGAACCCAGCCAAATATAGATGTGGAAAAGACCATAGAGGAAATGCGACGGAAATTACACGTTGTACAAATTGTCCGCGATGGAAATATCCGCGGTATAACGGAAATAACTTAAACTACAATAATGAAAAAATCTCTTTTTTAAGTTCATCGATATACATATTCTTTTCAGCACTTGTTTTTAAAACAGTAATATGAGCTGCTGTATGCAACTTGATTTTTTTACATGTTTCTTCCATAATAAGTTCCAACATTTTGGTGCTGATTTTATCTACTTTAGTAAGTACAATTTGATAGGTAACGGCCGCCTTATCCAACATATCCATAATTTCTTCATCTATTTTTTTTATACCGTGCCTAGCGTCAATAAGTAAAAAAACACGACGCAACGTAGCTCTTCCGACCAGATAAGCGTTAATGAGTTGCTGCCAATTCTTAACAATGTCTTTAGGAGCCCTAGCAAAACCATATCCAGGAAGATCAACTAAATATAATCTGTTATCAAGATTAAAATAATTAAGCTGTTGCGTTCTTCCAGGAGTAGACGATGTTTTAGCCAGCTTTTTTTGCCCGAAAAGGGCATTTAACAAACTGGATTTTCCTACATTGGAACGCCCGGCAAAAGCAATTTCCACACGATCTCCGTCCGGTAATTGATTCAGGTTGACCACACTCAAAACAAAAGAGCATCTTTTATTAAAAAAAGTTTTTGCTGTTTCATCTGAAACATTTTCAATATCTGTTTTCACCGGGAAACTCCGTTTTTATAGAGAATAACTTTTTGTTGAATAATGGATAAAATATTACTGAGTGTCCAATAAATCACGAGTCCGGAAGCAAAATGTCCAAGCATAAAGGTAAAAAATACCGGCAAAAGTGTAAACATCATGGCTTGGTCTTTATTAATTGGAGCAGGATTCAACTTTTGTTGTATCCACATTGTGAAACCCATAAATATTGGCCACAAACCGATATCTAAAAATCCCGGAATATAAATATGTAGGATCTGAGACAGAGTCATTGGATCTGGAGCAGATAAATCTTTTATCCAGCCGATGAAAGGTGCGTGTCTTATTTCAATGGCAATATTTAAAACTTTATACAAAGAAAAGAAAATTGGAATCTGAATCAAAATAGGCAGACAACCAGAGGCAGGATTTATTTTTTCTTTTTTATAAAGTTCTAGTGTTGCTTGTTGAATAAGCAATTTATTATCTCCATATTTTTTTTGAATATCGGATATCTTTGGCTGCAAAGCTTTCATCTTAGCCATATTGGTATAAGACTTGTTAACAATAGGGAACATCAAAAGTCGGAGAAGTGCTGCAAATAGTAAAATAGCCCATCCCATATTACCTAAAAAACTATATAAAAAATCAAGAATATAAAAAAACGGTTTAGTCAGGAAATAATACCAACCAAAGTCAACGGCCAGGTCAAACTTGGGAAAATTGTTATCTTGTGTATACTTATCAAGCAACTTAACCTCTTTTGCCCCAGAAAAAAGAGTATAGGTATAGGATTTTGTCTTATTCGCAGGTATGATAACCCGGGAACCAAGAAAATCAACCTGATAGTTAAAGTCACCATTGTTTTTAAATGTGACAGTAGCTTTATCATTATTGTTGACAATCAAAGCCGTAAACCAATACCGGTCAGAAAAGCCAAGCCAGCCACCTGTTGTTTCAAAACTCTCCGTTTCTCCTTCATCTATATCAGAAAACTTAAATTCGTGCAACGTATTATTAATGACACCACTCATTCCTTCATGCACCACGGAACGGGTTTGCACCATGTCTTTAATATTACGGCTGATAAGAGCATAAGGGAACAGATCGATCTCTTTATCTGTTAGATTTTCAACAGTGTCAACAATGGTAAATAAATAATTATCGTCTATAGAAATCTTTCGCATAAATAAAAGACCATTGTTATTATTCCATGATAGGGTAACAGGTTTATCTGGAGATAAATGTCTATTTCCTTGAACAGCCCAGATAGTATCAGCCGAAGGCAAAATCATTTTTTTATCCAAAGAAAGCCACCCAATATCGGCAAAATATTGATTAAGGGTCTGTGCAGGCTTGAGCAATTCAACTTTAGGACCATTTACCTCCAAAGTAGCATCATACTTTTTCAAATATAAATCATCAAAACGGACTCCGCGCAAACGGATTGATCCTGAAACCGAAGCATTTTCAAATTTAACACGGGAATCTTCAGCTATCACGGTTTCAGGAGATTTTAAAATGCTTTCGGCTTTATCTGACAACGACGTATTTTTTAACTGTTCGGCAGCTTGTTCTATTTCAGAAATTTCTTTCGCTGTCTGTTTAGGCTTTATCCCAAAAAAATAATTAACTGTATAAACAGCAATAAAGGATAATAAAATTGCAAGAGATAACGATTTTAATTCATCTTTCATTGTTAAGGCATCTCCTAAAGTCCGTTTAAGTAAAACAATTCCTTCTCTTAATGTAAAAAAGTCTACTTGTAAAGTATTATGGGATATTTAGTCCGAATCATTATGATAGTTTTCGATGGAGGAATTCTGGTTCTTTTTCTTTGGAACGGGGTCATAACCGGAACAGCCCCATGGATGACAACGTAACAGTCTTTTAATACCGAGCCACCCTCCTTTAATAATACCATAAGTCTGAATAGCTTGAAACATATATTCGGAACATGTTGGAACATAACGACAGGCATGGGGAAACAAAGGTGAAATCCATTTTTTATAAAAAAAAAGCAAATAGAGCAAAAAAGTTTTCAACATAATGCAAACTCTCAAATATGTGACTTATCTGCCACGCTCATATCATTATTTGATGGTATAGCAACATTGGCAGGAGAACTATCCAACGTATGGTTTTTAGAATTAGAATAAATATCAGCTTTACAGACAACTGAATTCTCTTCAGTATTATTTTCAGGTTGTTGCGAAAAGTTTTTATTAATACGTTTGAGGGCATAAATCACATCTCTGCACAATTCATTAAAACAACATGTAGCCGTTGTACTTCGTGCAATAAAAACATAATCCACCTGAGGTTTAGCATGTTTAACCAAAACCTCACGGATAACAGCACGCAGTCGACGCCTACTTTTGTTTCTGATAACAGCATTGCCGATACGTTTCGTAGAGGTGTACCCCACATAAATATCAGAAGAGGAAGATAAACTTCGAGCCGCCTGCAGAACCATATTGTGTGTTGCAACATGAAAACCTTTAGCGACTCTCAGAAAATCTTTTCTTTTCTTAAAATTAAATATTTTTGTCATACATTTTTCATAAAATCGTATGATTACGCAGAAAGTTTTTTACGTCCTCTTGCACGTCGTGTAGCTAAAACTTTTCTACCACCGGCAGTAGCCATACGCGTGCGAAAACCATGGCGACGAGCTCTGACCAGCTTACTGGGTTGATAAGTACGTTTCATATTAAATCTCCGGTTAATTTATAGTTATTTAAAGGCACCACAAAAAAGTACCTCTCGGTTTACATCCTCACTTATAAAAGCAAATATTAAAGAAGTCAATATTTTTTCTTTTCAAAATCCAAAATAAGAAATTAGATTTTACCTAGCGACAACATACGCACACAATTCAAAACATTACCGGATATTTATGATTCTTTATATGCATAATAATAAACTTGAAAAATAAAATGGCTATGATATAAAATACATATATTTTGGAGGTTTACGTTCTTGCCATGATTATAGACAGCAAAAATGAAACGCAAAAAAGTATTTTAACCAACAAATGTTTTTATCAGACAACAGCTCAGATTATGCGTGAATTTGAGCAAAAAGGGTATGCTAACTCGGCAGATGAAACGGCAAAAGTTATTGCAGCTTATCACGAACTGGTTCAAAAAAAAGTAAAGAATAATTACAGTAAAGATTATAATGAAGCTTTCAAAAAAATTGATGATGCCATTAAAGGGTTGGCTAACAAAGTCTATTATGGTTATGACAGTAAAAGTTTAGATTACGCATATAAATCGTTTGCTAAATTTGATTATATAAATGCAATTATCGGCCGTCAGCGGATAAAAAAGAAAACGTAATATGTAATAAATAAAATGCAAACTAATGTATAACGTAAAACATTAAAAACGAAAGTTTACATTCAGCCATATTGTTGCACAAATTTGAAAATCTTATCTGGAAAACGGTAACAAGTGCTTAAATAGTTGACAATAACATCTCGCCCATAAAAAATATCCAGAAGCTTTAGCAACAAATCATCAGGCAACGTAGGAAATACGAGTATCTTCGTAAAAAATGGCAGCATGAGAAAAATCTAAAATTTTAAACAATACTTCATCACAAAGCCAACGGTCATTAAAAAAATAAAAGCTCAAAATATGTTCCAAATTAGGAAAGTTCAAAATTTGAAGTTGTTACTCACGCGTAAAAGCATATTCCATAACAACATAACGCAAAATCCAGAAGGAAGCGTTATCTGCTTTTAAGAGATGAACGGCAACACAACCTTGCAAAACTGAAGAAGCTATATATGGCACAGCATTACAACATGCTTCGCGGCAATTTTCGAAATCACAAACCTGTCTGTACAAGCTAGATTCACTTTTGCATAATTATAGATTTTAATTGTTAAACATCATAATTACTATATAGCTTCTAATGTAAAGTATTATGAAAAAGTACAACATATATGAGATTAGGCACAATAGAAATATGCGAAAAAAGTTTATTCAAAATATCAGATAACAAGCTCCTTAATCGTATTATTCTTTACTTCAAAAAATTGAGCACTGTTTTTGATTTCTAAAAATTCAAATAGATTAGTCGTTGTTAGCCAGGCTTGCAAACGAAGCTCACTGAGTTTAGATAAAAGAGCATTTTTTTTTATGTCGTCCAAATGAGCTGCTACTTCATCTAATAGCATAATCGGCGGAATGCCTCGGCTACAGATAAGTGATTTAGCTTGTGCCAGAATAATGCTAAGCAATAAGGCCTTCTGTTCTCCTGTCGAACATAAACCAGCTGGGATATTTTTTCTTTTATAGATAACACATAAATCAGTTTTGTTAAAATTAACACTGTTATCATTAAACAATATTGAACGCCGTTGATTAAATAACGATTCGCGATAATAGTCTTCAACATAAACTGCAGGTTTTTCATCAAGCATCTTTTCAATGGTACCATCTAGGTACAGCAAAGCTTCCGGGAAAACATCGTCAGTATTTTTTTCAATAAAAAGATTTAATTTCTGAATCTGTTCACGCCTTGCCGCAGCTATAGCTACACCAATTCCCGACATTTGCTCTTCAAGAGCACCGAGCCAAGATGTGCTAACATTGCCACTTTTTAAAATTCGCAACCACTGCCGGTACAAGTTATCGTAAGTAGATAGTCTGCGCGCATGATCCGCATCAAATGCATAAACAATTCGATCAAGAAAGCTTCTTCTTTGCTGAGCCCCACCTTGAAACAGCCTGTCCATAGGTGGTGTAAGCCAAACAACGGAAATATATTGTCCAAGCTCGTTTTGAGAAGTCAGCTTTTGTTCATTAATCTGAATACTTCTCCTTTCAACTTCTTTTATCTCATTGTAGCCAGTTTCTTTGATGATACTTTCTACGGCGGTACCAATATTAAATTCTTCTCCCATTTTTTCAATTTGCGCCGAAATCGCCCAACCATTATTGTTAATAAAAACAGGAGTAGACTGTTTAGAAGATAAAAAATCAAAAGTTTTAACTTCGGAAAGTTTAGCATTTCTCAGGCCTCTTCCCTGAGATAAAAAAGAAACAGCCTCTAAAACATTCGTTTTTCCACTTCCATTTTCACCGCTCAAAACAATAAACGGAGCCTTAATATTGAGACGAAGATACTTATAATTTCGAAAATTAACTAAAGTCAAACGCCTGATAGCAGACCTAACTTTAGTTTCATGCGCATCTAAATCCTCAAAAGCTGTATTATTCACTTAGATTCTCATTGGCATCAAGACATAAATAGCACTATTATCGGAGATATCGTTGATAACAGTAGCTGCCGCATTGCTGGACAAACTGAAACGTACGGTTTCCCCTTTAATTTGTGCCAAAATATCCAACAAATAGCGAAAATTATATCCAGTATCAATCGGTTCTTTGTCATAAACAGCTTCCAGCTCTTCTGTTGCATTACCTAATTCGGCATTGGATGCTGCAATAATGACATGATTCTTATCAGTGATCATTCGAATACCACGGCTTCTTTCCGTAACCACAGAGACGCGATCAACCGCTGTTGCCAACTCTTTAACATTTACCTCTAATATTTTATCATTATCAGTTGGTATAACACGTTCATAATCAGGAAAAGTGCCATCTATCAATTTTGATGTCAACGTAATATCTTCAAAAGAAATACGAACTTTATTTTCCGATAATGCCACTGATACATTATCAATAGATGCATCATCCAACAGCTTACGAATTTCCAAAATAGACTTTCTAGGAATAATAACCCCTTCTAACTTTTCGGCACCTTCCGGTAGCGGAGATTCGGCACAAGCTAAACGATGTCCATCAGTGGCTACAACGCGCAAAACTTTAGTATCCCCCTCATTTTTGGCATGAACATATAACCCATTCAAATAATAACGTGCCTCCTCAACTGAAGCTGAAAATTGAGTACGATCAATTAAAGTTTTAAATTCATCTTTATTGATTTCAAAATTAATTGGTAAATCATCTCCCGATATAACAGGGAAATCTTCCACACCGATAGTTGATAAAGAAAAACGTGAACGTCCAGAGGATATACATAGGGAGCCTTTCTCATCAGGATAAGTTATTTCAACATCCGAACCATCTGATAATTTACGAACAATGTCATACAACATATGTGCTGGAGCGGTAGTCGCACCCTCTTCCGCGATTCGCGCCTCAACAATCTCCGTTATCTCAATATCCATATCCGTTGCTTTAAGATTAATAACGGAATCCCTTGCTTCAATCCGGACATTTGATAAAACCGGAATGGTGTTTCTCTTCTCAACAATACTCTGAACATGACTGAGTGTCTTTAACAGATGTGCGCGTTCAATTGTAAATTTCATTATTTTTCATCCCATAAAAAAGACCTATTTCATCCACATGCAATTTATCACAAAACAATAAAAGCAGAAGCTAAAAAATAAATCTTCAACAATTTTTTGTTATCAAACGATCTGAATAGTCGTGACCTTTTATTTGTTTTTTTCTGTATAATAAACGGCTCCAGAAATATATCCAGAGCCGTTATCTTATTTCAGTTCTCAAGAGTCCTTCTCAGAATTTCAATGTTTTCGGCTAAAGCTGGATCCTCAACAATAAGTTCTTCTACTTTTCTGACAGCATGCATAACCGTCGTGTGATCGCGATCAAATTTGCGTCCGATCTCGGGTAGGGAGCGCGAGGTTAACTGTTTTGCCAGATACATGGCTATTTGTCTTGGTCTGGCAACTGTTCTGGCGCGCCGAGAGGACTGCAATTCTTTTACCGAAATATTAAAATGTTCAGCTACTTTTTTCTGAATTTCATCAATCGTTGTTTTTCTGTCTATGGAGCGGAGCATATCTTTTAATACATTCTGCGTCATATCCAGAGTAATTTCTCTTCCTGATAATAGCTGCGAATGAGCGGCGATTCTCTTTAAAGAGCCTTCTAACTCACGAACATTGGAAGTAATCTTCTGAGCCAGAAATTCAGCTACTTTTACAGGCAACTCAATTCCCAGCAATTCGGCTTTCTTTTTAAGTATACCTATTCTCAGGTCAAAATCCGTTGGCATTATATCGACCACCAAACCTCCTACTAAACGGGATTTCAGGCGTTCTTCTATACCATCCAGATCCGTCGGCGATTTATCAGCGGAAATTATAACCTGTTTACCTTCCTCTACAAGGGAGCTGAAAGTATGAAAAAATTCTTCCTGTGTTGTGCCTTTATTACCCATAAATTGAAAGTCATCAACCATTAAAACGTCTACTGAACGGAATTGCTCCTTAAACGCGGCCGTATCTTTATAGCGTAAAGCTTTTACAAATTTATAAACAAACTGTTCGGCCGTCAAATAAATAACATTACGGTTAGGATCATTTTTCTTGATGTGCCAGATAATAGAATGCATCAGATGCGTTTTGCCAAGTCCGACACTAGAGTATAAAAAGAGGGGATTAAACGAAACATTTTTCGTTTCGGCAACCTTGCGTGCCGCAGCATAAGCAAATTCATTTGTTTTGCCGACAACAAAGTTTCCAAACGTATAATCTGGATTAATCGGCGAACTGTTAGACAGGCTATTGTTTTTAACATCATCATTAGCAAGAGACGCCCCGGCAACCAAACCGAACGAACTACTGTTAATGTTACAGCCATAAATATTTTGCGGTGTCGGAGCAGAGGTGATTTTCTTCAAAAGGGAATTATCCGTACTACGTCGGTCACTAAAATTCGTTTTAACAACAACATTAATGCTCTTAACTTCAGGGTTGATTTTTTCCCAAATCTTATTAATTCTGTCGGAATAATGTGTAACAACCCAGTTTCTCATAAAAAGTGTCGGAGCGTAAATATTCATTCTGCCGTCACATATTTCGCCGAGCATCAATGGCTTCAACCAACTTGAAACCTCACGCACACCATATTCAATGCTTAATTGGTTGCAAATCTGGCTCCATTGCGCATCAATGGGCGCTTTTTCATTTACAATAGCTTCTTCTGCCATATCCATCTCCCACATTAGATATTTGATACAAAATCATAGTTGTTTACTTTAGTGTTTATTTGGATATCCCAAGTATGCTCGCCGACATTTTGATTTAGATGCTGAATCAAAAAGTATCGATAAAATCTCGTTTCAGGGAAAACAAAATTTCGTATCATAGCTGTTATCCTTGAAACAAAACCAATTTACCTGAAAAGGAATCTTGTATATACTCTTTTCATTTTGTAAATCTGAAATATCAAAATTTATCTAAATCTCAAGAGTCTAATCAAAAGATTTCGATGATTCGAAATATCAGCAGGGCAAGCCTCCAAAATCCTTCAAACACAAATAATCCAAAATAGTTTCAGCGATGAGTATCTTTCAATATACGATTTTGCACTACGAAAATCTGGAAAATTTCAACCAACTTTCCAAAACAAAATGCAGATAAATCATAATTAAATAGCACTTTGCAAAATAAACTATCGCTACTCAATAAAAATATATTTATAACAAAATTTTCTACCAATAATCTGTATAGTAAATTTTCTGCTAATAATTCCGCATAATAAAACTCTTATTATACATAAAGACCTTTATTCATAACAAGGTTTTTAATTTGTAACAAAACTACACGCTTTCTCACAATAAGAAAAACCTAAGGGATAAAAAAACAAATAACAATAAAATATTTTGGAAAATTTTAAATAAAACAGCTTGACAAAGAGTCTCTGAGTGATTCGAGTTAAAGAGTTGAAATAAAACAAAAAAACGCAAACATCTCTCAAACAAAAGATGCCTGCGCAAACAAATAAAAACAAAAAAACTACAAAGCTTTAATCTTCTGGTTCAAGCGGGAAATAGTACGGGCAGCTTTGTTTTTATGGAAAACGCCTTTTTGAGCCGCTCTCATCATTTCGCTTTCAGCAACCCGGAAAGCTACGACCGCAGCTTCTTTATCGCCGGCCAGAATGGCCGCAATAACTTTCTTTACAAAAGTTCTGACTCTGCTTCTGCGTGCACCATTAATAATGCTTCTCTTGTTATTTCTGTTTATTCTTGTTTTTGCCGATTTATGGTTGGCCATATTCTTTTTCCTGTCTTAAAATTCAAGTTAAATACAAATAAAATTCTGACACACTTATACTCTATAATCCAGGATAGTCAACAAATTTTTTCAAAAATAATTAAATTAGTTTCTGTTTTTCAGGATGATACTGATTTTTAAAGGTGAATTTTCTATTTTTGTAATTTCAAGAATGTCATTTTCACGATGAAATATAGATACATTCATGTTTTCTTCTTTGCTGATCCAACCGAGTTGGGGCAGAGTCTCTTGATAAAATTTTTGAATATCTGCAAATGTATACTCAATAGAAGCCAGAAGTTGCGCCTCTATAAAACGAGTCTCTTCATTGCCGAATGAAATATCGGCAGAGTCTATTTGCTTTAAGCCGTCCATCAGGGGAATATCTTCAAAACCGGCAACAAAGTTTCTAGCCAAAGATGCGAATGAAAAAAAACAAAAAAGGCATAATATGGAACAAAGTAGTTTTGACATTTTAAACCTCATTTTTGCAAATGGTTACAATAAAAAGTAGAACGCCCGCCCTGAACAATCTTTTTTATACCTCCGTCCGGGCATTTTTGTAAAGGGCAGTCGGGACAGGGGCGTCCCTCTTTACCATAGACACTATGTTGGTATTGGAAATATCCCATGCTACCGTCAGGTTTACGATAATCACGCAGAGTCGAGCCACCAGCTTCAATAGCCTTTTTTAAAGTGAGACGGATTGCATCAAGCAGAGTGGAAATTTCCGAAAATGTTAAAGAATTGCTAGGGCGCAGGGGGGAAATTTTAGCAAGGTACAAAGCTTCTGAAGCATAAATATTACCAATCCCGGCAATCAGGCTTTGATCCAGCAGAGAAACCTTGATTGATGTTTTCTTATGGAGCAGTCGAGTCTCTAGGTAACTGGCATCAAGTTTATCGTCAAACGGATCCAGACCGATATGCCGAAAAAAGTGACAATTTTTTACATCAACAGTCTGAACAACCGTCATAAGCCCAAAACGCCGGGGATCATTGAATGTTAAATAGCCAAGACTAGTTGCAATAACAATATGATCATGCTTATCCGGAGCAGAAGGCATCAGATTTGTAATCTTGACTTTCCCACTCATACCAAAATGCCAGATAATGCTATATCCGTTATCTAAGTCTATGACAACATATTTGGCAAACCGACGCACCTTGATAATACGACTACCAGTAAGTAGTTCTTCAAAACAATCAGGTACAGGAATTCTCAGCTTCCGACAATGAACATCAACCCATCGAATAATAGCACCCTCTATGTTTTTTCTTAAAGCTTCTTTTATGGTTTCAACTTCTGGAAGTTCAGGCATTAAAATCTCCTCTCCTCTCCAAAATAGCCGGAAAAAGAAGAGAGGCGACTACAAAGTTTTGTTTATGCACCAGTTTTTTCATATTATTGTTTGACTGGTGTTAAAAAATAGATTAACATTGCCAAAATTCTAATTAAGGAATGCGAAAAGAGAAAAAGAGTGATAAAAAACAGTTCTTCCACAAAACGGCCTCGTAAATATTTTGCTCCGCAAAATGAAGGTGTTCATCATAAGTGTGATCACCCAGGCTGCAATAAAGACGGAGAATTTAAAGCACCCAAAGATAGGTGTCTGAAAGAATATTATTGGTTTTGTCTGGAGCATGTTCAAGAATATAATGCTAATTGGAATTACTATATAGACGATGAAAAAGAACATGAACCCTTTCGCCGTCAAAGAAAATTCCGTGGTTTCCATTCTAAAATAAGATACAAATTCGGTAATGACTTGAATGAAGAATTAGACTTTCTTCATGGTTTTTCCGGATATGACTCAGAAAATATTTATTTTAGCCGGGAAGATCGTAAAGAAATGGCAAATCTTGAATTGTCTGTAGAAGATTTCAATTTAGAAAATCTGAAAAAGCAATATAAAAAATTAGCTAAAACCTGCCATCCAGATTTGAATCCAGATGATAAAGAAGCCGAAGAGAAATTTAAACGCCTGACAGCAGCATACAAAAAGCTGTTGGAAAAGTTATCATAGCAGGCTTCTACAGAATGTGTTATTATAAAGATAGTTCATAAAATTTTGCCACATACTTTTTAATCATTTCCAGCCGTGTTTTATAGGAGGACAAATCTCGATCAATAAAAATCCTTTGATCCGGACGAATTTTGATAACGCCAGACTGTTTTTGGATAAAAGCCATTAACTTATCAACGTTTTTGAAAATATTATTATGAAAAGCAATCAGGATTCCTTTGGCTCCGGCTTCAACGCGTTCAATATTGCAAAGCACGCATATTTGCTTGATCTCCATAATTTTTAACAGATTCTCGACTTCTTCGGGAACTGAACCAAAACGATCAATAAGTTCTTCCCGCATGTCTTCAAGTTCATCAGCTGTTTTTAGGTTACTAATACGGCGGTAAAGACCGAGTCGGACTCCTAAATCTGCAACATATTTTTCAGGAATAATAACTGGTACACCAGTGAGAATATGAACAGCCCAATCACCATCTGTTCCAGCCACAAAAGCAGATGTATCAGAAGTTTTTACGGCTTTTAGTCGATTGATCTCTTCCTCCAGTAAATGGTGATAGAGAGCAATGCCGACATCTTTAATATGTCCGGATTGTTCTACACCCAAAAGGTTTCCTGCGCCACGAATATCCAAATCATGATTGGCCAGTGAAAAACCAGCACCAAGCTGATTTAATGCTTGCAGAATGTTAAGACGTTTTTCAGCAATAGAGGTTAACTTTTTTTGATTGGGAATTGTGAAATAACAGTAGCCACGTAATTTTGAACGTCCGATTCTTCCGCGTAATTGGTACAATTGTGCCAAACCAAACATATCTGAACGATAAATAATCATTGTATTGACATTAGGCATGTCAATTCCCGATTCGATAATGGTTGTAGACAACAGAATATCGGCTTTCCCATCAGCAAAATCACTCATCACATCCTCTAAATGGGACGGAGCCATCTGCCCATGTGCAATTATAATTTTTATATCCGGTACCAATTCTTGAAGTTTGGGGGCAATCTGCGATATATCAGAAACACGTGGACAAACAAAAAAAACTTGCCCTCCGCGGTATTTTTCCCTATAAATGGCTTCTTTTATCATTACTTTATCAAATGGCATAATAAAAGTTCTTGCTGCTAATCGGTCAACCGGAGGAGTCGCAATGATACTGAGTTGTTTGACGCCGGTCAATGAAAGTTGCAGGGTACGAGGAATGGGGGTTGCGCTCAGAGTTAGAATATGAACATCGGATTTAAGCTGTTTTAGGCGTTCTTTATGTGCTACGCCGAAATGTTGTTCTTCATCTACAATCAAAAGCCCCAAATTGCAAAATTGGATATCTTTAGCTAGCAGAGCGTGGGTTCCGATAACAATTTCAAGCCGACCGTCTTTCAACTCCTCCTTTATTTTCCGCGCATCTTTAGGAGAAACCAAGCGGGAAAGCATTTTAACTTTAACAGGAAAACCATTTAATCTTTCTTTAAAATTAAGATAATGCTGTCGCGCCAGCAGAGTCGTCGGTACGATTAACGCAACCTGTGCTCCGCAGGTAGCAACCGTAAAGGCGGCTCTGAGAGCCACTTCCGTTTTACCGAAACCGACATCACCACAAATTAAGCGATCCATGGGTATACCGGCAGACAGGTCTTTCAACACATCCTGCACAGCATTCATCTGATCATTTGTCTCTGTATAGAGAAAATGGCTGCAAAATTCATCATATAAACCACGTTCAGGAATGAAAATCTCTGCTTTTTTCATTCGGCGCTCAGCTGCAATTTTGATAAGTTTTTCTGCAATATCTTTAATTTTTGCCTTAACGCGAGATTTCTTAGCCTCCCAAGCCGAACCGCCAAGTGTATCAAGAGTGACGTCACAATCTTTTACTCCATATCGACAGATAACATCAATATTTTCAACCGGAATATACAAAATATCATTATGTGCATAAATAAGCTTCAAACAGTCATGTGCCACGCCGTCAGTAATCAGGTTTTCGAGCCCAGCAAAACGGCCGATACCATGTTCTATATGTACAACATACTCTCCGATATTAAGTGAAGAAATATCTTCAATCAAATTTTCAGCCGAAACATTGCATCGCGTCCGGATATTCTTACGTTCACCCCAGATATCCTGTTCACTGACAATAAAATAGTCTTTGCTAATAAAGCCATGCTGCAATTCCAGTAAAGTAAGAACGGTTTTGCCCATAGCAACATTTCTTTCAACATCTTTCCAATTATTGGCAATAATCAGGTTTTTAAACTGATTTTCTTCCAATAAATGGTGCATACGCTCCAAAGAGCCATTGCTGTAACAACAGATGATTTTTTTTTTGGTAACATTATGCATAAAGTCGTTTGCCAGGTCTTCATAAACGGCCAAATTGTTGATGTTTTTGAGCGAAGCATATATTTTCTGTGGAATAGCACCAAAATCTAGTACATTGTTGCTTTCCGGAATCGAAAGTTTGGAAATTGTAACCGATGGGCGGGTATGAATATTTTTTTGCCAATTGTCCATATTCAAATACATTAGCTCCGGTGCAACCGGGCGATAATGGTCAACTTCAGAAATGTCTTGAATTTTCAAGGCTTCAAGACGTGCACCATAATGGTCAGAAATGGTTTCCAGTTTGGTTTTAAAAGCATTATCTGTATCTATTCCGAGAATAATGTCGGCTTGCAACATATAGTCAAACAAGGTTGGTAAGTTGTCTTCATAAAAAAAAGGTAGCCAGTTCTCCATGCCGAGATATTTTTTTCCTTCGGAAATGCTTTCATACAATTCATCTTTAATTCCCTCCGCACCGAAAGCTTCCCTGTATTTTGAGCGAAAAGTTTTGATAGCATTTTTATCCAAAACAACTTCATTAGCACTGTCAAAACGGTAAAAATTCAGGTCTTTGGTACTGCGTTGGTTTTCTACTTCAAAAAAACGTAGTCTCTCTATTTCATCATCAAAGAGGTCAATACGAAGCGGTTGTTCGGCACCGCTAGGGAAAATATCTATAATATCACCGCGCACAGCATATTCACCCGATCCCATAACCTGCTCCACACGAGAATAACCATTAACAGCAACATAATGCAGAAATTCATCAAAATTCAGCTTGTCACCAACCTGAATAACTTTTCTGGTATTATAAAAAATCTTTTTCGGTGGCAGTTTTTGTATGATAGCCCCTACACTTGTTAAAACGATTCGGCGTATTTTTTTATCTGTATCCAAAACCAGTTTAGTCAGTGTATCTATTCTGCGTGATAAAACAGCAGCATTTGGCGATACGCGGTCATAAGGAACGGTATCCCATGCTGGTAAAGTCAAAATATCAATATCCGGTGAGATGAAAGAAAGAACATCGTAAACCTGCTTCAAACTCAGGCCATCGCTCAGAATGCAAAGGACATCATTATCCGTTTGGCGAAGAATATCATGTATAGCAAAAGCTTCGGCATCTTTAGCTACGCCGGCAAGTATTTTTTTGTTGTATTTTTCAAAATTATTAGACATTTATGCTCGTTTCTATTATTTAACAATATATATTTAACTCAAACCGCCAATTTGTAAAGAACAGAAATCATGCGTCCAAATATTTTATATCCGCTTTTTGCGCCGATAGACGGGTTAAAAGGAGTCGGTAAAAAATATGCAAAACTGATAAAAAACTTGTGCGGAGAAAAAATAATTGATGTGTTGTTTCATTTGCCGATAAATACGATAGATAGGACTTATTCTCCTCCTTTGCGGGAAGCTACAGAGGGCAGAATTTGGACCGGCACTGTAACAATAACCGAGCATCAGCCACCGCAAACCCGCAAACATCCGTATCGTATATATTGTACGGACGGCAGTGCCGAGTTGGTTTTGGTATTTTTTAAGGTTTATACGAATTCGATTATGAAAAATTATCCGGTCGGGAGTAAGCGTGCCGTTAGCGGAAAGCTGGAGTTTTTTAATGGCTTGTGGCAAATTAGCCATCCAGATTACTCCGTTGTTCCAGAATGGTTGCCTCAAATTGCACGTTTGGAGCCAGTGTATCCGCTAACTGCCGGAGTCAGTAACAAGATGGTTTGTCGCTTGGAAGAAGAAGCCTTACAACGAATCCCTTCACTTCCAGAATGGCTGGTAGAGGGAGCGTTCTGGGATTTGGAGTATATTGATTTCAAAACAGCATTGATCCAAGTGCATCACCCCAAAAGTCCAGTTGACTTATATCCATCCGCTCCGGCACGTCAACGTCTGGCATATGATGAGATTCTGTCCAATCAATTAGCATTAGCCTTAATACGACGAAAGATTCGGCAGCAAAAAGGGCGTAGTTTCGTTGGTACCGGATTCTTATATCAAAAAATATTATCGTCTCTGCCATTTAAGTTGACATCAGCACAAAAAGAAGCACTACAGGAAATTGCCACCAACCAAAATTCTCCATACAAAATGTTGCGGCTGCTGCAAGGTGACGTTGGGTCAGGAAAAACGGTCGTGGCTCTGTTAAGTATGCTTAAAGTAATAGAAGAAAGGGCGCAGACAGCACTTATGGCACCGACGGAAATTTTAGCCAAGCAACATTATGAAACCATAAGCAGTCTTTGCCACAATTCTGAAATACGCTTGGGGCTCTTAACCGGAAAAATCAAAGCCAAAGAAAAACGGAAAATATATGAAAAACTGGCCGCCGGAGAAATTGATATCTTAATCGGAACCCACGCTTTGTTTACGGAAAACGTTGTTTTCAAAGATTTGGGATATGTCGTTATTGACGAACAGCACAGATTCGGAGTCAATCAGCGCTTATCGCTCTCCTCTAAAGGCAACTTATGCGATGTCCTGATAATGACCGCTACGCCGATTCCACGCAGTCTGTTGCTAACATCATACGGCGATATGGAACACACCAAAATCGGCGCTCTGCCGGAAGGACGTAAACCAACGCAAACAGTGGTGATGAATGTTAAAAAAATGTCGGATGTCATTGTCGCTTTACAACGAAAATTAGCTGAAGGTGCGCGTGCCTACTGGGTCTGCCCTTTGGTTAAAGAGTCGGAAAAATCAGACCTGGCTGCGGCAACAGAACGTTGCGAAATGTTACAACAGTATTTTGGAAATAAAGTCGGGTTAGTACACGGCAAGATGAAAGAATCCGAAAAAGACGCAGTAATGGAAGAATTTAAGTCCGGAAACAAAACGCTCCTGATTGCCACAACGGTAATAGAAGTCGGCGTCAATGTGCCCGAAGCAACAATAATGGTCATAGAACATGCGGAACGGTTTGGCTTGGCGCAGTTACACCAGTTGCGCGGGAGAATTAAGCGTGGATATGAGGCTGGAACTTGTATTTTGCTGTATTCCTATCCGTTGAGCAATGTAGCCAAAGAACGCCTGAACATTATGAAGCAGACTGAAGATGGATTCTACATTGCCGAGAAGGATTTGGAACTTCGCGGTGGTGGGGAGATATTGGGAACCCGCCAGTCCGGATTCGCCCAGTTCAAACTGGCAGATATGTCCTGCCATCAAAATTTGTTGATTAAGGCGCGTAACGATGTACAAAATATCTTAAAAACCGATCCTAAACTGGAAACGGAACGAGGCAGAGCGCTACGGATTCTATTATATCTTTTTGAGCAAAACGAAGCCATTAAAACTTATCTTGCTGGTTAAACCTATCTTAAAGGTGTATGATATATCGTAACCTCAGAATATCAACAAATATTCTTAGGTTTAAAATTATGCAACGTCTATATATAAAGACGAAATTTTACGCACCTTACAGTCTAGCGATTAAAAGGCGGTAGAATAAGCCCGTGAGGTGAATATATCGCACTATTTGTATATAGCTCTCAACCTCCAGTTATCTTTTGTCAAGATAACTTTTTCTTTAACTACTGAAAAAAGAAGCTGGATATGAAAAATATTTATTGTTTACAGATGTATTCACCGTATGGGCTGCCACGTCGACTCATACTGACGGCTGACAATAGATGCAGCCTGCCATATTATGTCCGTTAGGATCGGAGAGATTATCAGTCGGCCACACTGCGTTATCGGCAAATATCGCCAGCAGAAGCCAGAAATTATCGGGAACGGCAATATATCTGCAGTTCTAACACATGCGCCTCCTTGAAAAATGCGAAACACCACTATGCTCTCTTCTGCTATGGATACAAATGATTTTATAAATCATACACTAATCATAATTGAGCCGTTGAATTTAAACATTCTTTAAATTTAGCATATCTGCAAAAAGTCTTAACACATATTTTACGAATTATTTTCCATATTTGAAAAAACAGCGGGAGAAAGAATATGCCATGCTATTTAATAACCGGTGGTGCCGGATTTTTTGGGACAATTCTGAAGCAGCATTTGTTAAAAACAGGGGCGGAGTGCATCAGTATAGATTTGGAGCCGGATCCGTTTCAACATCAGCATCTTACTGCTTATCAGGGCGATATTAACGATAAAAAAAAAATAAAAAAAATCTTTTCCGCTCAT
>CAYQDC010000016.1:17520-31715 GCA_964416205.1 uncultured Acetobacter sp. | reverse complement strand
AAAAAAAATTGACAAGGATGCTCATAAGTTATGCACCCGACGCGATGAAAACAGAAACAGGACGGTGGCAGGCAGACTGATTGTTGTGGAAAAAATAAATGCCGGGAAGATTTTTTTTATTCCACGGTTATACTGATGCTGTAAAATGATTATATCGGAGGCAATATGAAAAAAGTTATTTTAGGAGCTATGATGATGTTGGCAACTGGAACAGCAAACGCAGCGGATATTTCCCTGCCACAACATACGGAAAAAGGCGGTATGCCGCTTATGGAAGCGATAGCAGCACGGCGTACGGGGCGGACTTTTGATACCAAAATGATCTCAGAACAGCAGCTGGCTGATTTGCTGTGGGCGACATGGGGTATCTCTTCGGCGGACGGCAAACGCGTGATTCCGACAGCAAGAAATACACAGGATATTGAGCTGTATGTGCTGCTACCTTCTGGCTCTTATCGCTATGATGCGGCGACAAATGTCTTGAAACAACTAGGTGACAAAGATTTGCGCTCATACTTAGCGTCTCAACCTTTTGCCATGGATGCGCCGGTACATCTGCTGTTTATTACCAAAGACAAAAAATACGGTGAAATGCATGCTGGTTCCATGTATCAAAATACAGGTCTGTATTGTGCTTCTGCCGGACTGCACTGTGTGGTACGCGGGCTATATGACCGGATGGAAATGAAAGAAGCTCTTGACCTTACGGGTGACAATGAAGTTGTTATAACCATGGCTGTTGGCTATCCAAAGGCGGAATAAGCCTATTTCCAAGAAAGCGCTCTTATGGAAAGCAATCCGCTGCTCCGGCTGGTTGGTTTTGAGATACCCCAAGCCCGCATGTTGCGGGCTTTTTTTGTTTTTGCAGTGTTTATTGTTGCCCAAACATATCTTTGCTAAGGCCTTTTATTACAAGCTCGGTTATACAGGTTTCTAAAATCATGAGTCTGAAAGTTAAACAATACGTTTAGCACTTTTTACATTTTGCCAAAACTGTTATGTTCTTACCAGCCATCTTTTTCGGTAATATATTTATTCAGTGCCTCAGAAGCTTTGCTTGACCAGCCCATAAAATATTTGTCGCCAACGCAAAACACCGGCACGACAATATTCTTAAAGCCGAATTTGGAGGCACATTGCTGCAAAAGCTCCTGGCTTTCTTCTTCGGACAGGTCCAAACGGACAACATCCGGACGTGTCTGATAACGATCATTAACGTAGTTTAAGGCCTTCTGGCACATCGGACAGTCTTTAATATAAAACACATACGCCTTGTTTTCTTCTAGCCGGAGCTCCTTTTGGCGGCGAGCTTCCGCTGATGAAGAAAACAAAGACAAAGCTAAGAGTAAACTTAAAAATCTTAACATTCTACATTCTCATTTGCTGACAGGTTATTGAATTTAAATGGGTTGTCAAACTTTGCTTTGTCGCCCGGACGACGTTTAACGCGCGTAACCTGCTAACGATATTTTTTTTAACATCTGCCAGCGGCCGATATTTTGCCGATTGCGTAGTGCAATTATTCGCCCGGCATCTACTGGCTTAAATACGGGAATGATTATTTCCCTCTGCTCTCCTATAGCCATCTGCTCTGCATCTTTTAACTGCGGATAAAAAATCTGGCGGTTTATCGCCAGATGAGTTAATTTGTGCAGAACGGCCAGGTTGGTAAAAGAGTTTACCTCTGCCGACTCGGTTCCCGACAACGGGAATATATGGTGGATATCCAAATCTTCCGGTAGATACCCCTGTTTGGCGCGAATCACTTCATCTTCGGCCAAAACACCGTCAAACCAACCCGTATATGCCAGGTATTTTATAAAAGCTTTTCTGATGCGACGGGCATAATAGTTGCGCTGTTCTTTGCTTTTTTCCGGCGAAATCTTTGTATAGATGACTTTTTTGTATTTCATTTTCTCCCCTTTCTATCTCCCATACGTTGCCAGTTTATACTCCAGTCGGCAAAAGGGCTATTCTTTTTCGTTTTTTTCTACAGCTTTTTCTTATTATGAGAAACATGGCGAAATTTTAGCACGAAAAACGACGGAGTTTACTTTTTTTTAAGAAAGAAAAAGTTATGTATATTCGGTTATGAGGGGATACTATGGCAAAAAGATATTTGATAAGCCTGATGGCACGGCGGTTTGCTGTCAAGAAGCTGATACTTAGGCGTATGATTTTACGGAAACTGACAACACGGCGGTTAGTCGTCAAAAAGGCAACGGGTGTCGGTTTGATTATGTTGCTTTTGAGTGGTTGTCATCTGGCTCAGCTGACAACGCTTTATAATGATGATACGTCTTATGAAAAAGACGGGATACGTTATGATGCAAAGCAACAACCTATTACCGGTGTTTATCAAAAATATGCCGAAAATATGCAGCTTATGGAAGAAATCCATTATGTCAATGGTATGATTGACGGTCTTTACCGTGTTTATGACAAAGACGGAAACGTTACACTTGAAGCTGTTTATAGCAAGGGACTACCAAACGGCAAAGTGTTGGCTGTTTATTCCGGAAGAAAAGAAATACTTTATTATCGTCACGGACAACTGGAGGGAAGCGCGCTTGCTTATTATCCCAATGGGGACCTGCGAAGCAAAGGTAGCTATATCAAAGGGCACAAAAACGGAATTTTTGAGGAGTATTATCCCAATGGGGCGGTCAAATCATCCGTTACCTATAAAAACGGCAAGCTGCACGGTCCAGCACGCCTCTATACATCAGATAATCATTTGATCGCTTATACCGAATACGTTGACGGTAAACGCGAAGGTGTTGCCAATTCTTATTACGAAGACGAAAAACCGAAAGTGTTGGCAACACGCAAAAATGACAAGTTGGATGGTTCGGCCAAGGAATTTAATGCCCGTGGTGAACTGGTGCGTGTGGTGGTTTATAAAGATGGCGAAGAAGTTGAACGGTTTGAATTTTAATCAGGAATAACCGTTAACTTATATAGCGAATGGATTTTTATCGGCCTCAAAAGTGTATTTCGTGCTTTTTTTCTCACTCCGAACAGTTTTGCAAACTTTTTTCTGCCAAGTTTTTAACCTGTTGTCTGATAATCTTTTCATAATATAAGGTTTCCAGTTCCAGAGTATTTGACCTAATTTAAGATGTCGGAACGCCAAGCATCGTTGCCATGTATCTTACTAAAAAGATATTGTGATATTCTGACATTTATTCCAGCGATGAAAGCTAAAGCCAATGATTTAAATTTGACAGGCAGAAAAATATTAACAATTTATGTTGTTTATATTCTTTTTGCTTGCAAATTGCTAAAAAAAACGTACACTTTTTTAGGAGTTTTGTCCCCTTTCGCGGACTATCTCAGGTTTAATTGATGGTTCAATTATCCCGGAAGACCTTGATTATAACAGGAAATAATGATGACTGAAAAACAACAGAGAAATATTGACGTTTCTTTTGTTATGACGGTTTATAATAAAGAATATTACCTGCCGGCGGTGTTGACAGCGCTATTAAACCAGCAGGGGTTAACTAATCCTGAATTTATTTTTGTAGACGATCTTTCAAAAGACCGCTCGGTAGAAATTATTGAGGAATTAACTAAAGGGGTTAAAAATGTTATCATCCTCAAAAAAACACAAAACGAAGGCATCAGTATTTCCATCAACCGCGGTATTTGCCTTGCCCGTGGTGAATGGGTGCGTATGTTGGATTCTGATGACATTCTGCCGCTTGATTCCACAAAAAAAATGATTGATCTGGCCAATAAACATGGTAGCGATATGGTTTACGGCACATTCAGCAAAACTGGCAAAGAACCGATGGATATCGCGCGGGAAACAATGCCCGATGATTTTGTTTATTCCTATAAAAAAGAAGCGTTGGAAATGGTTTTGTGCGGACGTTTTACCCGCATGGGACAGCTTATCAGGCGTAAAGTTTTGCAGGAGGCCGGTGGCGCTGATGCCCGTGTTTTTATCCAGGACGAAAGCATTCCGCTTCGGGCGGCACGATTAGCCAATGGCATTATCAAAATGCAGGCCGACGTTGTACTGGTGCCCAAAGAAACGAATAACCTCAGTAAAAACACCAACCAATTGGATAATGACCGCTTTTTTGCCTATTATTATTTCTTGAAAGATTATGGCAACAAATTAGATAAAAAAATTGCCGCAGAAGTTTATCTGAGAGCGGTGTCGGCCAACTGGAAATATGTGAAAAAAAACTTACGCTATCCTTATTTCAGCAAAGATTTTTACCGCTATCTGGTGGCGACATTGTTTCGTCCGCAGGCTGATTGGGCATTTTTGGAAACAATGGCAACGCGCTTTTTATCTCTACCAGACGTTTTGCGTTCCAAAGGGGCAGAAGCTTAACCTTTCGTTGCCGGATCTAAAGATTAAGCTGTTTTTTGGTAGCGGGTAACCGTTGCTTTTTTTTTATAATATGAACGTTCCTGCATGGGCAATAGTTGTTATTGCGATGACAAAGTTTGCAAGGTTTAAGCTTTGCTATTATTTTTTTGTTGCCAGTTCGCTAAACAGCTTATCCCATTGCGCCATCAGAATTTCCGGTGTATAGGCTTTCATGTCTTCCCGGGCGTTTTTACCGAACTTTATGCGCAAATCCTTATTTTCTATCAGGATTTTCAGTTTGGTGGCAAAATCATCGACATCTTCTGCCAAAAAGCCGTTATGTCCGTCCACAATAATCTCGTTGACCGAATGGGCATCTTTGAACCCGACGTGCGGTAGCCCCATCGCCATTGCGTCGGCAATTGCCAGACTGAAGCCCTCGCAGGAACTCGGAAAAGCATGAATATCCGCACTACGGTACAATCCCTCCATATCCTGTGTATACCCCATCAAGGCCACCTGCCCCTGCAAATTATGCTCACTAATAAAATCTTCTATTTCCTTCTCATAATCCGGATATTTGCGCATACCCCAAATTTCTACTTTCCAATCTGGAAAATCTGCGGCAATTTTGGCAAAGGCCTCTACCAGCAAATGCGGGCGCTTTATTCTTCTTTCTATGCGGGCGACATAAATAATACGTTTTTTTTCATGTGCCAAATCTACCATTTCGCCTTTGGCATACTGGCGCACTGGATTGGCGATATGGACAATTTTTTTTGGGCAAAAAAACGGGGCAATATCGTTTTTATATGAATTCATCAATACCTGAAAAACACTGACCTGTTCAAAGCTTTTGCGACACCAGGCGCGTAGTGGGGGGGGGAATTTATGCTGCACTTTATCCAATATAATTGGCGGATAATTATGTACCATCTGCACAATCGGAATGTTATGGCATTGAAAACGGGTAACGTTATACAAGTCTACTGGAAAGTAACAAATGATAACATCGGGTTTTTCGCTTTTTATCAATTTATTAAACAAGCTCCACGAGGGTAGCACCTTGCAGCGGATTTTGTGCCATAAATTGCAAACAGGTGAATCTGTTTTACCGTTTACATTAGCTATCCTTATGCCATCATTAAGCTCAAAACCCGGCGCAGGCTCTCCCAGCTTGTCGTATGTGTCACAGGCAATGACTACTTCATGCCCGCGCATCTGCAGCAGATTGGCAAAATACGCCAGCCAATTGTTATTTAAGACGTTACGGTCGCGAACTAACATAATCTTCATTTTTTCGTTTTCCTGATAAACATTTTCATAAAGCCGAAAGAGCACGGAATTGCCCAAAAAGAACAGGAGACCTCTTTGACATCCAGACTTTTGCAAATTCCGATACGGTGATGTCCCTGTAATAGCTGGTCTTTGACGCCAAACTTGCGGTTAAGCACAATGAGCATCGGGCTTTTGGCATCGTAACCTTTGGTCTTGATGGAACTATACAGCTCCGTGTAGCGCTTATGCGCTTCTTCGCGACTTATCTGCCATTTTTTATTCGTCCACAGGTAAGCATTTTGCTCGTTACGCTCGCCACGGGTAATATTGTTTTGCAAAAGTGAGGCCAGCGTGGTCGTATATACCGACGGAAAAATACTGTAAAACCTACGTTTAATCGGCTTTATCAAATCTATCAGAAAAGCCTGCCACGGTGCATACGATTCATAAACAAACCTTACTGGCAAAAAATCGTCAGCAGTAGCGGCTGCCACCTGCTCTCCTCCTTTAAGTAACTCATCCGGGCGTCCAGCATTGAGCAAAACAGCTATCTGTTCCGTTTCCAGAAACGGTATTGTATCCTTTTCCCGTGGTGCAGGCGGAAGTTTTTTCAAATCCGTGGCTTTGATTAAGTAAATTTCTGAAGATTTTGCCAATATTTTGCCCATTTCTCTTACCGTACTGTGTATAAAAAATGACTGATCTGGAAATTTAAGATACTTTCTCAGAACTTTCTTTTTTATTTGCTTTTGATTTCGCCCAGGCACTCGCCAACCTTGACCGTCAAACCGCTTTTCAGCCCCTTGGCAAAATTTACTTTACCTTTGGGGAAAACGCAAATCACTGTGCTGCCCATCAGAAAGCGCCCAAGCTCGACGCCTTTTTCCAGCACAATGTTATCCTTATCGTAATTATACACCGTCACACCTTTGCCACCCGGTGCTACCAGCCCGGCAAATACGGTCGCCATGCTTGCGACAATCTCTGCTCCGACCATAACTATGGCAAAATGCCCGATTTTATCGTTTTTGAAAAAGCAGACCAGGCGCTCGTTGCGGGTAAAAAGATTGTCTACTTTTTGTGCCGTCAGAGGACTGACCGAAAACAGCTCGCCGGGGATAAACAGCATTTTTTCCAACTTGCCGGTCAAAGGCATGTGGACACGGTGATAATCACGTGGCGACAGATATATGGTTATGAAACTGCCATTTTCAAAGGCCATCGCTTCTTTTTCGCGCCCACCCAGCAACGTCTCCAGGCTGTAATAATGCCCTTTGACTTGTACAACGGCATCTTTGTATATCTCGCCAAACTCGCTGACAGTGCCATCGACAGGCTCCGCCAGTGTCCTGGCTCCGGACACAATCGGACGTGCATTCTTTTTTAATTCGCGCGTAAAAAAGTCATTAAAGGTCTTATATTTTTTTATGTCCTGGATTTTGGCTTCTTTAATATCCACGTTATAATAGCTGATAAAGCTCTTTATCATCCATTCAGTTGCCCGTCCTAACTCGGCAGATGCCAGTTTGCCGACGGCGCGCGACAGCAACCTTTTTGGGGTCAGGTATTGGATTTTTACTTTCAAATCATCGACCAACGCAGACATTTTATCTCTCCCTAAAAAATACCTGGTTATGTTAACATGCGAAAGGGTGATGTCAACTGGAATATCCGTTTCGTCCCCAAAAGAACGACCGCTATTCTTTCAAAAGATGAAACTCAATAATGCGCTGAAAATAAAGAAATCGGGATTAATTCCCGATTTCTTCGCTTTTGTTTAAACTTCGTAGCGACATGAGAATTATGACATGATGATACCGGCAGATTTTGCCGCTAGCTGATAATATATCTTCATACCTTTTTCTATGTCAATCAGATAGTTTAGCAAAAGTTTGCGAAAGCTCGCTTCTTCTCCTTCATCCTGCGCCGTCGCGTGCTGCGCCATTAAAAACAGCCGTATGGTGACAGGATCTTCCTTGATGCAGTGTTCAGTCCAGCCCGCGATATTAAAGCTGTTGATGGCCAACCAGTCGCTATTTTTGCCAAGTTTTTTCAGCAGTGTTTCAAAAATTTTGCCACTCAAATCTTTTTCAAAATTGAAGACATAATGTGGATCACACAACAGCTCCAGAATAAAATCCAGTTCATAATAACTGGCGCAACGCCGATCCAAATACGGCCAGGCACAAATATCCAAATTTCGGCGGCGATTAAAAGCCCGTATGGTAACGATGTTTTTAAACGATGTGTTTATAGCATCATCACGCAACTGGAAAAACTTTTCCGCAACGGCGGCAGAAGGGACGCGCACAGACGTTTGCTCGAAAACATGCTTGCATTGTCTCAAATCAGCCTTGCAATAACAATCTAACAGCATAAAAGCTGAACGATTGTGGAGAAAATCAGTGTATGCCCGTGGTATTTTTTGCCAAAGCTCCAATATCTGGCGGGCCTCTTCCTTTGAGATGCTTTTTTTCTGTAAAAGCAACTCCCGCATTTCTTTATAATCCATAAGCCATAAAAATTTAATTTCGTTTTTGTTGTAGTCTTTTTTTGCCTCGTTTGTCAAGCCTTAATTTTGACAAAATTACGCAAATAACAAAGTAAAACTTGATTCTTACTTCTTTATTTTTCAGCCTCAAATCAGTGATACTGTTTTTCTAACCTGTAAAACAAAACTGCAACAACGGGCAAAAATAATGCTATTCCGGGCTTAAAATATCGTCAACGGCCGTTATTCTGGTTATGAAAGTGTTTATGCTGATGACGAGCTGTCTCTGACATTGATCGCACCGAATGAAAGTTCAAAAACTTTCAGTACCATCAACTGATGGGTATCTGCTTATTTCTCTGCAACGACTCGCATTTAGTGCGCGGTGGATGAGAGCTGTTTTGCGGACTGACGGCATAAAATTCCGTATATATCTGAAAATGTTTATGTCTTAGCCATAACCGCTCACAATTGTAGCTTTTTTCGCAGCAATCATGTTGTCATTTTTGTAAATTTCCGACCTCCTTTGTTTAAAATTGCCAAAATATACACAAATACAGTTGATTTTTTGTTTATATTATGTTATAAATGTTTTTATGAATGGTATAAATAGAGGTTTGTTAAAATGCCACATTCTTATGAGACTAAAAAGGAATTAGACAAGTTTTTCCTGCAAGAGCTGCAAGAAAAATGTGCGTTTTTAGGCATTCGCCTGACCGAAAAAGAATTCCGGAAAAATCCTGACACCTATATTTCCGCTGCTAAACAGTATGACGACCGGGTTGAGACTTATCTTTACGAACGGCGCAACCAACTGCAAGCGTTGCAACGCCAGTTCATGAAAGAAGAAAATATGCCCGCAGCCATTGCGCTCGGTAAAGCGCGAATGATGCTGACGACCGAAGTACACCGACAAATTTTAGCCGAAAAGATGTCTGAGGCTGGTCGTAATATTTTTAATAAAGAATTTGATATCAGTGGCAGTGACCTGACGCTTAAAAAGAATAAAGAACTCTTGCAGCGACTGGCTGATGCTTCCGACAACGATGCCAGCACTTTGGCAGACAAACTGAAAAACGCACCCAATGTTTCCCGCGCTCTGCGAGATTCCATACGTCCACATGAATTACAAAAGCTTGCTTTGCATGACAAAAATATTCAAAATACGGCTCTGGCCATGGCCGCCTTTTCTCCCAAACGCCAGACCCCGGCCGAATTTATGATCGAAACAATACGTGAAACGGCCGCGCGAACAGCTCCGACCACAGGGGCGGTACAAACGCCGCCACGCATGGCAGCCGACATTATCAAAACTTTTTCTGCATATAAAGATAATCTCAGCGGACGAATACTGCTGGACGAAAGAGCTAAGACGTTAACTAAAAAAGCCAATTTTGAATATATGCAAAAAATGCTCAGCGATCTTGGAATTCACGGTACTGAAATCAACCGTTTCAAGCTTCAGCTGTCTCGCCACGACGGTACTCTACGCGATTTTTTAACGCAATACGGAGCAGCGCAGATACAAAAAACACCGGCAGAAACCGAAAAAACACAAGATGAAGTTGAGATGATATCTGCTGAAGAAAGAGAAAAACAGCACCGAGCCGAAGAAAAACGGCAAAAAGAAGAAATGCAAAAAAGAAAAAGGGTCGAACAGCGCGCACTCAAGGAAATCGAAAAAAAGGAACTCCGCAAGGCTGCAGAAGCATTAAAAAAAGAGAAAGCTGCCCAACGGCTACGGAAAAAACAAGAGGAAAAACGGCAACGTCTGCTCCTTAAAGCTGAACGCAAAGAGGCTAATGAAATCAAACGACAGGAAAAAATCAAAGCTAAAGATTTGCGCCGGCAACAAGAGATAAAGAAAAAAGCTGCACGCCAGGCACAGAAAGAAAAACTACGCCAAGAGAAGGAAGCTCGTCGGATTGCTGAAAAACAGCGCCAAGCCGAAATAAAACAACAGAAAAAAACCGCTCGTCTGGCACAGAAAGAAAAATTGCGCCAAGAGAAGGAAGCTCGTCGGATTGCTGAAAAACAGCGCCGAACCGAAATAAAACAACAGAAAAAAGCCGCTCGCCTGGCACGTCGCCGTGCCCGCAAGGAGCTTTTCAAAAAGGCTATCTCATCTTTTTATCAACAAATTAAAAAGCCTTTTGTGCGAAAAGCCCCAAAAGAGCAGAAACAACCGCAAATGCTGATTTTAACGCCGAAGCGACGCAAACCAAGTTTGTGGGACAGACTTTTCAACCGGAAAAAACTGCGGCGGGAAGAACAACGCTTCAATACCATTACGCTTAACATTGAAAACTATAAGAAGCAAAAGCAGGATGAAAAAAAAGCTAAGATATTAAAATTTAAGCAAAAAGTTCGCAATACAGGACGTAAAACACTTAAATATGCAGCTATCGGCGCACCGCTGGCTACTATGGGTTATTTCGGCTACAAACAGCTGCAAAATACAGGGAAGGCTTTTGACTTCAGCCCCATTACGAGCACCATCCGGCAGTCACATCTGGCCGAAGATATCTTTGACCAGGCAACTATTTGCTATGACAAGGCACTGACCATGATGGAAAATCAGGGGCAGGAATATATGTTTGACATTAACTGGGAATTGCCATGGAACGAAAAGAAAGCGCCGATTGACGAGAATGATTATGCGGCTACGGTACCCTATATCCAAAATGATAAAATGCACAACGTTCCTAATGCTGATTTTTTTAATAAGTGTTTTGCTCAAAGCAACGACTATTACGGAGCCAGCGAAAAATACGGTATTTCGGAGACGGTCTATCGCAACTTTATGTATAAAAACCGTGCTTTTGCCAATTTTTATAAAATCGGCAGCTATAAAAATCTTTCTTATGACGAAGCGCGTATTATTGCCAAAACTGAATTTTTTGACAAATACAGTATCGGATTTATACAAAATTCCAGCATTGCCTCATACCTTTATTATATTTTGCTGAAAAATGAATATGATGCAGGTTCCGTTTCTGCTATAGCCGATGCCGTGGCCAATTTTTACAACCTAAAAGGCAAATCGGTTACGGAAAAACAGCAGCAAGCACTGAAAAACATCAGCAGCAGTGATACCCCAAAATCGGAAGACTGGCACGAACTGGTGGCGATGATTAATGCCTTGTCCACACAATCTGAGGATGAAAGAAATCTGTATAAAGCTATTCAACTGAGCCAGTTCAACACTTCCGTTCCATATATAGGTATAGATACGGAAAAATATATGCAACAGACAACGATGAATGCGTTGTTTGCCTATGAACCGACTTTCGAAATTGAGAAGCAAGAAGATTTTGCCCTGTTCAACTCTTTTGCCGATATTTCCATTTTTTATGATTTCTATACTTCCAAGGATTCTGTAGAAGACGAACAAACCGTCCTAGAAAAACAAAAACAGAAAGATATTGAAACTTTCAGTAAAATTTATGCTCAATGCAGCTTTAACAATGTCGTTAAACTTTCTTATGGTGAAAAAAGCGAAGCTTTCCGTGAGGCTGACCGGTCATTGGCCAAAAACGGCATCCAAGGAAGGATCCACCGCGGGCTTTATTGTGCCGGTATGAGCATGGCGAGCCTGTGCGAAGCATACGATATCTTCCAACGTGAAAATCCCAACAGTTTGGTCGGCGAATCAATTAAACACATTATTGACAGATGTCGCATTAACGCTCATAGTAGCACCGGCATGCGCGATATTATCGCCAAATATTCCGATCATATTGTTTACAGTGGTAATCTAGAAAATGATATTAAAGCTTATATGGAGGAACACCCTTATTCCATCGTGCAAGCCGGATTCAGGCGCAACGCCGCTGGAAACCAGCATTATAACAACTTCTTTCCGGCTTTTAACTCGGCGTCTACTGACTCTTATACCTATTGTGCCTATAACAACAACCACTGGGGCAACGAAAAAACCTTTGCCAGCGTGTTGCGCGACCGTCGCCGCGCTCATTATGGCAATAAAGGGTGGTATGTTGACATTACAGCATGGATTGACGATGAAACCAACCACCGAATCGACCGCGAACTGAATAAACGCGAACAGTTACGGCAAGAACGCGAGAACCAAGCACAGGCACTTAAGGATAGTTTGCAGAATACACAGTCAGTTTCCTGGTCTATTAATCTTTCCAATAAGTTTTTTGGGCGCAATTAATCTTTCGATCGCTAATTTCAGGTGTAATTTTATGATGCCACTAAGATGAGGTTTTCTCCTTTCATAGGGAGTCGGTTTATTATCCGATACGGACAAGCCGCATGTCTGTTTTGTGTGGCACTTTATCTTAATGCTTGACTTGATATTTAAAAGACTGTTAGCTGATTTTAAAGTATTTTCGGCAGAACGGTCGTTTTTTACCAGCGGTATACCATTTATGACGAAATCCATCTTTGATTGGCATTTAGTAAACAGGAGTTTTTATGACGACGGGCCTCCCGATTTCAAAAAAAAAATTTTCGGTACTGCTTTTCATAACAGCGATCGGCTTGTTTTTTATTACAACTATTGCTGGAGCTTTATCCGATGCAGATACGGCGCGGCTCAACCTCTGGCTGGCACTGATACTGACGTTGGCTCACAATCCGGTGCAACTGACTGGCAAAATGCTGCTGGCATGGGGATTATGTGGCGCTATTGTTGCGATGGCCGTCCAGTTTTGGTCGGCACGGATTGCCGGAGCCTGGCTGTTTGCCCTGTTTATGCTGGTAGCAGGTCTTTTGAAGCGAAGCAATGAAAATGACCATGGTTGCGCCGATAAGCTGGTTATCTTTACCGCAGCTTTTTTTAACCTCTCGTTTATTACAAACACCACTCATACCGATGTACAGTATGACTTTGCCTCGTGTTTTAACTATATTGAGTATATTCTGGATAATAATTTTTTATTTTGGCAGGAAAACCCGCTGCTGACAAGACCAAGCTATTCTTCCTACCACCCGGTTTTGCATTTTTTTCTGGCGGCGATCGCTATCAGAGTGGCTATGTTCCTCGGAGCAAACATGACGCAGGCAGCAGAAGCAGCGCAGGTTTTGTTTTGTGCTTATATGATGTGGTTTTATCTGATTTCGGCACGGATTTTGTGGCTGTTCCGAATGCCTTTGTTTCTCCGGTTCGGAGGACTGGCAATGATTTGTCTGTTTCCGACGTATAATGCGGTTTCCGGCTATTTTAACAACGACTGCCTTCTGCTGCCGTTACAGGCTGGGACGGTTTATTATTCCCTGCTCTATTATCGTGATGGCGGGCGGAAAAATCTCTGGCTTACCTGGTTGTTTGCCATGGTAGCAGCATTGACCAAGCTGTCTGGTATTCTGGTTTTACCGATGACAATGACCGCGCTGTTTTTACGATGGCAACGGCAGAATTATGACCGGCATGTTTTTAAAGAATTGTTTCTGTTCATCATACTGCTGGCTACTGGCCTGTCTGTCTGGCCGTTATATCAGTATTTTAGGCTCGGTATTGGGTTTGGCTTTGTACCACCGCAGGAACATCTGTCACTTTTGCCTTATACCTTATGGGAACGCTTTAATCTGCTCGGCGCGTTTGTTTATATGCAGACTTTTTATAATGATTTTAGCATTAACCTTTGGGAAACAATGACGAAAACGGCACTGTTCGGGCAATGGGACTTCTCAATGCGTGGAATGGACATTATGCCATTTATCCAGGGGCTTATTCTTCTATATAAGAGCATATTGGCAATAATTGTCCTCGGGATAGCGGTTCTTATCTGCCATGTGATTGCCGATTGGATGCACCATTCGGCAGACGCAGTAACGGCAAGTTATGAGAAAGAAATTACGAGCAGTGCGGATTTTATTGATACGCCTGCAGCATACATATTGACGTTGGTTCTGGTAGCGGGACTTCTGGCAGGGCAAATCATTTTCAGCCTTAAACATCCCTATATGTGCAACCAGGATTTCCGCTATGTGGCGGTCATTACGCTACCGTTTGCCCTTATTTTAACACAATTTTTACAAATGCTGCCGCATTGGTGCCGTCAAGCAGGCGCAATACTGATGTGGGCGTTCGGGCTGACCGCGGTGTTTGTCTGGTGGCGTATTTCC
>CAYQDC010000016.1:0-17510 GCA_964416205.1 uncultured Acetobacter sp. | reverse complement strand
TTAAAAAAACGTGGCGACAGATTTTTCCTTTGACCAGCTTTGATGGTTTACCACTTGACAATCTGGCCCAAATGTGGTATTTTGTAGTGGTAAACAAATTAAAAAAACACTATTATGGAAAATTATTTTGAGTATCTAGATGTATCTCAGGATGAGTTTATGTCTATGTTGGAAAATGTAAATTTCAAGTGCAACAGTGCTATGCGCGGGTATATGGCTGAAAGAGTGCGTGTTCTTAAACCGCGCCAGGTGGTGCTTGACCGTGAAACTTTGCAATATGCAGAGAAAATCGGCGGTTTGCGTCCAGGGGATACTTTTGAGTATCCGAATGCCCAAGGCAGCATTTCCAAGGCGGTTGTATGCTCCATGTATGAACTGCCACGGAATTTGATGCATCCGTTTTTATACTGCTTCAGTGGTATGATGACGGCGCATTTGTTCGCGTTTGAAATTTTACGTTTTTATGCCAAGCAGACCGGCCGGGTGTTGCCGTTTTTATCTTCAGGCAAAGAGGGTAACAAGGGGCTTTTCAATAAGCTTTTTTACCGGAATAATGGTCTCGTTCGGGGGACGGAATACGATACGTATTACAGACTGATGGCGCAGATCACCGGGGAAGATTATGCGTATCGCTATTACAAGCCCTGTACAGACGACGACACCGAAGGTAATCTCATTGAAATTTATGATTTTGCCAAAGAGCAAGGTTTGAAAGAGGTTACGTTCGTTATCTGTTCAGGCCAATCGTTTTATGACAAACGGTTGCTGGCCGAATGGATGTGGCAGCTCCAACAGGAAAAATTCAAGGACGTCAAAGTCAACCTCGTGTTGGCACATTGTCCCATTTTCCTGCCTGATTTGCCGGAAGTCGTACCCGAAGCGAAAATATCCGAGATTTATCTCGGCTATATCGCGGCCTGTATCGGTCCACTCAAAAAAGATACGGTGCGCTTTAATGGCGTGACCAAGTCTGAAAGGCCGGAACGTTATGGTATGCCGGGCGTATTTAATGCCGATTGGGAGAAAGTTCGTGACATTATTGTCAATTACTCCAACATGGGGTGGCCGAACTATCAGGAAATCCTTTACGGCATTGAGCATGAAGAAGCTGTTGCAAATATTATCCTCTCGGATTTGTTTGCCCGCGCTTCCTATACGCCGGAAGAGTACGATCGCGGAGTAGAAGCCATGCTTAAGGATTATATCTCCTTTATTGGCGGGGCATATACTCGGCGATACGGAAAATTTAAAGCTTATCTCAAAAATACGCCGAATAAGCGTTATTTTGAATAGGCTTTGAGTTACAAATGGCTCCCCTCCTCTACGGATGGGGAGTTTTTTTGTATCGGCAAGGCATAGATGGCAAAAACAGGCTGACTTTGAAAGTGGATAACATGCCAGCGTGATTGCAAAATTTTACAGCGATGGCTACGATGATGCCTGATTTTGTGATAATTACGGAGAAAACAGGCATTATGTGGCAGCCGGTGTTAATGATTAACGGATTTCTTATTTTTATCCTCGGCGCTTTTATGCTGGTGCCGGCGGTGGCACTGAAATATTTTATCGGTTCTTTTGACCCTTATTTTATCCGGAGCGCTTTTTTTTCCATGTTTATCGGCGGGTCGTTGTTTTTGGCCTATTATGGCAAAATTACCAAAATATCCGTTTTGCAGGGCTATCTGATTACAGTTTCATGCTGGTTTATCTGCCCTTTCTTTTGTGCCCTGCCCTTTTACGGCAACGGTGACATTTTGCAATTTTCCGATGCGCTATTTGAAGCCACTTCCGGCCTGACAACAACAGGCTCCACTATTTTAAGCGATATTGAAGGGCAGCCAAAATCCGTCTTGCTGTGGCGGGCTTTGTTGCACGGGGTAAGTGGCGTTGGTATTGTTATTTTTGCCGTGGCGCTGATGCCGTTTTTAGGAATCGGAGGCACATATATCTTCAACAAAGAAAACTCCGACACGGAAGAAAAGTTTTTACCGAAAATGCACTATATTGCAAAAGACATCATTATTACCTATATCCTGCTGAACATTATTTGCATGTTTTTGCTTAAAAATGCCGGGATGGACTGGTTTGATGCGATATGCCATGCGCTGGCCACCCTCAGCACTGGCGGATTGTCTACAAAAAACAACTCCATAGCCTATTTCAACAGCGCAAAAATTGAAACGATTATCACTATTTTTATGTTGCTTGGTTCGCTACCGATGACATACTTTATTCTGGTTACCAAACGTCGCAATCTAACTTCCATTTTCGGCAATCAGCAGGTAAATACCTTTTTGAAATTTATTTTCGGCTATATTCTGATTGTCAGCATTTTTCGTGCCTTGAAGACGGATATCCCTTTTTGGATATCGTTCCGTTATGCTGCCTTTAATATGATTTCGGCGATTTCAACCACTGGATTTTCGTCTTGCGACTTTATCAAATGGGGTTCATGGGTGGTCGGCGTCTTCCTTATTTTGTTTATGACTGGTGGCTGCACGGGGTCTACGTCTGGTTCCATTAAAATTTTCCGCTGGCAGGTTATTTTCGCTTTTTTCAAAAAAAATGCCATTAATTCTTTATCACCCAACCAGGTTGCGGTGATGAAAGCTGGTGGCAAGGTTATTGACGATAAGGTTGTTTCTTCGGTATTTGTGATGGTGGTCGGCTTTGTTTTGGCCATTGTGTTCTTTACGTTGATTATTACCATGACCGGGGTGGATTTTGTGACGGCACTCGGAGCGGCAACCGCCAATATCACTAATGCTGGACTGGGTTTGACCGAGGCAACAGGACCGTCGGGCAATTTTGCCGGATTTACGCCGTTCGTAAAATATCTGCTGGCTTTTATCATGGTTCTGGGCAGACTGGAAGTTATTGCCGTTTTTGTCCTGCTGCAAAGAATCCGTTTTTTATCATAGATTTTTGGAAAATTATGTCTCTAAATTCAAGCAATACAAATTTTTCTGCGATATAGAAAAAATGTTCATATTTTATTCCGGCTTACAGTTTGACTTTATATATTGTCCATTATTTTCAAATATGCGAAGCCTTTTTGATGTTGTAAACCGATAAAATTTTGCTTAATTTTACCGCTGATTCGGATTTTATAATAAAAAAAGGCCCTCCCTCTGAGGGAAAGGCTTCTTAATGGTGGGTCCTGTAGGACTCGAACCTACGACCAGACCGTTATGAGCGGCCGGCTCTAACCAACTGAGCTAAGGACCCGTCGTCGTTCTTTTTAGGGCAAATGTTTCTGGTAGTCAAGAAGAATTTTCAATAGAGGGGAAATTTTGCACAATCTTTTATCAGTTCTATAGCTACGGCTTAACGCCTATGACCAGATAGTTTGCATTTTTCATATAATGGCGGTATTTTCCGCATAGCTTTCCATAAGCCGTGACAGGTAAGCCGAAATATTATCGCCGCGCTGAACACCAAAACTGAAAATTTAACATAATACCACAAATTCCCCGGTTGCACAGGACAGTGATATAAAATAAATGAATGTAGCATAAAAATCTCCAGATTAAATGCGGACAGCCATACCAGCGGGCGCAACGCCAGCAAACGCGATAAAATCCCTCGTCCGACGGCCAGAATATATATCATCGGTAAAGCTATAACCACAAAAAACAACCGATACATATCTTGTGCCAGGATATAGCAGCAGGTCAAATAAAATCCTGTTAACAGAATTTCCAGCAATGAAGCTGACAAGACAGAAAACTGTTTATGCAAAAAAGTATTAAATTCTGACTTTTCGGTAAAATAAATCCCTGTTATGAAGCCCAGGCTGTAATTGAGGCATTGAATAAGAGGGTTCGTGTGCAGATTATACCATAGCTCTATCGGATAAGCTAATCGCATATATTCCAGATACAGGCGTACAGAAATCAAAAATGCAAACATAAACCATAGTTTTTTCTTTGCTTTGGCTCGCCGGGCTGTGGCAATTAAGGTCGGTGTAATAAAATAACAAAAAACCAGCGCACTCAAAAACCAGGACACATTATTGAACATAAATTGCGTTTTCGGAAACCATGCTTGTAGCAGTGCCAGATTCAAAAAACCGAAAGAAAGTGTAAAATCGAGTGGCTTGGCAGTCCATTTTGCCACAAAGAACAGCTGTAACAAGAAAGTTGCCAGATGTATCGGATAAATCTGTGGCAGTTTATTCCAAACCATGCGCCAGCCGTCATAAAAACTATCTTTTGTTCGGGTGTCGCCATGATTATAAGCCATACAAAATCCAGAAAGCAAAAACAACAGTTCCACCATGCGTGCACACAAATCCCATTGCGACAAAGCCCCCATATGGCAGGCAATCACGCCGATAACAGCTAACACTTTTAAACCGCTTAGTGGCAACAGACGCGGTTTCGGGGCTGACGCTCGGAAAGAGGTATAAGACATTTGATTATCCTTTCGGTTGTTCAGGCTGTTTCCCCGTTGCTGCCGGAATCTTGCCACCCGCTTCAGGAAAATCGGTTACAATATTGTTATAAATTTCTGGTGTTTTTTGTTTTAGCAGTTTCATCAGTTTGGTACGGCTTTCTTCAATCGGCAATTTATCGGTAAAAGTACGTCTTTTCAAAAACTGGTTGTCATATTTACCGATAAGGGTAACCGGGTAAGAATTCGGATCGACGGAATGTCCCTCTGCCGTCTTAATAAAATCTCTCGGGATATAGCTGCCCCATTTATAGCCTAGATTTTGCAGCATGGGTGTCAGCTTGATTTCGTATTCGGTAATATAGAGAGAGTGGTGCGGTTGTGCTTTAATGTTGTTAATGAAGGCGTCAAAATTTTTGGAACGAAGCACCGGCCGTCGCAAAACCAGAAAATAGCTTTGCAAATGCGGGTTAAAGGTACTGTTTTGCGTATTGCCCCAAAAATCCAGCTCCTGTCGCCTGTCCATGGCTTGAAACATTGGTTTGAAACTGTCAAGCGGTGCATATACCGAATCGTTGGCCAGGACAAGCTCATCGGCCTTATTAAGCAGCCCCCTTTTTTTAAGCCATTGATAGCCACGCTTGTAAGAACCCCAGTCATATTCGCCGTGCCGTTGAAATTCGCCATGAATAATATATGGCTCAACTTGTTTTTGTGCTTTTTCGGAGAGTGGCGAGTCCGTTATATAAACCACACCGTCGCTAACAGCATTTAAGCCTTTGAGATAATATATGACATAAGGCGAAATACTGCCATCAGGGCTGTATCCGGCAAAAATGGCATAACGCCGTGGTTGTGTAGCCAGATAAATGCAGGAAAAAACCGTCAGTACAATCAATATGCAAACGGCGATAATACGGTGTGCTCTGGCATTTTGTTTGCATCGGGTCAAAAAAGAAATAATCTGAGACAAGCGGGTGTCACGCATATCGGGAACGATTTTCATCAGCGTGCCTCCTTCAGATAAGGGGAATTTATTTTTTTCAGGTGTTCAAGCAAATCCTGGTAAGCATCCGGTGCATTTTTTTTAAGCCAGTTAAAAACCAGACGTCGCGGCTCCTGCACATTGAGCCTTTCAGTAAACGTGCGTATTTTCAAAAACGGAGTATTGAAGTTGGCCAGCAGCGTCAGCGGATAACAGTTTTTGTCGTTAAGTGGCAGATAAGACAACTGCCCGTAAGGAATAAGAGTTGTCGATGTAAAACCGAGATTTTGCAAATATCCTGTAAAAGGGACTTCATAGCGGTAGGCAACGGTCAGCCCGTCCTTTTGCGGGCGGACTGTATGGAGATAGGCGGCAAATTCCGGCGTGGTATAAACTTGTGGTGTAAACATCAGAAAATAGCTTTGTAAATGGTAAAAGCCGTCGGCGTTGGCGGTAATGCCGAAAACGTTGTCTCCAGATTTTTCCGCCGCCTGCAATATTGGCAACAGTGACGGAGCAACTGCCAGAGCGGAATCATTGGCAAAAATCAGGTAGGAAGTTGATTTCTGCCCATCCGCGGCAATCAACCCTTTTTGCTGCAGTAGTGCATAGCCACGTTTATATGAACCCCAGTCATATTCGCCGTGTCGCCGAGCAATGACTATATTAGCATAGGGGCGGAGCTTTTCGGCCTCATGGCGTCGCATTGGGTTGTCGGTAATAAAGATGATGTTCGGTGCAATTTGTTTAAGTTTTTTGAGATAGCTGACAACATAATCCGAAATGGTGCCGTCCGCCGAATAAGCAGCAAAAACTGCCGTATTCCGATCCATGGTAAGGGGAGTGTATTCAATCTCCAGATTTTCTGTGGACATATGCAGGGAATACCAAACACTGCCCGCTACGACCAAAACCAAAAAAGCCGTCGCCGACAATAAAATAATTTTTTTCCGCAGCATATCTTCCTCCGCCATGTTCTTCGGCGTCCGGTCGACCGACAAAGCTACCGTCGCCCGTGTCTGCCGTAAAAAAAATCCCACAAGCCGCCACCGACCTGTGGGAACAGTATAAAACCCAAAACGCCTATTCTGCAACCAAAACCTTACGGCGGCTGTGTATAGATTGCTCAATAAAGGCGATTTGTTCCTGTACCATTTCGCTGTCGGCAAATTTGGTTTTTGCCTCCTGTACGCGTTCTTCAAATGTGCCAAGTCCCGATTTAAAGAGAAACATATAAGCACGCGTAGCTGTTTTAACGGCGTGCTCGTCATAGCCACTTCTTCTCAGCCCGACCAGGTTAAGCCCGCGCAAATTGCCGCGGTCGCCAGTAACCATACCAAACGGGATAACATCACGCCCGACACCTGTCAGTCCACCGATCATCGCTTTGCGTCCGATCCGGCAGAACTGGTGCACTGCTGCCTGTCCGCCCAGGATAACACCGTCTTCCAGTCGAACATGCCCGGCGATAACTGCGTTGTTGGTCATAATAACATTATCGCCGACCACGCAGTCATGTGCAATGTGCGAGTTAATCATAAACATGCCGTTACTGCCGACGCGGGTGGTCAGCTTTTCCGGCTCACTGCCGTCGTAAGAAGTCTGCCCTTTCGGTGTACCGGCGTGCATGGTAACATTTTCGCGGATAACATTGTGCGAACCGATAAAGAGGCATGCATCGGGCAGGAATTCGTTGCCGTGATCCTGTGGTCCGCCGCCGAGGCAGGCGCCCGGGAAAATAACGTTTCCGTCACCAATAGTTGTGTTTCCTAACACGGTAACCCTTGCAATCAAACGGTTATTGGCGCCGATTTTAGCATGTCTGGAAATATAGCAGAAAGGGCCGATTTCAGTAGACGGATCGATTTGTGCTCCGTCCTCAACTACAGCAGAAGGATGTATCATTGTTTTTCTCCAAAAAATTAAAACCGGTGGTAGTGTACTTTTTTTCACCCGCTTTGTAAAGAAAAAAATGTCCGTTGCCGGTATTTGGCATTATCATATAATGTTACACTTTATTACAACATGCGTCTCGTGGCATCTGCACTGTAAAAAAAATCTAAGAAAACCAAGGTAGCATAATTGGTGCTTGTCTTTTTCGTTCTTTTCCTATTTCCCGCCGGATTGTTTTATTCTGCCACCGGGCGGTTAATTTTACGGTATATGTATACTGCCGTCGGTACTCCAAGTAACATTCCCCACATGCCAATCAAGCTGTGCGCGATATAGAGGATGATCAAGGTCATCACTGGATTGATATGCATAAATGATGAAATGATACGAGGGTTCAGAATATACGCCTCCAGCAGATGAATACAGATTATCATTATCAGCGCCCAAAAGCCCATTTCCATGCCTCCACTGTTAATTGCCATCAATATTACCGGTACTGAGGAAATCCACATTCCCAAAACCGGAATTAAGCCGCACATAAACACAATGGTACACAGCAACGCAATCGCCTTAACACCCATAAAATACAGGCAGACAGCGGTCAAAGCCGTATTAATTGCTGATATCAACAACTGGGCACGAAAATTTTCGCCGACAACCCTGGCAAACAAAATGACACTGTCCGATATTTCATGATAAGATTCCGACAGCCGAGTAGACCGCAGGTGGCGTATCCCTTTGGATAATTTAGGCAAATCAAACATGATGAGAAAACTGAACATTATGGCTAGGAAGAACCAGCCCAGATAATGCAAGCCCGTTTCAATCATATTGCGTACCGCTTTCCATGCACTGACAATAAACGTATCCGGCGCCATCGCCTCTTTTATCTGCGGTAGAAGTGGCATAATCAGTTCATTGTTGCCAAGCGTGTCGTCAAACCAAGTTTTAATAGAACTCATACTTTGCGATAGCTGTTCGGTGAAGTTTATTGCCTCTGATAACAACCGTGGCGGAATATACACCAAAAACATTATCACAGCGATTAAAAACAGCAGGTATATGCCAACGACCGATAAACGCCGGTTGATACGGAAACGCCGGCGCAACTTGTGCGTAATTCCAGAGGCGATAAAACACATGATAAACGTGATAAATACCAAGCCAAACATATTACGGAACAAATATAACAAGCCGGCAAATGCTGCCCAAATAAAATAAACCCGGTTAACGCGGATAAATTCCGATATATTAAAACTTGAGCCCTTTTCCCGCCTCTGTTTGGGCGAAGGATTTTTTTTCAATGTTTCCCCCAGGCCAAATGTCATCATTTCCCCCTTTTTAATTTTCTGCTGTTATTCATGATGTAACGTATCGGTGTTTTTTATGCAAGCGAAAAAAATATTTTTGCGAAAAAAATACCTACCCGACAGGAAAAGGCTCTGCCGTGGCCGTTGACAGTTTTGACAAAATGTGTCGTCCTTTTTGATATTTAAGTATCATGGCTATCAGTAAGTATGTTCATTTTCGGGATTCCGTTGAAACCGGCACGGCTTTCGCCACGATACGTTTTTTTAATCCTGAGGGAGCGGGAGTAAACAAGTTCTCTTTGAAAAAACGATAAAAAAAGGAATTAAAAAATATTGACAAAAAGGGGGGGGTAAATATGGTATACTGTTTGTATATATATTATTGAAGGAGAAAGAAAATGGAAAATTATTTTGAGTATCTAGATGTACCTCAGGATGAGTTTATGTCTATGTTGAAGAATGGAAATTTCAAGTGCAACAGTGCTATGCGTAGGCATATAGCTGAAAGTGTGCGTGTTCTTAAACCGCGCCAGGTGGTGCTTGACCGTGAAACTTTGCAATATGCAGAGAAAATCGGCGGTTTGCGTCCAGGGGATACTTTTGAGTATCCGAATGCCCAAGGCAGCATTTCCAAGGCGGTTGTATGCTCCATGTATGAACTGCCACGGAATTTGATGCATCCGTTTTTATACTGCTTCAGTGGTATGATGACGGCGCATTTGTTCGCGTTTGAAATTTTACGTTTTTATGCCAAGCAGACCGGCCGGGTGTTGCCGTTTTTATCTTCAGGCAAAGAGGGTAACAAGGGGCTTTTCAATAAGCTTTTTTACCGGAATAATGGTCTCGTTCGGGGGACGGAATACGATACGTATTACAGACTGATGGCGCAGATCACCGGGGAAGATTATGCGTATCGCTATTACAAGCCCTGTACAGACGACGACACCGAAGGTAATCTCATTGAAATTTATGATTTTGCCAAAGAGCAAGGTTTGAAAGAGGTTACGTTCGTTATCTGTTCAGGCCAATCGTTTTATGACAAACGGTTGCTGGCCGAATGGATGTGGCAGCTCCAACAGGAAAAATTCAAGGACGTCAAAGTCAACCTCGTGTTGGCACATTGTCCCATTTTCCTGCCTGATTTGCCGGAAGTCGTACCCGAAGCGAAAATATCCGAGATTTATCTCGGCTATATCGCGGCCTGTATCGGTCCACTCAAAAAAGATACGGTGCGCTTTAATGGCGTGACCAAGTCTGAAAGGCCGGAACGTTATGGTATGCCGGGCGTATTTAATGCCGATTGGGAGAAAGTTCGTGACATTATTGTCAATTACTCCAACATGGGGTGGCCGAACTATCAGGAAATCCTTTACGGCATTGAGCATGAAGAAGCTGTTGCAAATATTATCCTCTCGGATTTGTTTGCCCGCGCTTCCTATACGCCGGAAGAGTACGATCGCGGAGCAGAAGCCATGCTTAAGGATTATATCTCCTTTATCGGCGGGGCATATACTCGGCGATGCGGAAAATTTGAAACTTATCTCAAAAATACGCCGGATGAGCGTTATTTTGAATAGGCTTTGAGTTACAAATGGCTCCCCTCCTCTACGGATATAGCAGAGATAGAGTGAATGCAAAAGCAAGGTCGTGGAATCGCCAACAAACGCAAGCAGGCAAGAGATGCCCAAGGCACGGACAAACTTGCTGAAAAAGAGAGAGCTTGAAAGAGTTTCCAACATGGTTGTAAAAAGCGCAGAGTAGAGGACGACAAGGAGAAGGAGACGCTAAAAAAGGAGATTGATATAGCGCGCATGGAGGTGCAAAAGAATATATGAAAAAATCACGTTAAAAAACATAAAACTCAACAAAACAGAATCAAAAACCCGGTACATTCCGGGTTTTTGCCTGTCTGGATGAGAAATAGTCGCCACCAATGGACTACAGCAGGTGCCTCATAAATGCACATCTTTCGTATGGATTTAAAATGTTTTTTCTTTTCGGAAGAGCCTTTTTTATATTTAATCCGCTGTACATTAAGCCCTGCACATTTTTTCCCGGGCAAAATTTAATTGCAAAAAAAAATGCAACCTATATACTTTGTATATCTTTTCTGCGGCGTACCGCTTCTGCAACCCCGTAGGTGCCACACCGAAATATTATCTTTGAAAGGAAATATCATGAAAAAGTTTTTGCTTATCGTGTTGTATATTATGCTTATTTTTGCCTTTTGTGTTTTTTATTTGAGTTTTAACATGGAATCAATTGTCAAAAATGTTGTCAATAAATACGGCTCACAAATTACCGGTACCGAAGTTTCACTTGACGGTTTTAAACTGGCACCACTTGATGGTAAGGTCAAATTGACCGGCATTCGCGTTGCAAACCCGAAAGGTTATCAGGAACCTTATATTCTCAACATCGGCTCAATATATGCAAAGCTGGACATCAAATCGGTGTTAAATCCGGTTATCGTGGTAGAACAAATCCGCATTACAGAACCGGTCGTTTCATACGAGCTTAAAGACATAACCAACAGCAATGTTTCAGAAATCTTAGCCAACATCAATAAAAATACCGCTTCAACTGATACGACTTCAGGAAGTGCGACCAATGAACAAGCCAAAACAGACACAAGTGCTCAAGCCAAAAGCGAATCTGGAAGCAATAAAAAAGTCATCATTAATCTGTTAGATGTTACCGGTGGCAAAATCAATATCGGGGCATCTTTCAGCGAAAAAGGTGCAACAATGACCGTACCCCTGCCCGATATTCAGCTTAAAGACATCGGACGTGAAAACGGTAAAAAGGGCAAAAGCATTACAGAAACCACTTCCTACCTGTTAAAGAAAATTTTTGATACGGCCTATGATACCATTGTCAAACAAGGTTTATCCGGCCTGAAAAACCTGGTCGAAGATGGTGCCAAGTCGCTGGAAGGTGCGGCACAAAACCTGCAGAAAACTGCCAAAGATCTGTTTCAGGGCATTTTTTAGTCAGACAGAAAAACAAACACCCAAAACTGATGATTTTGTGTTACCTTTTTTTCGTTATCTTTCGGTATTACTCCCTTTCGTCTATTACCGCCCAGATGCCGGGAACGAGGTTACGCTTATATGGATTTTGGGCAAAAACCTGCACCTGGCAGTCCCTGGAAACAGCTTCATAAATGCGACCATCTTTTTTGAGCGTATATATTTTGGTTCCGCCGTGGCAGTCTTTGCACGCATTGGCACGAATGCATACGGCGGAAGTAAACAGCGGCGGGCGGGCATATACTACCTGAGCGAGAGGCAGTGGTGAGGCCTGAACCAGCTCTTCAGTGTTGGCGGGAGAACTTTCCAGAGCTGGAATGCCCCATGCCGCACCGATTTCTTTTAGCGTTGCTGCGGCGTAGCGGTTCATCACATAAATAAAGCTACCAGCGCCGATTTTTACTCCTTTATACTGGCGTAACAGCTCAAAAGCATAGTAATTTTCAGCGACAAACTGGCGTATTCCAGCTTCATACAAAGCATGAATAACCTTTCTCAATCCTTTAATGTTTCGACATATTTGTGGCAGAACGAACCAGGTTTTAGCAAGGTCTTCGCCCTGCCAGTCTGCAGGTTTGCTTTCTAACTGTAAGCGAAATAAATGTAATTCTGTTGGTGCTTTTTCAGTGGTGGGCTGCGGTTTGATTTCAGGCAAAGCAAATTCCTTGCGCTTATTATCCGGAACATTCTTCGCACCTGATGCAACCTTTATGGTTTCCAGCAAGCGACGGCGCAAGTCATTTAATATTGATACCGGTACAAAACGCTTTTCAGGATTTTTTATATTCAAAGCGGTTACCGCAAATTCTGTGCCTCCGGTTTTGGCAAATGCACCGCGGACAGCCTGTTCTACCATGGCTGTATCGGTGGCAGGTGGGAAATCACCGTTTGTCGAAACAGACACCGTGCCACATATTGCCCAAACCGTGCCAACGGAAATTTCCAACGTTACCTCAAGTGGTATCAGATTGCGAAAAGCACCGGGCTTTGGTTTTTGATATGTATATTTGCCTTTTACGGTTGATGACGAGGCTAAGTATACGGGAGCACCGACCGGAATAAACGGATGTTCTGGTGGCAGTTCCAGCTCTACAAACCTGTCGGCAGAATCTTTTACAGCAAGCCTGCCACCGACATACAACGCTTTCAGGCCAAAACCGAAAGGCTTTTCAGCGCCGGCTACATCTATCTGAATGCCGTCATAACGGGCGATTGAGCGGTTTATTTTTAATCCGATACGTTTTTTTCCGACCTTTTCCACTTTACCGATACATAAACCACGATGACCGACAAATTGTGTATCTACTACATCCTTGTCCCTGCCGTTTATATGAAAGCGACACCATGGACGCGAGAAAATCTGTTTGATGTCTTCGGCTTCCAATAAATTCTTTTTTTTCCCATCCAACAAATGACGATAATAATTGGTAACAGCGGCGACATATAAGGGTGATTTTTTGCGCCCCTCTATTTTTAATGACAGGGTTGGAATCTGCAGTACCTCTTCTTCCATAGCCAAATCTTTCATGGAAAACAGGTGTTTTTTCAGGCAGGATGTTGCCTTTTCAGAGCTGTTGTTTTTTTCTTCTACGGCAAATTCGCCACGACAAGGATAAGCACAACGCCCGCGGTTGGCGCTTTTGCCGTATTCCAATGCTGAAAACAGACATTGCCCGCTGTATGAATAACACAAGGCGCCATGGACAAAGACCTCTAAATCCACATCCGGCACGGCAGTAGCAATTTCCTTTATCTCGCGCAAAGTTAATTCCCGTGCCAAAACCACACGCTTAAAGCCTAAACGACGCAGAAATTTTACACCCTCTACATTGTGTACTGCCATTTGCGTGCTGGCGTGCAATTCAATGTGTGGCAGCAGTTTTTTTGCCAGGTAAAGCACTCCCAGATCCTGAACTATCAAACCGTCTACCCGTGTTTTATCCATAACCAAAAACATTTCCGGCAGTTCGCGAATTTCAGCTTCTGTAAGCACTGTATTTAAGGCCACAAATACTTTGCGTCCAAGCGAATGGGCATAAGCGGTCAACTCATCCAGCTCTTCCGATGTAAAATTTTCCGCACCGGCGCGTGCCGAAAATTTTGTCAGCCCAAGATATACCGCATCCGCACCGTAGTGCAATGCCGCATATCCGGCTTCCAGGCTACCGGCCGGCGCCAAAAGTTCGTGTTTCATCCGTTTTTTCCTTTTTGTATTATAATTTTGCGATAACCCTTTTATTGAAACGGATTTTTCGCCTTTATCGCAACGTAAGCCGATATGTCTTTTCTGTCAATAAAAAACCGTATCCAAACGCCATGTGCCACGTTTTGCCCTTGCTGGCCATGGACGATGCTTAAGACATTTTTTTGAAACTAATATTCGGAACCGAGGCCAAACTCTTCCTCGCTCCTGTCATCCAACATGGAACGTCCATCCTCACCGATAACCCGTTGCATATTGTTGAAATCAAAATCAGGCTTTAATGCTTCCATAATGACTACCTTGTCGTCCAATGTTGCCGGCTGGCCAGTTTTGGGATTAATGCGGACAAATCTGATGCCTTTCGGAATACGAAATTCTAAATCCGGCTTATCTTTCAAAGCTTCGGCAATAAAATCATAGAAAATAGGCAGTGCCGCCGCGGCGCCTGTTTCTACCCGTCCTAATGTACGTGGTTCGTCAAAACCGACATAGATGCCGGCAACCATATCCGGTGAAAAACCGATAAACCAGGCATCTTTGGTGTCATTACTTGTTCCGGTTTTGCCGGCCAGATTTTTGCCCAAACGATTCAAACGCGCCCCGGTGCCACGTTGCACCACTCCCTGCAAAATGGAGACCATCTGATAGGCGGTCAGCTCATCCAGTACACGTTCCCTGTCATCGGTAATTTCAGGAACCGGTACCTCAGGGGTAAAATGCGCTACATTACAGCCGATGCAATGATTGTCATTGTTGCGATACAGGCTTTTGCCATAACGATCCTGAATTTGTTCAATCAGATATGGGGTAACCTTTTTGCCACCGTTGACAAACACCGCATAAGCCTTCACCATATCTATCAACCGCGTGTCGTCCGCTCCCAGTGACATTGACAACAGCTGCGGCAGATTTTCATCTATGCCGAGCCTTTTGGCCATAGAGGCTACCTTATCCATTCCAATATCCTGAGCCAGACGGACTGTCATCAGGTTTTTGGATTTTTCCATGCCCTGACGTAAAGTCGTCAGCCCGGAAAAGCCTTTGGAATAATTTGACGGTTTCCATAATGGCAGCCCTGTGCCCTGGTCTAACACAAATGGGGCATCCAAAATCAAATCCGTCGGAGAATATCCCAACTCCAATGCCGCGGCATAGACTACTGGCTTAAAAGTTGAACCGGTTTGGCGATAAGCCTGCGTGGCACGGTTAAACTGTGATCTCTTAAATGAAAAACCGCCAACCATGGCCAACACTTTACCGTTGTGTGGATCCATAACGACCATGGCGCCTTCTACATCCGGCACCTGGCGCAGTTCGTAAGCATCGCCACTGCTCTTTTCAACGTAAATGACATCACCTTTGCGCAGTACATCTGAGACTTTTTCCGGTGCTTCGCTGACACGCTGGTCTTTTAAGGTCTTACGTGCCCAGACCAAACTTTTAATACCAATGCTTCCGGTGGCACCGGCCTCTGTTTCTATCTTGGCCTCCGTTGCCGAAACGGCCTGGACAACAGCCTTTTCCCATGTTTTTTCCGCACCTGCCGGTAAAGCGATCTTTTTCAATTCTTCACGATAATCACCGTTTAAGTCAATATTGGCCGTGGCGCCGCGAAAACCGTGACGGCGGTCATAATTTATCAACCCACGGCGGAAAACTCTGGTAGCCAGTTCCTGTAATTTCGGATCAACCGTGGTGCGCACCATCAGTCCACCTTCAAATACGGCATCTTCTCCCAGACTTTTGGACAGGATGCGACGCACTTCGTCACTGAAATACTGACTGTCTTTCAGATAGCCTGATTTACGCTCAACCGTTTCCAACGTTTTTTTTTGTGCAACTTCAGCCTCTTCTTCGGTAATATACCCGTCTTCAGCCATGCGCCCGATGACCCAGTTGCGACGGGCAATAGCGGCATCATAGTGCTTTTGCGGATTATAATTGTTCGGCCCCTTCGGCAATGCTGCCAGATAAGCGGCTTCGTCCAAAGTCAATTCATTCAATGATTTATTAAAATAATTCAGAGCCGCCGCTGCCACTCCATAAGCCCGGTTGCCCAAATAAATTTCATTCAGATACAGTTCCAAAACGTGTTCTTTGGTAAAAGCCTTGCTAATACGATATGCCAAGATTGCCTCTTTTATCTTACGAACCAGCGAACGCTCAGATGTCAGCAAAAAGTTTTTGGCAACCTGCTGGGTAATTGTGGACGCACCTATCATGCGACGACCTTTGGCATAGTTTATAACATTGGTTAATACAGCACGGACAATGCCTAAAATATCAATGCCAGGATGAGAATAGAAATGTTTGTCTTCTGCCGAAATAAATGCCTGCTTGATCAATTCAGGGATTTTGTCTTCCGGCACAAAAATACGCTTTTCGGCAGCATATTCCATCATGACCTGACCGTCACCGGCATACAGGCGCGTGGTTACCGGCGGTTCATAAGTTGCCAGTTTTTTATAGTCAGGAATATCAAAGCCATAGGCTCTGAACCAGATAAAAACGCCAACAAGCAGCAAAAAGGCCATCAATAAACCGAAACTTATTATATTGACAAAGAATTTATACATAGATTCATCCGAAGAAAACAGGCTTATACAAAACTTTTCCTCGTCAATATATATACCTTCCCGCTTTTAGCAACTGCATTTTTTGCCTTATACCCATTTTCCTGATCCCGAAGCCGAGATATCCGGACAATTTTGGCAACAATAAAGTGAAACACCGACAAGGCAAAACAGGTATTATACAAGAACAAAGATCAGAATTTTTGTTCATTTAACATTGTGCCAGTTTTGTACAAATTTATTGAGGGAAATATAATACATTTTTTTGACAAACTCAAGCGTTTTCTGCTCTTTTTTGGGCCGTCTCCTGTAGTTTACTTACAACATTTCCGTCTTTAGCGCAGTGTGAGCATAAGGGGCAAAAAAAAGTAGTTGTTCCGGAGGGGAAACAACCACTTTTGGTTAGAATTACTTTTGCACAAATTGGGCTACTAGCATGACGATTTTTTGCTTAACTTCATCAGAGAGGACAATATGCTCCATTGGCCAGTCAATGATTTTGCGCAGAATTTTCTTAGGGATGGTATGGCTGCCCATGTAAACATACTCATACAAAATCTCGGCTACTTCTGACATTGTCCTGCCAGCGATTTTGCGCAGAACGTCATCGGGAAGATACTGGTATTTTGGAATATAACCCAGAAGAGCCAGCTGTAACATTAACTTGTGCGGATTTATCTCAGGGATGCTCCTTTGAACATACTCATATGCAATCTCGTATTTTTCTTGAAGATCAAGGATTTTAGGCCAGTGTTCTTTGGGTATTTTTGCTCCCTTTATTACCAAATCCACGATGATTTCACCGGCGTTGGGTTGTACAAAAGTTTCTTCCGTGATTTTAAATAATAGTTGGTAAAGCTGTAAGCTCTTTGGAACTACCCGCCTGGCCGGTAGTCTTCTTGTTAAAAAAAGAAACCCACCGGCTAAGTCGGTGGTTCTTCTTTAACGGGTGTAACCCTAATAGTACCAGCGAATGCCTTAAGGGCGTATAACGGTCTGACAGGGCAAAGATTACTTGCTACCCGTAAACGGGTCAAAATCCATTGTTAATTGACTTTGCTCTACGTCTTCTTTAAGTTGATTGCGGATATACTCACTAATCCTTTGAGTATTCTTTCC
>CAYQDC010000015.1:0-32281 GCA_964416205.1 uncultured Acetobacter sp. | reverse complement strand
GACCATGTGCATATGTTAATAGAGATACCTCCAAAATTTTCGGTAAGTTCAGTCAAGGGTTATCTCAAAGGCAAAAGTAGTCTAGCCATATATGAACGATGGGGAAATGCAAAATTTCGATATCGAAATAGAGAATTTTGGTGTCGAGGATATTATGTAGACACAACAGGAAAGAATACTCAAAGAATTAGTGAGTATATCCGCAATCAACTTAAAGAAGACGCAGAGCAAAGTCAATTAACAATGGATTTTGACCCGTTTACGGGTAGCAAGTAATCTTCGCCCTGTCAGACCGTTATACGCCCTTAAGGCGTTCGCTGGTACTATTAGGGTTACACCCGTTATAGAAGAACCACCGGCTTAGCCGGTGGGTTTCTTTTTTTTGTATTTCCAAAGCAAAAGCATCGCGATAATCAGGCGGCGGGTTTATTTGCTATGGCTGTCAGTCCTGAACAGGTCTATAAGTTGAATATGCATGATGAAATTTCAGCGACTATGGCCGAGTTAATTTATTTGCGCGGCAAATATCTGGAAACGGGTGATATTTCTGTTTTTGATGAAAGAGGTGGTTGTTTTAGGTTTTATAAAGAGGCCGTTCAAAAAGGGGAGGTAAAACCAGGTAGCCCCTACAAAGAAGATTTTGACAAAGATATGGCGTTGATTGTAAACGGTACCCGCGATATGTGGGAAAAGTTATATGCCGAGCAGTATAATGACGACCACATATCAAGTGCACAATATTATGGCGATAAAGAGGGAAAATATGCAAAATATCATGATCAGAATTATCAGCGAGGGGTAGGGATTGCTTATACAATCGGTGGTGTAGATTTTACAAAATATATGGATCGGGATACCGAAATTCCGGAAAATGCGAAAGTTGGTCTGAAAATGATGGCGGCTGACGGTAAAAATTATGAGGACTTGATGAAGGAATTAGATCTTCCGGTTTTTGACGGTTCTTTTAGTCTGGAACAATATAAAAAGCTGCTACAGCACAAGATGACAATGGATTATTTTAAGGCGGGCCACCGTTCAATCGATTGGTTCGGAAGGCATTGTGCGGAGGCGATGTTTAACCAGAATATGAACGACGAGGACTTACAGTTCATTAAGGAAGTAGTTGACGGATACAAAGGTGGATATGCTTCTGCTTCTAAAAAAATTAATAATAAGCTGATTGATACGATTGTCAATAATATAGCCAAAGATTATGCCATTCGCGGAAAAGAACTACCTGAGGCCAATGATGATGCTTATAATCAGGCGATTGACAGCATATATACGCAGCATGTTAAAGTAAAAGGTGATTTCAATTATGACGGCACTGTTAATTTACGGCAGTTTCTCAGCGATGAAAAGATGTTTGACGGCAGTCTACCGGAATATGCACAGTCGGTACAGGATATGGACGGATGGAGCCGGAATCTGGCCAAATGGTGTCGTTTTGTTGGGCTGTCTGACGAAAGTGTGGAAAACTACTATAACAATATAAAAGATGGCAATCCGCTTTTGAAATACGGTGGTGGTGCGTGTGTGTATTTGGGGGCGCCTTTTTACAGCATTTATGAAAATGGAGTGAAATGGGTCAATGGTTTGCGGAACAAAGATGAGGTAGAAAATACGCCTATTAGAGCCATTAATACAAAAGCACCACAATATCGCAAATGGGAAAACAAGGACGGCAGTCGGGTATCGGAAGTGCAGTACCGGAAGTTGCCTGATCTCAGTCAGGACGTTATTCAAAAACCGACAAAGTCGTATGCGGAAGAAAAACAACCGGTTGCGGAAAGTGCCAATACGGACAGGCGGCAGGATAAAGAGAATGTCAACCGGGCCAAGATGATGCACATTATTGCATATATGAATAAGATCAACGGCAAGGGAAAGCAGGTTGATGCCGAGGTAGTGGTTGATGCTTTGTGCGACAAGTACGGCGATCAGGCCTATAGACTGATGCTGACGGCGATCAATGAACCGTATAATTATGCCAAAATTGCCGGAGACAATTCTATTACCACTTCGCGGGCGGCGGTTAATCATCTTTGTTCGCTGACCGGTAAAGAAGAACTGAAAATGACAAACTATGCGCGAGCGGCAGAATGGTTGCCACCGTTGAGCGAGCTCCGGAAAACAACCGGGACGGAACCGTCAGGCGACGCGTCGCAGCCGGCAGAAACAAAAGATATGGATAAGTTGGTGGAATCGGTCGGCCGTGTGCATGAACGAATAGCAGCTGTGCGGGCGAAACTCAAAGAGGTCCACGAGGATCGTTTTACTTTGCTGAATGACAATACCCGGGTGGCCGCGGATCATTTGTTACAGCTTCGTTTTGCCCGTTCTGGTGAAAATGTTTCGGTGCGTCCGCAGGCAATTACGGCCGAGATGCTACGACAAAAGCTGGCAGAAACTGTCCGGCAGTAAAAGATGTTTAAAGGCTGTTTCTATGTGGCTTTTAAACTATATTTTTTTGACGTAGTCTTTCATTAGTTTTTTGTGTCCGGCCAGATTAAACCGGATTTTCAGCTTGTTGCCCTCGATTTTTAAAACCTTGCCGTAGCCGAAAGTTTCGTGAAACACGCGGGAGCCGACGAGAGTAGCGGAAGCAGCGTTTTGGGCTTTTTGCCTGGCATACCAGATATTGCCGTTGCTCCAGCCGTCATCATCGCGGATATAGCTGAAACGGTCGCTGTTTTTGATGATGTTTTCTTCAGTCTGACGGCGGTTGTACCAGTTGGAAGAATTCTGATGTTTTTCGTTCCAGCTGTCGGCATAACCGTTCCCGCCGTTAAAATAAGCGACCGCCTGCTTTACCATTTTTTACCAAATGAAAACTAACACATTTGGGGCAATAAATGACTTTATCCGTAGAAGAATCCATTTAAAATGATTGTCAAGAAAATCATACGCTAATCATAATTGAGCCTGAAGATTTAAGAGAGATAAAAAAAGAAATGTTTCAGGTCGGGGCGATTTTGCTGCGGTTTTGTTGGGAATATATGCAGCCACAGTAGTTTTGGTTATATAGCATGAGTTCTTTTATCAGGGCAAGACGAGTCTCCTGCATGCCGTGTTTGCGTCCTTCTATTTCCAGATAAGGGACGCCGGTTTGTGCCGAGGCCGATGCAGCGGCTGCATTTATTTGGGACAGTTTTTTCCAGCGCGAAACACCTAAGACCGAGGCGACGTAAGCGAATCCGTGTGTTTTGGCATATACCATAACTTTTTTCAGCCGTAATTCAAAACAAAGCGAACAGCGGGCGCCGTGTTCTGGTTCGTCTTTGTATGGCAAGGTTGTTTTCAGCCAGTTGTCCGGATCATATTCCATTTCTATAAATTCTATGTTCCACAAGGCACAGAGCTTTTGTTGTTCGTTACGGCGACGGGCATATTCTGCAGTTGGATGAATGTTCGGATTGTAAAAAGCCACAGCAAAATCCGTACCGTTTTCGTGTAGTTTTTTAATAACGGCACAAGAGCAGGGTGCACAACATGATAATAGAAGAATTTTGCCCGGTGTTGACATTTTTTCCTTTCTTTGCGACAGCGTTTGGGGTTAAGTTTGGTATTTTTGCCACTGATGTTATGTTGCGCCTTTTCTTTTGGAAATGTGCAACATATTTTGTTTTGGATGACAATAATACCTGGTCAATGAAAAAGCAAGCTTTTTTGCACTGGATGAAAAATTTTACTTGCATTTTATAAAATATAAGATTATAAGGTCATCTGTTCTGTATGATGGGGTTGTAGCTCAGTTGGGAGAGCGCTTGAATGGCATTCAAGAGGTCAGGGGTTCGATTCCCCTCAGCTCCACCATTTTTGTTTCCGCCGGGTGTCTGATATGTGTTCAGCTGTGTTATCGGGGGTGAGATGTGTTGTGGGGGTATAGCTCAGATGGGAGAGCGATTGGTTCGCAATCAATAGGTCAGGGGTTCGATCCCCCTTACCTCCACCAATTATAGATTAAGCGCCTTGAGAATGTCCGGGCGCTTTTTAGTTATGGTGAGGAGTGGTATGGTACAAAAAAACAGCGAAGAGATTGAACCTCTGCGCTGTTTTTATGTTGTTGTATCTTCCCTATCCTGGTGTTGATAAGAGACGAAAATTCCCTTTAAATCATTTTTGTGTTTTGTGATATAAAGTCTGTTTCAATAGAGTGTTATCTGCTTTGCAGATGAGGTCCCTGCAGTTGTATACGGTGTTTTACAGCAATGGATTTGATAAATGGATAGCTTCTTTCCAAAATATAGATGTGAGAAAAGCGGATAAAAGCAGCGAGCAGATCGGGGTGCATTTCCGTTGACATTTGGCTGTGGTCGGGATATATTGACGGCAGGTTTTAATGTTTGGGGAATTGATATGGCGGAAAGGCGTTGGCTGACAGCGTTTTTGTCGATGGCGGTTGTAATAACGGTAGCTTTTGATGCGTGGGCGAAGCGAGATTTTTTTGTGCAAAATGATGTGCAATGCGATGACGGAGGCGAACGTTGTACGGTGAGGGCTACAAAGGCGCCACTTGACGGAGAATTGCGTCTGTATTATCCTTCCGGTATTGTGCAGGCGAGGATTTTTTATGCCAACGGGGTTAGAAATGGCAAATACAGGACGTATTTTTCCGATGGTGAATTGCGTTATTCAGGCGAGTACCGTAACGGTAAGACAGAAGGAGTGCTGACGACTTATTATAATAATGGCAAAATTCGCGAGGAAACACATACCAGCAATGGGGTACGTGAGGGTGTACGTCGGTTATATTATCCTGATGGCAGGCTGTTTCGGGAGGAGCGCTATGAGAAGGGAAAATTGCAGGGTAATGTTCAGATCTATTATCCAGACGGGCAACCGCTATTGCGGGTGCTGTATGCAGACGGCGTGGCTGTTTCTGGTTATTGTCTAACGCCGAAAGGGCAACGTCTGGATTTTACGGCGCAGATAGAAACTTATCGCCAGAGCGGGAAAACACCGTGTGATGCCATGATGCAACAGGCCGTTGATGAAGCAGGATATGAGTAGCTTTGTGTCTCTAGATGCTTTTGGGGAGAAGCTTATAACGTTTGGTAAATTCTTGCATAATTGCGGTGTGAACTTCTTCTATGGAGCGGGAAGCGTCAATTACGGCAAAGCGTTTCGGTTCATCTGCCGCCATTTGCAGATAGCCTTCTCTTAGGCGTTCATGAAAAGAAATGTTTGTATTTTCAAAGCGCAATTCTTTGTTGGTCATGGTATGGGCTTTGTTGAAACTGCGCTGTAATCCCAGATGTGGGTTAATATCCAGTAGAAAAGTTATATCTGGTTTGAGCGAGTCTGCGACTGTTTTGTAGAGCATGTCCATTAGGCTGGTGTCGGCAAATTTGCCTGAACCGTAGAATTGATAGGCGATGGTGGAATCGTTAAAGCGGTCAGAAAGGACGAATTTTCCTTCTTTTAATGCTGGCAAAATTACCTGAATCAAGTCTATGCGGCGATCAGCGTAGTACAGCAGTGTTTCGGTGATTTCATCAAATTTGTCTTTGCTGCCTTCTACCAGGAGACGACGGATTTCTTTGCCAATTTCGGTGCTGCCTGGTTCGCGCGTGGTTACAACTTCTACCCCAGTGGTACGCAGGTGTTCGGCGAGTAGACGAAGCTGGACGGACTTGCCACTACCTTCGCCACCTTCAAAAGTGATAAATGTGCCTTGGTGCATGATTTTCCTCTGGTTATTCATTGCCGAAAATAAAATATTTTAAGTTGGCGAGGAAGCGACTGAAAGTCCCGACTTTGGCGACGCTGTCTTTGGCCACCAGAGGAATTTTATTGCTTGTCTCTCCTTCGCAGGTAATGAACAGTTCTCCTATCTTATCGCCTTGCAGAACAGGAGCTTTGAGTGGTTTGTCGTAGATGATTTTGGCTGTGTATTTGTTTTTATCGCTCTTTTTGATGGTTTTGATGATGTCTTCCGGCACAACGGCAGTGACGGTTTTGGCAGCGCCATACCAAACGGGGATGTTCGCCATTATCTGATTTTTGGTGAAGAATTTGTAGTTGTCATAATTGGCAAAGCCCCAGGTCATCAGCTTTTCCGTTTCTTCGGAGCGCTGCCTGCTACTTTCCAGACCGGCCATGACCTCTATCAGGCGGCGACCGTTGCGTACTGCCGAGCCGGTCAAACAATAGCCTGCTTCTGAAGTGTGTCCGGTTTTAAGCCCGTCGGCACCTTTGAGGTTGTACAGCAGAGGATTACGATTGCCTTGGCGGATACCGTTAAAAGTGAATTCCTTTTGTGAGAAAATGGGATAGAATTCTGGAAATTCCTTAATTATATGGCGAGCCAGCAATGCGAGGTCTTCTACTGAAATTTTGTGATCAGGGTGTGGCAGGCCGGTTGCATTTTCAAAATGGGCGTGCTTTAGGCCGATTTTTTCGGCGGTTTCATTCATTAGCGCTGCAAACTCTGGTTCAGAGCCAGCAATGTTTTCGGCGATGACAATGCAGGCATCATTGCCAGATTGAATCAGTATTCCTTTTAAGAGGTCTTCCACTCTGACTTCCTGACCTATTTTCAGAAACATTGTAGAACCGCCGGAAGCTGCGCCACCTTTGCGCCAGGCGTTTTCACTGACGGTAAATGTTTCGTCCAGCGAAATATCACCTTCTTTGATTTTGCTCAGCAGTACATAAACGGTCATCAGCTTGCTCATAGATGCCGGTGCTATCATTTCTTTATGGTTCTTAGCAAATAAATAAGAGCCGGTTTCGTAATCTATGAGGATGGCGTTTCTTGCTTTAGTTTCAAAAGCATCGGCGGTTACTGCTACTGTCAGACAGGATATTCCCGCTGCTAAGGCAAAAAGTTTATTCAACCCCATAATTTTTGTACTCCTAGTTGTTTTTATCAGTTACGAGCGTTACGTCTGAATGTCCGTAATCTAAAACTCTGTCCATTATTTTTATGGCTTCTTCACGGTTGGAATAAGCGCCAAGACGAACGCGGTAGACGCCGTTTTTGCTTAGGTAAGCTTCGTAAATAGATACGTTGCCGAAACGTTTCATAGTGGCGGCCATCTGTTTGGCTTTATCATAGTCGGAGAAGGCGCCAACCTGTATGAAATACGGTTCTTTGTCTGGAGTGGATGGTATGCTTACAGGCGTTGAAATGTTAGTGGCAAAGCTGATTTCAGATGTATATTGTAAGGGGTGACGGCGTCCTGATGTGCTGATTTCATAACGTGCAGCAGGCGTAGTGGCTGCAGTTGTCGTTGCCGTCTGGCTGTTGGTATATGGTATTAGTTTGTTGCCGTAAGTGGCTGAGGAATTGTCGGGTGAAAGCATGGCTTCTTTAATAGCGCGGCTTTCTTTTTCCAAAATTTCCACTTTGACTTTGGCGACACCCTTGTTTTTATAGCCTAACAGTTCAGCTCCTTTTTCTGACAGGTCAATGATACGGTTTTTTACATAGGGACCACGGTCATTGACGCGGACAATGATTGATTTGCCATTTTCCAGGTTAGTTACGCGAACGATGGATGGCAGTGGTAAAGTGCGATGTGCCGCGGTAACCGCCCGCTTGTTATAGGTTTCGCCATTGGCTGTGCGTTTGTTGTGAAAGTCCTCGCCGTACCATGACGCTATGCCTGTTTCTTTATAATTGTAATCTTCGGCCGGGGTGTAACTTTGTCCCAAAATGGTGTAGGTTTTGCCGATCTTATAGACGCCACCGTCGGCCTTAATGGCGGCGACTTCTTCCGAGAGATTTTTGTATTCAAATTTTTTCGGTTTGGAAGTACAACCGGTCAACAATGCCAGCAGTGACAGGCTGAGGCACATTCCGGCCAGTAATTTCAGTATTCTTTCGGGTGTTGTCATTCTATCAGTTCCTTCAGCTTTTGAACTTAATCTTAAATTTACTGTTTGTAAAGCTTTTACTGCGGGTTGTCCATGTTTTTGTGTTATGCAAAAACTGCAATTTTTTTTTGACAATTACAAACTTTGTTTTTATTGTATGCCTATATTCCTTAACAAATAATAAAAAAAAGAGGCTAAAAAAAGCATTTAAAAAGGTGGGAACAAATAGGGAGATTGCTGTTGATGAAGAGACAAGAGCTGTGGAGTTGCCTGGCTGTGATGTGTATTTGGTCGGCACCGGTGGTAGCTGGTGACATATCTGTTATCGAGGCGAAGGACAGGGCTTTGCTAGATGATGTTTTTGTTTTTGAAAAGACACGGGCGGGAGTATCAGTTGTTGTACCCACGGTTGGGAATGAAGATGGTTACGGTGTACAGGTTAAGGGGGGGCGCGATGTTTCTCGTGTGCAGGCGTTACCGTTAACTCTGAAAAAGGTTACAGATGGAAAAAACAGGGGGCAATCCGGTGATGTACAGACGAAAGAGCATACTGGTGGAAATGGCGTAGTCGGTATTGTGGGGGATAATCTTAATACAGCAGTGACAGCATCCGTTGCCGAAGCTGGAGAGGATAAAGCAGTCGTTGTGGCTACAAAACCAGGGAAAGGATTGTCTGGCACTGGTGATAAGGTCACAGATACAAAAAGTGGCGAAACGGCTCAAAAAATGGTAGTTGGAGCTAATGAAGAAATTAAATATGTTTATCCGAGCAAAAACGAACGGGATGTAGCACGTGTGTCTTTGCGCGAAGGGTATAATCCAGCGGTTTATTCTCAAGCTGGTGCGTTGCAACGCCATAATGCAGAAGTAAAAGGTTTGGGAAGGAACATTGCCGATGAGGAAATTTTCCGTGCTGAAACCGAAAAATGGCGCTCGATCATTGCTTCCTGTCTGGATAACAGGATTGAGGGCTTGAAATTGGAAAAGGCTTTGTTATATCATGGCAATATATACGAGGCAGTAGTATATTTATCGCAGACTTTTACCGAGGTTAATGCCTGTTATGAGGCGATCGGGCATGATATTATCCGACGTTATTACGGTGATGATATGGTGCGGCAAATGGCTTTTGCTAATAAAGCCCGGGCATTTTATGTTGGCGGAACCGATGTTGATTTTAATCCGGCTTTTTGTGGCGATAACTGTTCGCTTGGCGCTATGGCAGATGCGCAGTTGCAGAAGTTTGCCGATTTTCGTACCTATCTGGGAGAGTTGCTGGCTGATCGGCCGTATGATGCTGTGATTGCGGAAGTTCCGCATATTGTAGATGAGGGGAATTATGAGTATGCCGTCGACTATGTGCCTGAAAAAGTAGTTGTGGAGCGAAAAGAGACTTTCAGAGATGGTAGCTGGTCTGGTGTACCGCAATATGCTTCAGTACGCGATGAAGGAGCGGAAGAAATTATCCTGTTGCCTGATGGGGCGACGGCAACGGTGCCGGCAGAGGAGATGATGACGACTGGTGATTATGTCGCAGATGATGTTTATGTTTTAGAAGGGGCGGACGGGCGTTATATCCGTTACCGGCAGTGAGGCGGTTATGGTTGATGAGGTGGCTTATCCTTATATGAATCCGTATCTTATCGGGCATGAAGCCGAAGAAAAGCTTTTTTTAACTGCATATAATGCACAGACATTGCATCATGGATGGTTGATTACTGGTGATGAGGGAATTGGCAAGGCGACCTTGGCCTATAAAATTGCGCGTTTTTTGTTGGCTGTGGAGCCTGGGAAAACTTATAATTCGCTGGATATTCCTGTTAACAGTACTGTATTTGCCCAGGTGGCGCAAAAATCACATCCGGATTTTCGGGTGCTGGAGCGTGACTATATTGATACGGACAAGAAAAAACTGATTAAGGCAATTAACCAGGGTGAAACGATTGATGAAGAAATGAAACAGGGGTTGAAACGTTCAGCAGTAATTAAAGTGGAAGACGTGCGCAATATGGTTGAATTTTTCGGCAAGAAATCGTTTAACGACAGTTGGCGTGTGGTGTTGGTAGACAGCGCTGATGATTTGAATCCTTCAAGCGCAAATGCGTTGTTGAAAATTTTGGAAGAGCCGCCGCATAAAAGCATTTTGCTATTGATTTCTCATAATCCAGGGCGGCTGCTGCCGACTATCCGTTCACGTTGTGCCAAGCTGGCACTGAAACCACTGCAGGAAGGGCAGGTGGCCAGCCTGTTGCGTCGTTATAAGCCGGTATTGGGAGAGAGCGAGGTGCAGGGGCTGGCGAAAATTGCCAACGGCAGTATCGGTCGTGCTATCCGCTATGCCGATAATAATGCACTGGCGATGTATGAGAATATTAAGGCGATCTGTTTTGCGGGAAGCCATTGCGATGGTCGTCAGCTGTTGGATTTGGTAACTGAGGTGGCTGGTGATGAGGATTGCTGGGAATTGTTTGCCGAGTTGGTGTGTCAGTTTGTGCATGAGGTTTTGCCAGGAGCACAACAGCCGCGTGATTTGTATGCGGCATACGAGGTGGCGCTTAAAGTTTTGGATGAGACGACGCGGCTCAATATGGATAAGAAAATGGCGGCACTTCAGGTGCTATTTGGTATTGGTGGTGCGTGTTAAACGCTTGTGGGTGGTTTCATAAAAGCAGTGTTGCAGTATGAAAAAGTATAGAGCTGTAGCAAAAGAATCGCGATAGGATGAGGCAAAGAAAGATGTCAGATCTTGTTTTTTTTTGCATTTCCTGGGATAAGTTATGGTGCAAATATGCAAAACTTGTCGGTTTGGCAAAAATGTGGCAAAAGAGTGTTGTGACGATGCGTACGGAAATTAAGCAATGCGTGGTGGAATCTCTGTCGCGTATTGTTATAGAATACAAAAAATCTTTCAAAGGAAAGTCCAGTTGGTATATAGGCATTGGATGATAATCGGTGCGGTTATGATTTTGATGACGGGGAAAGTAAACCGTTTTTATTTGCGGGTGGAGCTTTTTTAAAGCTTTTTAAATGTTCGGCTGGGTATTATTACGGGCGATTGTGAAAGGATTAAAAAGTGTTTACGGACAGCCATTGCCATATAGAAGATGATGAAACGGCGCTCAGGGCGTTGGCGTCGGGCGTCGGGGTAATGCTAAATGCTGGCAGAGATTTGGATGAGGCAGAGGCGCAGCTTTTGATGTGTGATAGGATGGCCCAGCTCAGGACAGCGGGTGAAAAAGCGCCGGTAATGTGGACGTCGGCAGGGATTCATCCTGATAATGCCAAGGCTAAGCTCGGACGTATCGGTGTTGAAGAGATTGTGCGGGCGACGGAACAATCGTGGGTTGTTGCCATCGGTGAGTGTGGGTTGGACTACCACTATGGGGCGGACTGCATTAGCGAGCAAAAGGAAATGTTTATGCGGCATATTGAAGTGGCGGGGTTGACGGGGTTGCCATTGATGATACATCAGCGCGAGGCAGAAAAAGATATGCTGGAAATGCTGGCAGCAGGCAAACGGAAGTTTAAGAGACTTTCCGGGGTTATCCACTGTTTTACGTCTACGCTGGATTTTGCAAGGTCGGTTTTGGATTTTGGGTTTTATATTTCGGCATCTGGCATCGTTACATTTAAGAGCGGAGCGGTGGTAGCGGAAGTTTTTAAGTCTTATCCTCAAGATAAGATTTTGATTGAAACAGACAGTCCGTATCTGGCGCCAGTGCCGTTTCGTGGCAAAACTAATGAGCCTGCGTTTGTGGTTAAAACGGCGGAGAAAATTGCTGCGATTAGGGGCTTGACGGTTGAAGAAACCGCGCGTATAACTACGGATAACTTTTTTAATTTATATCACAAGGCAACTCGCTCGGAGTCTGGTTTGGACGACAGGAGCGCCAGTTGTTCTATGCTTGAAAGAAAGGTGTAGAGTGTCAAAGGTCATTATTTTAGGTTCAGGTGCAGCGCCGGGCGTTCCATCGCTAGCTAACGGTTTTGGCGATTGCGATCCAAAAAATGAAAAAAATATCCGCTTAAGGAGTGGAACGTATATGGAAATTGGCGAAGTGAAGTTTTTGATTGATACATCGCCTGATTTGCGTATGCAGCTTATTTTGTCTAATATCCGCGATATTGATGCAGTGTTTTATACGCATACGCATGCTGACCATCTACATGGGATTGACGATTTGCGCGAAATAAACCGTATTACAGGGCGGGCAATAGAGCTGTTTGCGTCGCCGGATAATCTGAATATTATCCGTACGCGTTTTCCGTATTTGATTGCCGAATGCAAGGAAGATGTGGAACCAGTTTATCGGGCGGCATTGCATCCGAATCCGTTTAAATATGAAGAGAGTTTTTATTTTCGCGATTTGAAGGTAACACCGATTAAGTTGCAAGGGCATAATGTGGAATGTACAGGATATATTTTTAATGACGGCGAAGTGGTGCATATTTCTGATTTTCGTGATATTCCGGAGAGTGCTTTCCATTTTATCACACGCAGGCCTGAGGTCTTGATTATGCCTTTGACGACTCCTGAGGAAACGCGTTTCCATGCTGGGTTGGATACATTGTTGGAATATGTGGTACGGCTAAAGGCAAAAAAGACGATTATTACCCATATGGCGGTGGAGTGCGATTATGCGAAAATCCAGGCCAGGTGTCCGGCAGGGATTGATGTTGCGTATGATGGTTTTGAAGTTGGTTGGAAGAGAACTGTAGCGCAGGCTGATGGGTTTTAGAAGATCTGATATTGGCTGTTAAGACTTTAATGAGAGAAAAAGCCGTAAAATTCCAAGGGTAATGCAAGTGATTAATGTTTGAAGAGAAGAAAGGAAAATAAATAATGTTATGTATTTATCATTCGGCAGACCATGATGGCAAAGGCTCGGCGGCAATTGTTAAATATGCTCATAGCGATTGTGAACTGTTGGGCTATAACTATGATCAGGAAATTCCGTATGAGGAGATTAACAAGCATCAGGAAATCGTGATTTGTGATATATCTTTTCCGATGGAATATATGTTTAAACTGCATAAGGAGAAAGATTTAATATGGATTGACCATCATGCCTCGGCGTTAGCCCTTTATGAAGAGCAGCTCAAGAAAGAAGATTGTCTCGGGATTAAGGGGTTGCGTATGGTTGATAAAGCGGCGATTGAACTGACGTGGAAATATTTCTTTCCGATGTTGCCGGTGCCTGAAGGAGTGAAATTGCTAGCGCTTAATGACCTGTTTGATTTACGCGACAAGAGGGTACGCCCGTTTGAATTTGCTTTTCAGTCTTTAGGTGTTAACCGACCGTATGAGCGGGTGTGGCGCGATTTGTTTGAAGGGCAGATTAATGTGCCGCTGATGGTGGAAAAAGGCAAGGCGATTATGGCTTTTATCAAACACCGTGATTATCGGTTGTCGCGCAATATGGCTTTTGAGGGTACATATAATGGGCTGCGGTTTATTGCCGCCAATATGGTTCAGGCAGGGTCGGACTTTTTTGACTCGCTGGACAATATTGCCAATTATGATTTTATGGTCAGCTTTTCAATGAACAAGCGTTGTAAGTGGAATTTGTCTTTCCGCACAGCAAAAGATAATGTTGATGTGGCGGCGATTGCGGCAAATTTTGGTGGTGGTGGGCATAAAAAAGCGTCTGGTGCGTCGGGGTTGGATGAGTTGCCGGACTTCTTAACGCAGAACGTGCGCGAGTGGACAAAGTTTAATTAACAGAGATAGAAGAGTGTCAAGGTACGCTTCTATTGCCGGAAAAGATATTTCGAGGTGGTATGTATGCGTGGGTGTGCGTCTGCCAAAACAGTATTTCATTGCATACGATGTTGTTTTTATTATGAGATGATAGATTATGTTACAGAGTTTTCCATATATTGTCGATGGGCAGACAAGGCGGTTGGTTATCGGATCTATGCCCGGTGAGGCATCGCTGGCGGCGCAAGAATATTATGCTCATCGGCAAAATCTGTTTTGGCGGTTTGTTTTTGAAGCATACGAAGAGGTATTTGATACGGATAACCCTCCGCCTTATGCCTTTAAAACCAGTTTGTTGCTGGCACATGGAACAGGGCTCTGGGACGTGGCGGCCAGCTGTTGGCGCAAAGGAAGTCTTGATGCGGATATTAGAAATGCGGTGCCTAATGATTTTCCGGTTTTGTTTGCGCAGTATCCGAATATTGAATGCCTGTTGTTTAATGGGCAGACAGCTTATAAGTTGTTTCGCCGGTTTTATCCAGAATTGTTGGAAGCGAAAAGTCAAATTCTGCTGCCATCTACGAGTTCAGCCAATGCATCGGTGCCGCTAACGGTACGACGTGATAAATGGTTGGTAGCGCTTAGGAAATAATTAGTATTGAACGATTATCTGCAGTGATATATGCGGCAAAATCTTTGTCGTATTTTTTTGTTTAATTCAATATCTTATTTTTGTTTTTGATTTTTTTTCGGAAAAATTTGAACTTTTTTAATTTTATAGCGTTAAACTTTAATGTAAATTGAAATGATTAAGGAAGTTTAAGGATGGACAAGATTTCAGCACTTTTGGCAGAGGCAAAACTGCTTTATTGGCGACGGCGCAGAAAACGTAGGCTTGTTGCCAGTTTGTTGTGCTCGCTTGTTGTTGGTGTATGGTTCGGAGCAATGTCTCTGATGCCGGCGCAATCTATGAGTACGGTGCAGTTTGAGGCTTATTATGCGGCGTTGTATGAAAGCGATGAGTATTTTTCGTATAATATTGTCGCTGATGAGACGTTTCCTCTGAATGGTTATGGCTTGTTAGAGGTTGTCTGATGCAGGATGTCAACTGGTTTTGCAGAAGGCTGGTCAAAGGCGTGGTAAAAAAAATGCTAAACCGCGCTGATGAGGATGTAGAACAGGAAATCTATATTCGCCTTTGGCAGAAGTTTTCAACCTATCGCGAACAGGATAAATTTGGAGCCTGGGTGCGGGTGGTGGCAGAAAATTATTGCAAAGATTACCTTAAAAGCAAAAGCCAGAAATTATTGACGGTGACTGTTGGTGAAGAAGACGGCTGTCTGGAAAAGTTGGTTGCAGGTGATAATCCAGAACGGGAATGGTTACTCAAATGTAGGTGCAGGCTTATTCTTAAAGCTGTGGACGAGTTGCCGATGGAAATGCGTAAAGTGGTGGTGATGGTTGAATTTGATGGCCTGAGCTATGACGAAGCGGCGCGAAAATTGGGGATTAATCTCGGGACGCTCAAGTCGCGCCTGTTTAATGCTAAACGAAAGTTGCATGAAAAGTTGGCATATCTTGAACTTTGAAGTCGTATTTTCTGACTGGGAGATAGCTTTTTTAGCCAGAATGGTGCGACGGAAGATTGTTTTTTATGAAAGGAATGAACCATGGAACAGAATAGAAAATATATTTTATTGACAGGAGCCGGGGCTTTTGTTGCTGGTGTGGCTGTTACGTTGACTGTTTTTGCATTGACGTTTTGTCCGGCACGCGATTATGCGAAGTGGCATAAATCCTGGCGAGCTGAGCATCCGATTATGGCAAAGGTTAGACCAATGCCGGCATCGTTTAACCACGGGGATTTCCGCGGGGCGCGAGAACATGGTCAAGATGGGCGTATTGAACATAGAAACATTCAGCATGGGGATTTGCGTCGCGATGATATGCGACGTCCAGAATATCCGGGATTTCATCCGCAAAAGGATATGAAAGATAATTTTGCCCGAAACGTTCAGTATGACAATTTGCGTCGCGATGATATGCGACGTCCGGAATATCCGGGATTTCATCCGCAAAAGGATATGAAAGATAATTTTGTTCAAAAACTTGGTTTGACAGATGAACAAAAAAAGCAGATAGATGAATTTAGCCGTGAAGATATGGAAAAAATGGAACCGCTGTTTAAACAAATGGATGAGTTGCGCAAGCAAGCTGATGCGTTGCGTGCCGAAAATAAGGCACGGTTTGAGAGCGTGTTGACGGCGGAACAGAAAGAAATTTTGCAGCAGATGCATCAGAAACGTGCGGAACGTGTTGAAAAAGCTCGTCCGGGAAAAGTCGAAAGGAAACCGGCTATGCGTCCGACGGCAGGACAGGCCGGACAATCCGAAAACTTACCGGCTTCGGAAAATAATGTCGCTGTACGGTAATCTGTGAAATAGATATAAAAAAGCCGCCGATCGGAAAGTCGGGGGCTTTTTTATTTTTCATTTTTTAGCGATAAACTTCAAAACGGAGGCGCGCAGCAATACGACTTGCTTCCTGTTGATGTCTTTTTTGATGTTTTTTGTAAAAAATACGAACCGTTAGGATAATGGCGGAAATGACAATTGCGCCAATTTGCCAATATGCAACCGGGATTTCCATCAAATTTAAGTTATTCATATGCATAAAAATTATATTTCTATAGTAGAATATCTGATTTGTTTTTTTTGTCAAGATATTTTTGGTAATAGAAGAAAATAAAACGCGAAGTATAAAATATTCTTAAAGAAATTTAAATATTTTGTGCACAGGCTGAAATGTTGTGAAAAAAGCGACGTGATATATAGTTATGCTGAAAAAACAGTGGTTAAATGCGAGATGAAGTATTTTTTGTAACCGACAGTAGTGGTCGGAGGCATAAAATGTGTACTTTACAGTTTTGACGTCGGAAAAAATATTAAATTGCAAAAATACCGATCGATATAGTATATCCGGCAGGCAAATAATCTTTAAACGCAGTGCTTGTTTTAAATGTTTTTAAACACCTGAGGCATACAATTCACTGTATTATATGGTAGTTGGACAATACTGTTCGGTGGTGTCTATGCGACGAGCGTGCTTTTTTTATAGGGAGACAGGTTATGGTGAAAGCGGTTATTTTGATGATGGATTCGTTTGGGGTCGGTGGGGCAAGAGATGCTGCTGCTTTTGGCGACGAAGGGGCGAATACTTTTTTGCATATTGCCGAAAATTATGACGGATTCAGTATACCAAATCTGGAGGCACTGGGGCTGAAAGAGGCGGGTCGATTGGCTTGTGGCAGAGAGGCACCGTTGGCGCCTGGGGCGGTGAAAATGACAGTGCGTGGCAAATATGGTTGCATGGAGGAAATTTCTGTTGGCAAAGATACCATATCCGGACACTGGGAGATGGCTGGAGTGCCGGTTATGTCCGATTTTGGACATTTTCCTCCAGAATATCCATCTTTTCCTGAAGAACTGGTGCAGCGTATTTGTGAACGGGCTGAACTGCCTGGTATTCTCGGCAATAAGGCTGCGTCAGGTACGATTATTATTCAGGAATTGGGAGAAAAACACCTGGCTACTGGTAAACCGATTTTTTATACCTCGTCAGACAGTAACTTGCAAATTGCAGCGCATGAGGAAAAGTTTGGGTTGAAACGTTTATACGATCTTTGTGAAATCGTGTTTGAAGAGGTTAGACCTTATCGTATTGCCCGGGTTATTGCTCGACCGTTTGAAGGAGAAAAAAAAGGCAATTTCATGCGGACAAAAAGACGGCGTGATTATGTGCTTAATCCGCCGAAGCCGACGTTGTTGGATTTTGCAAAAGCTGCGGGGCTGCATGTTACTGCTATCGGCAAAGTTTCCGATATTTATGCCGGTTCGGGCGTGACCAGAAAAGTTTTGGCGAGCGGGCTGGAAGAACTGTGGGATAAAACGCTGGAAGAAGTGAAAGCTATGGGGGAGGATGACGGTATTATATTTACCAATTTTGTTGATTTTGACATGATGTGGGGACATCGTCGCGATGTTAAAGGCTATGCCGAGGGCCTGATGTATTTTGATTCCCGGCTGCCGGAGTTGGAGCCTCTGCTCGGTGACGGCGATATAGTTTTTATTACGGCTGACCATGGCTGTGATCCAACGTTTGTGGGTAGCGATCACACGCGAGAGTGTGTACCAGTGTTAATGTTCGGTCGGCAGATGATGGCGCTGAATATCGGGCGACGAAAAACTTATGCCGATATTGCTGCGACAATTGCTGTTCGGTTTGGACTGAAGCCTTTCGGGTTGGGGACTGCGTTTTAACATGTTTCATAAGGTTGGGGAAAACGGCAAATAATGCTTGGAGGATAAAAAAAACATGCTATGTTTATGCGAAAAGGGATAATTTCTTGATTATTTTTAAAAATAAGCAGTAAAGGGGGGTTTGTGTTAATAGGATTGGGAACAGCTGCAGTCGCGATTGTTTTGGATCAGGTATCAAAGGGGGTTATTTTCGGTTATTTGTCAAAAACGCAACCAATTGTTGAGGTTGCGCCCTTTTTTAATCTGGTCTCTGCGTGGAATACAGGTGTCAGCTTTTCCATGTTTAATAATTTGGGCAGTGATGGGGTTTATATCCTATCGGCTTTTTCGTTGCTGGTTGTTGGTTTTTTGCTGTATTGGCTGAAATGTGAAAAGAATTTGCTGGTGCAAATTTCGCTCGGGATGGTTATTGGCGGAGCCATCGGTAATGTACTTGACCGAATACGCCTCAGTGCAGTGTTTGACTTTTTGGATTTTCATTGTGGTCAATATCATTGGCCAGCGTTTAATCTAGCGGACAGCTTTATATGCATCGGTGCGTTGCTGATTGTTTTTGACGGTTTTTTTATCAATCGTCAGGAAGAACAAAACGGGCGACAAGATGATGCGGGCAATGTTCTGGATGTGAAAAGCAAGAACAAGCAGTAGGCCGAGAAAAATATTCTACTGGTAAATGGCAAGTCGTTCTGAGCCTGTTTTATTATAAATCGATGTCGGATGCAAGATGCGTCTTGATTAAGAGGTAACTACTGTGAATGTAAAGGAAGATAAAGATGAGGAAAGTGTTCATTTTATTTGTAGCTATGTTGTTTTTATCATGTTGTGGACTGACCAAAAAAGATCTAGGAATGGCCAGATCTACGCCAGATGAAACGCAAGTGGCCAAACGAGATCGGCTGGTGTTGCCACCGGATTTTGATGTGCGTCCGCGATAAAAGGCTGGCTTGTATCGCATGTTATGCAAAGGCGACTAAAATTTGAGGCGGTATATGGCTGAAACGGATTTATATGAACAGATAAGACAAGAGCAGTTGGCTGGAAAGGGGAATTTTTTCTGCAAGATACGAAAGGTGGTTCTTTTCAGGGTGCTGGCATTGTGTTTGTTTTTGAACAGTGGAGTGGCAGAAGCGCGGTTGATGAAACTGGATTATTTTGAACTTGGCAACGGATTGCAGGTTGCCGTGGTTGAAAATCGAAAAGCACCGGTCGTGTTGCAAATGCTGTATTATAAGGTTGGATCGGCCAATGATCCGAAAGGCAAAGGAGGGGTAGCTCATCTGTTGGAACATCTGATGTTTCGTGGAACGAAACGCGTGCCTGATCAGGCTTTTAACCGACTGACAGAAGAACATGGTGCTGCCGGTAATGCCTATACCACTTATGATAAAACGGTATATTATGAATTTTCCGATGTTGCCAAGTTAGAACTAATGATGGCGTTGGAAGCTGATAGAATGCATGGACTAGATATCAGTGATGAGGCCTTTGCCGTCGAGCAAGATATTGTTTTGCAGGAAAGAAAGCAGCGATTTGAAACCAATCCTGTGCCGTTGTTTTATGAAATGCTTAATAAACTTTTGTGGCAAGATCATCCACTGAGTAATCCGGTCAGCGGAAGTCCGTCGGAAATTCGCTCTCTGACGAAAGATGATGTTGAAGCTTTTTACCGGCAATATTATCGGCCAGATAATGCGCTGTTGGTGTTGGCAGGGGATATCGATGCGGCGGAAGTTCGGGATTTGGTGCAGAAATATTTCGGGAAGCTGGATAACCCGCAGAACCAGGTACCTGTATTGACGATTGAAAAAAGCCGGGCAGTAGATGTGGAAACAGCTATGCAAATTGAAGGTGTGCAGCAGCCACGTTATACTGATTCTTTTCGGTTGGAGGCAGGAGCTTTCAGCAAGAATGATATACGAGCGTTGGATATATTGGTGGAATATCTGACCGGTGATGACAGTGCTCGACTTTATGATGATTTGGTTTATCGCGGTAAACAGTTGTTGGGAATTGATGTCGGTTTTTCATATAATCCTGAACTGGGCGGGGCATTTGATATTTATGCTACGCCAGCGCCGGAATGGTTGGCAGTGGATGGGCGAGACAGGTGTCCGGTTAGGGCAATAAAAGAACTTATCGGTAAGGTAATGGATAAGGCGGTTGCCGATTTGTCGCCAGAAAAACTGGATAAAATTAAAAACCGGGTAGTCGGCGATGCAATATATTTACAGGAAAATCCGCGTTCAGCGGCACATTTTGTCGGCGGTATGTTGCTGGCAGGATATACGGCTGATGAAATTGTTGATTATGATGCGGCCATTCGGGCAGTTGTGCTTGACGATGTGTTTGCGGTTTGGCAAAAAGTTGTTGCGGCGGAGGTTCGGGTTACCGGCTTTTTGACAGGCAAAGAGTCGGCATCGGGTGGTGTGGTTGAGACGGTGCAGAGAGGCAAAAATGCAGATTAAATCTGAAAGCTGGCGACAGGTTATAATGCTTTTGATAACGGTGATTATCTGTGTGGTGGCGTGGAAAGCGTGGTACCTGGAACCGGTTTTTGATGCTGAACGTCTGCTGGCGCAGTCTAAATTGAAAGAACGGACATTTAAAGGTGAGGTATGCGAAGTATCGGCGTTAAACGGAAAAGTCAGTGCGTATCTGATGGAAGAACACAGTGTGCCACTGGTTGCGGTTACGTTTCGTTTTGCCCGGGCAGGGAGTGCCTATGAGATAAAGCCCGGCATGGCACTGATGATGGAGAGCGTTTTGCTGGATGGAGCTGGATCTTTTTCCCGGCGGGAATTACGCGAAATTATGAAAGAAAAAGGAATACGTCTGCAGGTGTCGGCAGGGATTGACAATCTGATTTTTTCACTTAGCTATGTCAAAGACTTTGAAAAGGAGGCGATGGATGTTTTGCGTGCGGTTATGTATGTACCACAGCTTAAGCGCGAGGATATGATGTTAGCACGGCGTCAGCTGGCTATGCTAAGACAGCAACAGGAAGAGAAGCCTGGATATCAGTTGGCAAGGCTCGTTCGTCGAGAGTTTTACGGCGAGCACCCTTACGGAAAGGCGCCTGTGCCCGATGATAAAGTGCTTGGGGCTGTCAGTGCTACCGATATTCGTGCGTATCTTAAGGCTGTTATGGGAAAAGACAATCTGACAGTCGGGATTGCGGGAGATATGGATAAAGCTGAAGTGGAGGCTTTTTTGAGCCGTGTCTTTGGTGATTTGCCTGATGAAGCGCAGGTAGGCGGTTTAATGGAATTTAAACCGAATTTTAATCGGGAGCTGGCGGTAGAAGTTTCTCCGGTTTCGGCGCAGAGTTTTGTGATGGCTGTAACACAGGGAATATCTCGTTCGGATAAAGATTTTTATCCTCTGTATGTTGCGGATTATATTTTTGGTGGAGCTGGGCTTTCTTCCCGTTTAAGTCGCGCTGTTCGCGAAAAAGAAGGACTGACGTATGGTGTTTACAGTGCTTTTACCGTTAGTGATGCTATTAATCTGTGGCAAGTGGAGTTTTCGGCAACGCCGGAAAATGTAGATAAGATTATGGAAATTGTTGCGACAGAGTATCAGGCTTTTTATGATAACGGTGTGAGTAGCGAAGAATTGGCGCGGGCAAAAAAGAGTTTGCTGGCATCGTTTAATTTACGATTTAACAGTTTGCTAAATATTGCCGATATGCTGGAGCGAATGCAATATTGGCAGCTTGGTAAAGATTTTTTAAAGCAACGACAGGCATTGGTGGCGGCGGTTACAGTGGAGGCAGTAAACAGTGCTGTGCGGCGGAGAATGCCGAAGAGTTTTGATGCCGCTGGAGGTGTGCGCATTTTTGAAGTGCACGGTGGACTGAAAGCTGGACGTTAACGATAGTTTTCAGATAAAAGGGTTGGTGCAGGCGAATGTATTAAAGATGAACTGATGCATTTTGTGTTATTCGTGAAAACAGGTGTTGACAGTGGTTTTTTTGTATCTTTGAGTGGAGCCTAACTATTTTTTAACCATATATGCCGTATTTAATCTATCTAATGTTTAAAGTTGCGCATCGGGTTTTGCTACAGTGACAATACCGTAGTGAGTGTTTATACGGTTAGTTGGGAAGACGGATGGATAGATGAATACGTTAAATGATATTTGGGACAAGGTGAAAAAATCCGGACTGATGATTATTTTGGGTGTATTCTCTTTTTATTTTGCCATCAATGCTATTAAAGGAGATCGGGGATTTTTCCGGTATCTTTATCTGAAAGGTAAGGTGGAGGCTGCTCAGGCTGAAAAGGAAAGATATGCCTCTATTAAAAAAAGGCTGGAGAGTAGAGTGGCCATGCTGTCTGAGAAATCTTTGGATCTGGATTATCTGGAGGAAAGGGCTCGTATTGTACTGAATATGGTTGGTAACGGCGAATATGTGATATTGGATAAAGATATTGATAAACAGTAAAAAGAAATTGCCAAGTATGAGAATAATTGTTATAATAAACGTTGTTGGTTAAATTTGCGCTGGGAGCAAATGTATTAGACAAGGTATTAAGGAATTAGGTTTTACCATTGAGATACAAAAGAAGACCAAGAAGACCGAAAACGGTCAGTTATCAATCGGCGGAAAACAGATCGTTCTTTTCCGAAAAGGAGTTTATTATCCGTTCCAACGGACAGACGAAGGTTTTTAAAATGTCGCCGAAACTGCAATGGATTGTGTTTGTGTTGATGTTGGTGTTCGGCATTTGGGTGGCTCGGTCGTATCAGATGTATGCGGTGTCGAACAAGATTATTTCTTATCAGGAACGGAAGCTGGGTGAAACTCGTAGCGCTTATGTTGATTTAATAAGCGATTTTGTTATTGTGCATAAGAATATTTCAGCGTTGATGGAAAATTTCGGCAAAACGTCGGAGAACAAAAGCGATAGAATAAATGCTTATTTGAAACAAGCCGAGGTTATTGAAGAAAAAATCCGCCGGATTACGGCTCAGGAAGGCTTGATTAACGAACAGGATTTTAGTAAAAAGAATGCATTGAAAGATGCTGTTATTCGTCGTGACCTGGCGATTGAAGAGAAAAAGTTGTTAGAGGAAAAAGTCGCGCATCTGGAAGAGGCTGTGCGGGAGTTACAGGCTTTTGAGTTGGATATTTTGAAAAAAGTGGAAACGATTTCAAATAAAGATATGGATAAAATTAAGACAACGCTGTCTACGGTTAATCGTGAGCTCAAAAAACGTGGCAAATATTATAATCCTCTGGCTAATTCCAAGAAGGACAGCAAGGGAGGTGGATATATTCCCAGCAATTCGGTGATGGGGCAAGATGTCGAATTGTTGGAACAGGTACAAAAAACGTTTGCAGTGGTGGATGATACTGCTTATTTGACCGAAGCGTTGAAACGTGTTCCTTTGGGTAAGCCGGTATGGACATATTGGCTTTCTTCGTCTTTCGGTAAACGTACTGATCCGTTTAATGCTCGTAGTGCCATACATAAAGGTGTGGATTTAGCATCTAATAAAGGTAATAAAATTAAAACTATGGCAGATGGGAAGGTTACCCGTGCCGAGGTGGCGGGCGGTTATGGAAAATTGGTGGAAATTGATCATGGAAATGGATTTAAAACCAAATATGGGCATATGAATAAAATTTATGTCAAGCGCGGTGATACGGTTACACGGGGACAAGCTATCGGTGAGGTAGGTAGTACGGGGCGTTCTACAGGGGCACATTTGCACTATGAGGTTTTGTATGATGGTGTACCGATGAATCCCATGGTGTTTATTAAGGCAATATGAGTTTAATCGGAGTGAGGGATTGTATAAGATGGAATGGAAGTTTAAACAGATGAAAAATTTAAAAAAAGTTTTATTTTTAAAAATGGCAAAGTTGATGCGCGGAGAAAAGAGTGTGGTGCCGTGTATCATCAGTGCTGGGACGAAAATCGTTGGTAATATTACTGAAGGGGATGTTATTCATATTGATGGGCGACTGGAAGGCGATGTTACCTGTCGGGAGTTGGTTATCGGCAGTACTGGTTCGGTGGTGGGTAAAATAAAAGCGCGAAGTCTGGAATTATATGGCACACTTAATGGTTCTTTGGCAGTGGAAAGTTTGTTTATTGCCGGGACAGCGACATTTATTGGGGATTCTGTTTATAAAACCATTGCGATTGAACCTGGAGCCGTGTTAGAAGGTAAATGTGCTGTGTCCAAGAGCATGGTATCCGATGACAGCGAGATCAAGGCATAAAGTAGCGAGTTTGCTGGTGATGTCAATTAGTTTTGGTAGTGGTGAATGCTGATAAGGCAGTTTCTGTATGATTGTGGTTAAACCAAAATAGTTTTTTCTCTTCATGATTATAGAATTAAAGGTGAATAATAGTAGAGGCTTAGATTTTCCAGAATATTGGACGGTATTAGTAGGTAAAGTCAAACTATTTTACAACGAAAAGTTGTGTGGCTACTGAGGTGCCGTTCGGTACGCTGGTAAGTATTTGTTTACTGTCTGGTGCGGAAGTAAAGAAGAGAATAGCTGTTAGGTGCGATGGTAGGGATGCCCTTCGATGATTGTTTCCAAGCGGTAAATCTGTTCGGATAAGACGGCTCGCATTAAAATATGCGGTAAGGTCAATTTGCCGAAAGACAGCAGCAAATCTGCTTTTTGCCGTGTAGCTTCCAGATGTCCGTTAGCGCCGCCGATTAAAAAGCAGATTTCCGAACAGCCAGAGAGCATCCAGTTTTCTAAAACGCTGGCAAGTTCGGGGCTGGTCATATTTTTGCCGCGTTCGTCCAGAACCACGACTTTGGCACTGGGGGAAATACAGCTTTGCAAAAAGTCGGCTTCTTCTTTTGGGGTGGAATTGTCTTTTTCTTTGATATTCAGCGACCACTTCATCCGTTTGGCATAACGTCTGATGATTTCTCCTTCCGGAGAATTGGCTTTGCATTTACCGATGACGCCTAGCGTGATTTTCATTTTACCTCCTTTGGGGCGGCATAGGTTGCAATTTGGCGTCGGGCGGCTTTCATACCGGAGGCCAGCGCCTGAACCACGGTGCCGCAGATACCAGTCATGTCGCCGGCAATTTCAATACCTTGGGGTATGTCTTCTTTGGGGAAGTATGAGCCGAGTGCCATAATTATTATATCATAGTTGTTTAGTTCTTGATTTGTTTCTGGAATTGCTTCAGCGTGGCCAGTGTTATTGATGCGGTTGGTGATGGTGTGTAAAAGATATCCGTTTTTGCCGTCTGGAGAAATTTCCGTTACGGAGGTAAGCTCGCGGACGGTTATACCGTTTGCATCAAGTGCTACCTGGTCGCGTGCCATAATGCGCATATCCTCCCGACGGCGGCGGACAAACATTTCTACTTGCGGACAGCCTTGTCTTTTTAGTGTTAGAGCGCAGTCCAAGGCAACTTCGCCACCACCGATGACAGCTGCTTTTCGACTGTTGACATGTGCAGGTGCTGAAAGATAATCAGCGTAAAGTATGGTTACTTCTTCTCCGCGTATGCCGAGTCGGCGAGGCAGAGGTTCGCCCAAAGCGGCAACAACGGCATCATAATCGGGAACGAGCGCATTTATATCATTGATGGCGGTATTCAGGTGTAGCGTAACACGGTTGTTTGCGGTTAAACGAGTAATTTCGGTATCAAGAATTGTCTGGGGCAGGCGGTATTCGGGAATAAGGCGTGCTGCACCGCCGAGCCGAGAGTTTTTTTCATATAAATCTACTTGCCAACCGTGTAGCAAAAATTCGTGCAGAGCGCCAAGACCGGCTGGCCCGCCACCGATGATGGCTGCTTTGGGGAGTGGAACAGTATCTTTTGCCGGCGGTAGGTTGAGCGGAGGTAGGCTGCCTTTGTGGATAATGGTCGCTTGCAGGCATGGAATTTCCAGAGCTTTGTCTATACGGGTGCGAAGGCATACCTTTTGGCAAAATCGGTCGGGGCAGACATGGCCACAGGTTTCTGACAACGGGTTGCGTTCGGCAATCATGGTAGCGGCTGTTTGGTTATCCCCGTTTTTGGCAGTGGCAATGAAATCATGTGGCGAAACGCCTAATGGGCAGGCTTTTTCACATGGCTTGGTACGGCAACCGAGGCAACGTGATAGTTCGTTGACAAAATTATATTTATTCATGGTTAATCCTTTGGTTTTGTTTATGCTGGCAGTATAAGCCTGATGGCAGTTTGGGGCAAGCTTAAAGCACGGTCTTGCACAGTTTTGTGTTATATAGGAAATGTTTTGTGATATATCGGCAACGATCTGATTTTGGCGGGAAGATGTAAGATGGAAAAGGAAGATTGATTGAAAATGATTTGGCGCCAAGTTGCCATAGATTGAGGTCATGTTTAGAAAAAAACTTCAGGGCAGAAAGAAGAATAAAGTAAAACATATTTCTGACTGGTGCAAGAGCAACGAAAGTTTGAATGGGAAAATTTGTCAATAACTTTTGATGGCATGGGGAAGATTTGATACAAATTTAAGCCAGTGAAGTTATTTTTATGTTTTATCTAAATTTATTTTTTTATGTTTTGTCCGGATTGTCAGCAATAGTGTTTTTTTTTGAAAGTTGTGAACGAAGAAGCGTGACGCTTATGATGAATTACAGCTGGATCTGATGGGATAGAAATTTGTATTTGCTCAGAAAAAGCTGAAACAGCTGTGTATAGGAATGATCTGCTAATAAGCTTAAACGTACTTCATTTATTTAATAGGCAGGGGTTTAAGGAGTGGCTGAAATTTAATTTCAGATGGGTCTTAAATACTGGAGGTATTGTACGTGCTGTGCGGTTGTCGATTTATACTCTGGCAGAGCAAAGGCAAATGAAATCAGAAAGGAGGTATTGTGCTGCTTTTTTGTGTCTGTTACTGGTGGTATTTTGTTGTTTCTGGCAGAAGCAAAAAATAAGTATCGGGGCATGCAAGAGTGGAGTGAATTTTTTTGCCTTTTGACGTGGATGAGGGGTAAAAAGGTGTTTACATTATGGTCGGAGTATGGTAAGCATATCTTGTTTAAGGAGTTGTTTTGAGTACCAAAAGCAGAAAGTTGCGTTTTTTCTCCCTGTTTTGGGATTATGCCAGTGCGTTGTCGCTCATTGCACTATTGGTTTTGTTGTGGCATTTGGGTAAGGGGCCGATTAAAGTTAATTTTTTACGGCCGTATATTATTCAGGCATTGACCAATGAAACGGCTGAATATGATCTTAATGTTGGGGCTGTCAATTTGGAATTGGTACATTCGGTGCAACCAGTAAAGATTATAGCCAAAGATGTTTCCTTTAAAGATAAAGATGGGGCGTATCGGGTGGATGCGCCACGATTGGCGCTATCTTTTTCGGCGCGGGCTTTGCTGAAGGGAATGTTGGCGCCCAGCTCGGTGATGATTGAACAACCGACAATGCAGATAGTGGCTTCTTATGGACTGAAAAACGAAGAGACGATGCAATCTGATGATACCCAAAAGGCTGTAGATGATACGTTGCGGACAAAACGGATGACTAAACATCGTGATGGTGATATATCTGACGAGAAAAAGCAACAGTGGCGGGAGGTATGGAAAGCACTGTCTGATGATGAAAAAAGAATCGAACATTGGCGGGCGCGGCATAATTTGAAAAAAATGCAGTTTTATTTTGAACAGGTTGAAGATTTTTTGGAACGTTTTAATTCGTCAGGGCAGTTATATCTGGAAAGCTTTATCAATACTATTATCATGACCGATGCTACGTTGCAGGTGACTGAGGCTGAGACTGGACGACAGTTTACGTTTGCTGATATGAATTTCAGCTTTGAACGCGGGGTGGTGGATATTGTGCTCAAAGCTGACAGCGCGGTGCAGTTTGACAATCGGGCGTCGGCATTGGATATGACACTTAAATATCGTATCAGAAATGATGAGCTTCATTACACGCTTAATTTTTCGGATTTTGTTATTACCGACTTATATGATATCTTGATGTCAGAAAAAGGCAGTCTGCGGATGGTTGACATTCCTGTTAGCGGTAAGGTTTCCGCATTGGTTGATTTTGGCAATGTTTTAAAAGATAAAGCGCATTTTATCGACAATCTCGGTGAAAGTATCAAAGATGTTACGTTTGCGATAGAGGGCGGGCACGGCAAAATTGGTTTTGGTGACAGTGAAGATTTTGACTATGATGTGTCTTCTTTTAATTTGGAAGGGCAGCTGCATGGTGGTTTAGATAAGGTAGCCATTGATAAAGCGATATTTAATTTTGACAATAAACAGGCGCAGCTTAGTCTGTTGGCATCTGGTTTTAAGGATTATTTTTTTAAGGGGAATCTTGAGAATTTTAAACTCAGTTTTCGGGCACAGATTGGTGCTTTTGAGATGGACGAGTTGTCGTTTTTGTGGCCGCGTTATCTGGGCGAGAATGCTTGGGAGTGGTGTAAAGATAGTCTGTATGGTGGTGCGGTTACTAGTGGCGATTTTACGTTTGATTTTGGTTGGGACGACAAGGCGAATAGTTTTGGGTTGTTGAATTTGGCAGGAGAAGTTGGTTTTGCTGATGCCAATCTGTATTATCTGTCGGGGATGCCTATTATCCGTAATGTGTATGGATCGGCGCAGTTTTTTCAGGATAAAATCAACATTAAGATAGCTAAAGGCGTTTCTGATAATGTGATTTTGACTGGTGGTAATGTGCTTTTGTATGATCTGGGAAAGTATAACAATTATATCAAAATTGATCTGACTGGTAATTCCACGATTACAGATGCGTTGAAGCTGATTGGCCACGAACCTCTTGGTTTTACTAAGGAAATGGGAGTTGATCCTGATTTGGTGGCTGGCGATGTTGATATTAATCTTAAATTGGATTTTGAGTTAAAAAAGGATATCCGTCCGGAAGAGTTGAAAGTAGAAGTCAATGGTGAACTGAGACAGGTTGAATATCTTGGGTTGGAAGATGGGAGGACCTTTGTTGCTGATGAATTGCAGCTCAAAGTTACCGAACAGGGATTTGAGCTGACCGGTGTCGCCAAATATCAGGGAATACCTCTAACGCTGGCGATGAAAGAGAATTTTAACGATACTAATTACAGGAGCCGAATTGTTGCTGATGTTAAAGTAGATGATCAAGTGTTGAAGATACTGGGCATTGAAAGCGAAATTTTAGCGGCACCGTATTTTACAGGCAGTTCCGATTTACGCGCGACGGTTACTTTCTTGAATGACGGGAGAATTGAACTAACTGTGGATGGTTCTCTTAAAGATATAGCGATGGATTATGCTTTTCTGGGTTTTGCCAAAGAAAAAGGTGAACCTTGTCGTGCTAAGGCGACAATGTTGATAAAAGACGGTAAACTGCAGGAAGTTACTTATTTTCAGCTTATCAAATCTCTATTTTCGGCGACTGGAAAAATGACGACTGATAGTGCCGGGCAGCTTAAGGAAATTGATGTTTCCGAGATTAAAGCGCCCAAGGTTTTTGCCAAGGCGCGGGTGGATTTTAGCTATGATCCGCATTTGGCACTAAAAGTGACGGTTTCTGGTGATTCTTATGATCTGACGGAGTTTTTTGACAAGAAAAAGAAAGACAGTCAAGCGAAGAAAAAGGCTAAGAGTCTTAAAGATCCGCTGGAAGATGTAATAGATACCGATATTGTCATTGGGGTAAATAAGTTGTGGACGAATGCGGTGGTACCGATTACCAATTTTGCAGGTAAGGTTGAACTACGTAATGGAATAGGATTGCACCGAATGAATATGGTTGGTGATTACGGTTTCAGCCGCGATGTTAAAATGAAACTGAGTTTTGAACCACGCGGTGAAGAATATATGCTGACTATTGATTCCAATAATGCAGGAAGTACTCTTAAAGTGTTGCGCTTGTATGATAATATGAAAGGTGGTAATTTGAAAATTGAAGCAAAGCGTGACAAATACAAGAATTTTCGTGGACATGCCAGTGTTCGTGATTTTGCCCTAGTCAATATGCCGGTTTTTGCTAAAGTGTTGAGTGTGGCATCGTTATCAGGCTTTGTGGATATGTTGACAGGTGAAGGATTGACGTTTACGCACTTAAATATGCCTTTCACTTATACGTTTTCAACTAAGAATTTGGAAACCGAGGATGCGCGTATGTTTGGAACGGTGTTAGGTGTGACAATGAATGGGCAGTATAATATGGTAGATGAGGATGTGAAGGCGAAAGGTATGGTGATTCCGGCGTATGGACTCAATACTTTTATCGGCAATATTCCGCTGGTAGGGAAGTTGCTGGCGGGTAAAGACGGAACTGTATTTGCCACCAATTACAGTGTAGAGGGGAATCTTGAGGCGCCGAAAATTTCCATTAATCCATTGTCAACTTTGGCTCCGAATTCGTTGAAAGAATTGTTTTCTTCCAACGATTGAGAGAAAAAACATGGTGTTATCTGGAAGGTTTGCGACGGGATAGAGAGTGGAATGCGGGATGGTGGCGCCGGATGTGAGGAGAAAGAAATTGGTAGATAAGGTAGGTATAGATTTTCATGGGGTTATTTCGGCGGCGCCGGAGCTTTTTGCTGCCTTTTGTCATGCTATCCGTCAAAGAGGTGTGGAAGTGTATGTGATAACCGGCGGTTCAAAAAAAGATATTGAGACGTATCTGCAAAAATACCGGATTGAATATGATAAGGTATGGGCGGTACTTGATTTTTATGAACAACAGGGGAAAGTTGAATTTTTTGACGATGGCAGTTTTAAGGTGGAGCCGCTGTTGTGGAATAAGGCTAAAGCTGAGTATTGTGCAGCGGAAAATATTCAGTTTCATATTGATGATTCTAATGTTTATGGACGATATTTTGTTACGCCATATTGTAAATATGATATTGGTAGCGGTGTGTGTAAATTGAACGGTCTGACGGTTGATTTTTGTGATGCACAACGGGCGGCGAAAGATGTGGTTGATTTTATCCGGCGTAGTGAGGGAGTGTTCCAACGGCAGGAAAACGATGAGTTGCAGAGGTAACGGTTTTTGTTGGTGTGTTGGGGCGTTACTGACGCGCTTCGGTTAAGCCAGATGTAACGTTTACTAACGCAGATGTTTCCGACTGTTATGAATCATAATACAAAATCGTTGTTGAGATTTTGAAAAATATCTGCGAATAGTATCAAATTTCCTATCAATCTCAAGGAAATATCAAATCGGAATTTCCTTTAGCCATATTTCAGAATGACATAACGTTAGGGATATGTGGCATAATCTGTATATCTTTTTGGATTCGGAAAAGTTGGTCAAAAAAGGGGGATGATTTTGATGAGGCATTGCGTCAGGCTTGCCAGAAATGTGCAGAGTGGGAGTACGGATTTCTGAGCAGAAGCGACTTTGTGGCTCAAGGGCTTGCGGAGGTTAAAACGTATATCAACCGCAGGAATGAACACGCCGGAAATAACAAGCTGGCTGACACACTGGCAATGTTGGGTGCTTTGCGGGGCAAAAAAAGATAAGGGCAAAGTTATGTATAAAAAAATTGATTTTTTTATACAAATTGTTTAGTGTTAATTCTGTTATACACTATTTTATTCGTGGATAATATTTTGAAGAATCGTGGAAGATGATTGTGTGAAAATTGTGTAAGTTTTGTGAAACTTTGTGTAAAAATATGGGCTTTTTTTGCATAATTTGACATTTTGTTCTTATGTTTATAATTTACTTGGAAATACAAAAAATGTAGGAAAACTGCGGCTTTGTAAATGGTGGACCGTAGAGGTAACGCTCCTCTGCTACATCCATGTCAAGGATGCGTTCTACTTTTAAACTAACGGTCCGGTTCATTAAGTAACAAACTATCAATCGTAAAACGTTGTTTTTTTTATCATACATTTTTTTGTTTGCAAGCGTTTTTTGTTGTTTTTGCAAAAATTATTGAAACGTTAACTTTTGCTGTGTATAACTTTGTTGCAATTGTGTTTGAATTTGGTAACAATAAAGAGAAAAAATGAGCGAAAATATTGATTTCCGTGTGAATTACGGCAAATTAAAGGTGATGGATGAGTTTAATACCGATGAGGTGAAATATCCGCTTGTATTGTCTATTCCACACTGCGGAACGGTTTTTCCCGAAGAATTTTTGCAGGTGGTGCAGCATGATGTTTCCGTTTTGCGCAAAAATGAGGATATTTATGTGTATGATTTGCTGGAACCAGCTATCCATGAGGCGGGAATTGCTGCATTGAAACTCAATCTCAACCGTGCTTTTATAGATGTGAATCGAGCAAAGGTTGAAATTGACCCTAATATGTTTTTTGATTATCCTCGTGAGGATATTGGGCTTAATCAACAGCGTTCGCGCTACGGACTTGGCATTATCCATAAAGTTACGGCTGACAGCAGGCTCATCTATGCCAACAAAATTTCTTATAAAGAGGCAGAGGCACGGATTACCAATGTGTATGATGTATATCATGCTCGCCTGAGAGCACTGATTGGTAAGACTTTGG